>NZ_CP098023.1:0-300000 GCF_030440425.1 Microbulbifer sp. MI-G
TTGACGGAATCCGTTTGGAAGCAGTGCGCGGGCTGCTTACAGGACGAGCTGCCAGCGCAACAGTTCAACACCTGGATCAGGCCGTTGCGCGTCAACCCCGGGTGTGCGGAGGGTGAGTTGCGCCTGATTGCTCCGAACCGATTTGTGCTGGACTGGGTTGGCGATAAATTCCTGAGTCGTATCCGGGAACTGGTGTATCAGTTTTCCCCCGCTCAGCCGCTACAGGTGGCTCTGGAAATCACAGCGCGTCGCCCGGCCCGTTTCCAGCGCACCCGTGTTGCGCCACAGCCCGCCCCGGTACAGGCCCCTGCCGAAGTCATAGAGGCTGTGCAGACAGACCGGGTTGCTGAGGCTTCCACGGGAATGGCCGCGGTAGCGACCGGGCGGTTGACAGCTATGGCGTCTTTTCAGCCCTCCCAGGAGGGCTTTGGGGGCCGTGGCAGAAGTACCCCACGCCCACAGCAGGCCGGGGCGGTGGTTGAAGAAAATGTATTGAGTGACTCTGCTCCCCCCTCCCCGGCCAGGAGCCCCCTGGCGGCTACGGCACCATCAGAGCCGCCGGCGCGAAAGGCGGAAGGGGAAGTGGGCATCAAAAGTGGCAGTTCCCTCAATCGTAACTTTACTTTCAAGTCTTTTGTGGAGGGCAAATCCAATCAGCTTGGGTTGGCTGCGGCCCAGCAAATATCTGAGAATCCCGGTGGCGCCTACAACCCTCTCTTTATTTATGGCGGTGTGGGTCTGGGCAAGACGCACCTGATGCATTCGGTGGGCAATGCGCTGTTGGAGCGCAACCCCAATGCCAAGGTGGTCTATCTGCACTCCGAGCGCTTCGTGGCAGATATGGTGAAAGCGCTGCAACTCAATGCAATCAGCGATTTCAAGCGCTACTATCGCTCGGTAGATGCCCTGCTGATTGACGATATCCAGTTTTTTGCCAAAAAAGAACGCTCCCAGGAGGAGTTTTTTCACACGTTTAACGCACTGCTGGAAGGTGGTCAGCAGATTATCCTCACCTGTGATCGCTACCCCAAGGAGATCGATGGCCTTGAGGAACGGTTGAAATCCCGCTTCGGTTGGGGGCTTACGGTGGCGGTGGAGCCGCCGGAGCTGGAAACCCGGGTTGCCATATTAATGAAGAAGGCGGAGCAATTCGGTGTGGACCTGCCCCACGACTCGGCCTTCTTTATTGCCCAGCGCATCCGCTCCAATGTGCGTGAACTTGAGGGCGCGCTGCGACGTGTCATCGCCAATGCCCAGTTTACCGGGCGACCTATTGATGATGTACTGGTGCGCGAGGCACTCAAAGACTTGCTGGCTTTGCAAGACCGACTGGTCAGTGTGGATAATATCCAGCGGGTGGTGGCGGAGTATTACAAGATCAAGGTGGCGGATCTGCTCTCCAAACGGCGCAGCCGGTCCGTGGCGCGACCGCGCCAGGTCGCCATGTCCCTTGCCAAGGAGTTGACCAACCACAGCCTTCCGGAGATCGGCGATGCGTTTGGCGGGCGGGATCATACAACCGTGTTACACGCCTGCCGCAAGATTCGCGAACTGCAAAGCTCCGACGCGGATATTCGCGAGGATGTTAAGTTGCTGACAAGGTCCTTGACCACTTAATTGAATAACTGACAAAACAAGGCGGAATTACCGATGAAATTCTCTGTGAGCCGGGACGCCCTACTCAAGCCGTTGCAACTGGTAGCCGGAGTTGTTGAAAAGCGCCAGACCCTGCCGGTCCTGGCCAATGTATTACTGCAATTGAGCGGTCGGGAACTCTCCCTGACGGGGACCGATCTGGAGGTGGAAATTGTCGCTCGTCTGGCAGTGGGAGAGGTGGAACTGGAAGGCGAGCTGACAGTGCCAGCGCGCAAGCTGCTGGATATCTGTCGCTCGCTTCCGGATGGCGCCGAGCTGCATCTTGAGCGTGACGGTGAGCGCCTGGTGTTGCGCAGTGGGCGCAGCCGCTTTCAGCTGTCCACACTGCCTGCAGCGGACTTTCCCAACCAGGAGGAAGCCAGTGCTCAGACCCAGTTTGAGATTGCCCAGGGGGAGATCCACCGGCTGATTGAAGCCACCGGCTTTGCCATGGCTCAGCAGGATGTGCGCTATTACCTGAACGGATTGCTGCTGGAGTGCCGCCCACAGCAGCTGCGCGCGGTTGCAACTGATGGCCACCGCCTGGCGCTGTGTGACCGGGATGCGCCTGGGCTCAATGTCTCTGCGCCGGTTCAGGCGATTGTACCGCGCAAGGGAGTGCTGGAGCTGGGCCGTTTGCTGGAAGACAGCGAGGTGCTGGCGCAGGTGGTCCTGGGGAACAACCATATCCGCGTGGCCTGCGGCCAGTTCACCTTTACCTCGAAGCTGGTGGATGGCAAGTTTCCGGATTACGAACGGGTGTTGCCCCGGGATACCGGCAATGTGGTTTACGCGGATCGCCAGGAACTGCGGCAGGCTTTTTCCCGCGCTGCCATTCTGTCCAACGAGAAATACCGCGGTGTCCGCCTGCAGCTCGCAGAGGGCCTGTTGCAGATTGTGGCGAATAATCCGGAACAGGAGGAGGCAGAAGAGCAGCTAGAAGTGGACTACGTGGGGGAGCCGCTGGAGATAGGCTTTAATGTGTCCTACCTGCTGGATGTCACCAGTGCCATACACAGTGATCAGATCCGTATCAGCCTGGCGGATGCCAACAGCAGTGCACTGCTACAGCAGCCTGAGGAGGGTGACGCCCTCTATGTGATTATGCCGATGCGTTTGTAGTGGGAGCACCGGTGTCGTTATTTGTCCTGACAATACTGAAACTGCTGCGATGATTGATGCGGCGGTTCCTGCTGTACTACCTGGTAGCCCCCGGTCCAGGGTATACCCGGTACCCCTTATGGGAAGGTGCCAATGGCGCTGACCCGCCTGCTGGTAGCCGGTTTCCGCAATATCCAGCATGCCGAACTGCTGCTGGATTCGAAGGTAAACCTGTTTTGCGGCCCCAATGGCGCAGGCAAGACCTCTTTACTGGAAGCGGTGCACATGCTCGCCACCGGCCGCTCTTTTCGCTCCCGTCAGCACCGCTCTGTTATTCAGCACAGCAGCCGGGGGCTCACGGTTTTCGCTGAACTGGAGACAGGCTACAGCCTGGGGATCGAACGCCTCACTGACGGCAGTGGACGGGCGAGAATCAATCAGAGGCCTGCCGAGTCCAGTTCCCAACTGGCCAGCTGCCTTCCCCTACAGCTGATTAACAGTAACAGTTTTGACGTTCTGGATGGCGGACCTGGCGTGCGTCGTCGCCTGCTGGATTGGACAGTGTTCCACGTGGAACCAATGTTTGCCCGGGAGTGGAAAAACTATCAAATCGCACTGCGGCAGCGAAACGCGCTCTTGCGTCGTGGTAAAATCGCTGTGGATGCCATTACTGTCTGGGAAGAGCAGCTGGCGCACAGTGGCGAGCGGGTGAATATCCTACGAGAGGGGCGCTTCCAGGAATTTCAATCTGCGGTGTCGGCGCTCTTGTGTGAGCTGCCCGGAGGGCTGCCGGGTCCTGTGGAAATAGGTTATCGACGCGGGTGGCGAAAGGAGACCGATCTGTGTACAGCCCTGCAGGAGTCCCGCGAGGGGGATGTTTCCCTGGGGCATACACGCATTGGCCCACACAGGGCAGATGTTCGGTTCACTCTAGCCGGTGAGCCCGCGCAGCATATTTTATCCCGCGGTCAGCAGAAGATGCTGGTCTGTGCTGTGCGCACAGCCATGGCGGAGCTTGTGAGTCGTCACCGAACACAGCCGGTATTTCTGGTGGATGACCTGCCGGCAGAGCTGGATGAAACCAACCAGCAGGTATTTGCCCACTGGATCAGCCGTAGCGCCAGCCAGGTTCTTGTAACCGGGATTGAAGAGGGCATGACAATCCGGCCATGGCAGCGACTTGAGGCCCCCTGGAATCATCCAAGAGTGTTCCACGTGGAACATGGGAATATCAATGCCGAACCATCGGCCGCACTATAAGTTGAATGGAGCGAATCAATGTCAGAGCAGCAAAGCTATGACTCAAGCAGTATCAAGGTACTCAAAGGCCTGGATGCGGTGCGCAAGCGTCCCGGTATGTATATCGGCGATACCGATGACGGCACAGGCCTGCATCATATGGTCTTCGAGGTGGTCGATAACTCCATCGACGAAGCGCTGGCCGGGCACTGTGATGAGATCCGCATAACCATTCATCCCGATGAGTCCATCTCGGTTGCCGATAACGGGCGCGGTATCCCCACGGAAATTCACCCGGAAGAGGGTGTTTCCGCTGCAGAGGTTATTATGACCGTGCTGCACGCCGGCGGAAAGTTCGATGACAACACTTACAAGGTCTCCGGTGGCCTGCACGGCGTTGGTGTCTCGGTGGTGAATGCCCTGTCGGAAGAACTGAAGCTCACCATCCGCCGTGCCGGCAGGATCTACGAGCAGACTTACCACCAGGGTGTGCCCCAGGCGCCGCTGGAGGTTGTCGGCGAGAGTGACAGCACCGGCACCACTGTGCATTTCAAGCCCTCTGCGAACACTTTCAGCAATATCGAGTTTCACTTCGATGTGCTGGCCAAGCGCTTGCGGGAGTTGTCATTTTTGAACTCCGGTGTACGTATCGTGCTGAAGGATGAGCGCAGTGGCAAAGAGGAGGTCTACGAGTATGAGGGGGGGCTGAGTGCCTTTGTGGCATTTCTTAACCAGAACAAAACGCCGATCAACAAGGTCCTGCATTTCCATAGCCAGCGGGAAGACGGCATCGCCGTGGAAGTGGCCCTGCAATGGAATGACAGCTTCCAGGAAAGCATTTTCTGCTACACCAACAATATTCCCCAGCGCGACGGCGGAACCCACCTGGCGGGATTTCGGGCCGCCCTCACCCGCGGCCTGAACAGCTATATCGAGCGTGAGGGCTTGGGTAAGAAAGACAAGGTGAACACCACTGGTGACGACGCCCGCGAGGGTCTTACCGCCATTATTTCTGTGAAGGTGCCGGACCCCAAATTCTCCTCCCAGACCAAAGACAAGCTGGTCTCCTCCGAAGTGAAGCCCGCGGTCGAGCAGGAGATGGGCCAGCATTTTAACGACTATTTGCTGGAGAACCCGCAGGAGGCCAAGTCTGTTGTCACCAAGATGATCGATGCGGCCAAAGCCCGCGAAGCGGCGCGCAAGGCCCGCGAGATGACCCGCCGCAAGGGCGCCCTGGATATTGCCGGCCTGCCCGGCAAACTGGCCGATTGCCAGCAAAAGGACCCGGCATTATCTGAAATTTACCTGGTGGAGGGGGACTCTGCCGGCGGTTCCGCCAAGCAGGGCCGCGATCGCCGTACCCAGGCGATCCTGCCACTCAAGGGCAAGATCCTCAACGTGGAAAAAGCGCGTTTCGACAAGATGCTCTCCAGCGCTGAGGTGGGTACCCTGATCACCGCGTTGGGTTGTGGTATCGGCAAAAGTGAGTTCAATCCGGACAAACTGCGCTACCACAGCATCATCATTATGACCGATGCGGATGTGGATGGAGCGCATATTCGCACACTGCTGCTCACCTTTTTCTTCCGCCAGATGCCGGAGCTGATCGAGCGCGGGCATATCTATATTGCCCAGCCGCCTTTATACAAGGTTTCCAAGGGCAAGCAGGAGCAGTACCTGAAGGATGAGGCCGCTTTAATCCAGTTCCTCACCAACGCCGCCCTGGAAGGGGCCACGCTGTACGTGAACCCGCAAGCCCCCGGGTTGTCTGGCCAGTCCCTGGAGAGCCTGGTGGGGGAATACCGCAGTGTACAGGCCACGGTGGAACGCCTGTCGCGCCTCTATCCGGAAGAAGTGCTGCGCAACATGATTTACCTGCCCAGTATTACCCATGAAGATCTGCAGTCCCGGGAAACCATGGCGTCCTGGTGCGGGCAGCTACAGGAAAGGCTTGCGGATGAAGACAGTGGCGGCAGCCGCCGCCACGGAGTGCATGTCTACGAGAATACCGAACGCGGCCTGTTCCTGCCCCATATCCATGTGGTGGCCCACGGCGTTGGAGATGACTATAAGGTCAGTCATGAGTTCTTCGATTCCGCGGAGTACGCCTCTATCTGTGCCCTGGGTGAGAAAATGGTGGGCCTGTTGGAAGAGGGCGCCTTTATCCAGCGCGGTGAAAAACAGCATGCGGTGGATAGCTTCCCGGAAGTGATGGACTGGCTGATGAATGAGAGCCGCCGCGGTTACGGTATCCAGCGCTACAAGGGGCTGGGGGAGATGAACCCGGAACAGCTGTGGGAGACCACTATGGACCCGGAGAGCCGCCGTATGCTGCAGGTTACCGTGGAAGACGCCATTGCCGCCGACCAGATTTTTACCACACTGATGGGCGACCAGGTGGAGCCGCGCCGGGACTTTATCGAGACTAATGCTCTGGCGGTAGAGAATTTGGATGTTTAGTGCTGTTTGAATGTGGGACCCCTAAATTCGGGAAATGGGATCCCACGATCGTGAACGCACGTCTCATAATTCGTCGACTGGGACTGGATCTGCTAAGAAAAAAATCTGAACAAGTCCTTTCAAAGCAATATGATCGATATATCGAGCCTTTCTTGAGAGGAGGCTCTGCCTTCCTGGTTAGGTTCAATGCTAAGTCTGGACAGCAATCGGTTGTTACGATGCCGATGCCAGTGCCAGCGACTTACATCCAAGGCTTTTATACCGCATTAGCCAATCGTCACAGCTAGAAATGGATGCGATAGGGCTTTACGATGAAGGTCCGTGGGCGGGCCGCTCATGTACTGTCTAATCGAGATAAGCGGCGAAAACTTTCATGTCATCAAGAAGGGTTGCCAGGAGGCGCTTCTCGCAGAGCAATCTAGCAAACCACTACGCATTGTGATTAATCAGGATCAGTTTGGTCGAGGACGAGCATCCTGCGGGCGAAGAGCGAGAGTTTTTCCGCACCCTTCAGTCAAAAGCTGCCAATAGCTGAGCCCAGGGAAATTGGAGGCTCAGGGATCATGGAATGTCCAACGTGTAATGGGATCATTAGCCGAGATTGGCTGCAAAGCAATTATATTGAAGCCAACGACGAATTTGCGTGTCCTGCCAGCAAGGAAGAGCTACGACTTATTGTGGGTGAGGGTGCTTAAAATAGAGCCATAGACACATATTTTGTGGTTTCGTAACTTTCGATAGTCACTGGTGAGCAGCCTATATTGAGGATGGAGGACCCACGGGTCAGAAGTGCCTTCTAATTTGAGGGAATACACCGCGTAACAATCCCTGGCGACGGGTTTTCCATGCGGGTAAGATTAGAGGTAGGGAAAATGATGGAGGTCAATTATGGCTAAGACACCCTCAAAAAAGGACGAGTTCAAACTCAGAGATTTCAGCGAAGTATCGACGGCTGAGATTGCCGATATAGCCCGAAAGGCTGGACAAGAGGCCCGCCAGGAATCGCTGGATGCAGGCTGTGAGGTCGTGAGCGAAGACGAGCAAGGTCGGACAGTTATTACCAAGAAATTGCCAGATGGAACTGAAGAACGGATAGTCCAGGGAGAGACTAAAGATGGCGGAGAGTAAGCCAAGGATGATTTTGATTGCCGGACCAAACGGATCAGGCAAAAGTACGCTCACAAATAAACTGATGTCCGAAGGGCTGGACTTTGGAGTTTATATAAATCCTGATGAGATCGCAGCGCGACTCAACGGGAGTGACCTCGAAAGAGTAAAGAAGGCCCAGAAGATAGCTGAATCCCAGCGTAATAATCTCCGCCAGACAAAAACAAGTCACTCCTTCGAGTCGGTGATGAGTCACCCGAGCAAGATTGAATACATGGTGCAGGCGAAAGCGGACGGCTTTGATGTCATGCTTTTGTTTGTTGGAATTAACGACCCAAAGAAGAACGTGGCCCGTGTAGCTGACCGAGTGAAAAAAGGCGGTCACCCTGTGCCGGTAGACAAGATCATATCCCGTTATAAGAGAACCATGGATATGTTGTTCGATGCTGCAATGACGGCCAACCATGCCCTCATCTTTGACAATACCTCTGAAGATGGGATAAAACTGGTGGCTGAGGTGAAAAATAGAGACCTGGTTAGCTATGTTGATGGTACTCCATGGGTGAAAACCTACTTCATGGATAAGTACAATAACCAGGACTCCTGGTAGTGTCGCCATGTAACAGAGCTGCTTGTCAGTAAGCCTAAACGTGGCATAACTTTTTATAGGCGGAGCCTCGCATTTTTTAGAATGGGGGGGCATTTTGGAAGTTCAGACTTGGTCTGACAGTTACCGGTTTTTCTGACGGTGCTCTGTCATGTCAGGTTTAGTACACGAACTTTTCCATCCAGATCTTTTTACCATCTTCAAACGTTTGTAGAGGCGTACGGCCACAGCACACCCTGCCTCGGAGAATTCGTTTCTTATTGTAATAATTGAACCATAGGGGTAATCCGTAATGTTTGCTCCAGCCTGTATTAGCAACGTGAGAACAATAATTGATCGAGAAGTTTATGAATGTCGATTATTCAAAATACAGTATTGAAGAACTCTTGCAGGCTGCCCAGTCCATAGATCCAGAAAAAAACCCAGTTAACTATCAAAAACTGAAAGCGGAGTATGAACGCAGAAAAGATGAAATAGATGAAAAGGTTTCCGAAGAAGCTGAAGCAGAAAAAGACAATACCTTTGAGAAAGTGAAGCTTGCTGGATACCTGCAATTGACAGGTGGATTTATTTTTATACTATTCGCCATTATTTCCTATCAGAATCTGATCACTCTTTCGGCTTCCATAGTTTTGGGGATGTTGTCAATTTTTGCTGGAAAACTGCTTTTACAGAGTCATGAGCTGGGTTACGACCTGACTTATATTAATCAGGGCCTACAACTCATCAGCTTAAAGATAGGTGGGGTTGTTTTCAATTATGCGGCATTGGGCGGCGTATATTTTGAACTCACTACGGATGGCAGCCTAGGTTTTAATGCAGTGTTTAACCCAAGCATTACATTAGCATATGGTTCAAGCGCGAATGACGGCTTTATCGCAATTGATCTTCTGGCAATAGCAATCATTTACTTGGTTGGCATGAAGAGGAGCTTTGTAGAGACTGAACAGGGTTAACAGCATAAACCGGATGTAAATGTCTCTGTGATGAGAGTGATTTTCATAACAACCACATTGTGGTCACCTATATAGTTGCATTTTTTCTTTAACCCGCATTTTTTGTAACTATAGATATTGATATCAACAAGTACTTATAAAACCTATGGATCAGTACACTGGAAGGAAATAACCCGGAAGAGGGGCACGTGCAATAAAAACGCTGAATACTGGTGCAATAAACTTGATGAGTGCATGTATCAATAAGCCAACATTCATCAAGTCGCAGAAATCACCAGGTGCAAATAAGGGCAAAGATGATACGGAAAGCCAAAACCTCGGACGCAGCAAAGATTGCCAGTATTTACAATCACTACGTAAAAAACACCTACATTACTTTTGAGGTTGATCCAGTATCAGAAGAGGGTATGTTGGGTCGCATTGAAGAGTGCTTGAGTAACAAATTCCCATGGCTTGTGGCAGAATATGAGAATGTAGTGGTTGGTTATTGCTATGCCAGTAAATGGAAAGGTCGCTGTGCGTATCAGCACTCTGTTGAAGCGACAGTTTATTTGGATGCCTCTACCACTTCACAAGGCTGGGGATCAAAACTGTATGCAGAGCTATTACGTAAATTAGCCGAAATGAATGTCCATGCGGTAATCTGTGGTATTGCACTACCTAATGCGGCAAGCGTAGCGTTACACGAGAAATTTGGTATGGAAAAGGTGGCGCACTTTAAGGAAGTTGGTCGTAAGTTTGGGTGTTGGGTGGATGTTGGCTACTGGCAGTGTCTGCTCCGAGATTAACAATTGGCTGTAACTTGCCTCTTACTTTAAACACGTTATGTGTGGTCGCCGCCGCGCCCTCATTTTTGCACATAAAGTGCCCGCTATAAGATGCGGATGAGAGCAAAGTTAGGCATATCTTTTAAATGAATTAACTTGCTAAGAGATCCCTAGAAAAAGCTCTCGCAGGATTGTAATACCTGCCAAAACGCACACCTGATATGGCATTTTAAAGCGAAGCTGAGAGAGCGTTTACCAAGCTTTCGAAATATCGCGATGGCGCCATCTATGTTGGTCACTACTCCGGCAACAGCGAATGGGAAAGACCTTCGAGTGACAACGAAGTTATGATGGTATTGGAGGGAGCAACCACACTGCTATTATTGATTGAGGGAAAAGAGGAGAGAATCCAGCTTAGCTCGTGTGAGCTGATCGTCGTTCCCAGGAATTACTGGCACAGATTTGAGTAATCAAGTGATCTTAAGTTATGACGGTAACCCCTCAGCCAAACGATCACAATCCTGAGAAAACCCTGCCTAACTGTGCCAAGCGCAGTTGCCCGCGCAAACATGCGGGCAGAAGTTCGCTGGTGCTTGGCCTGTGTTGGCAACTTTTTCCCATACAAAGAGATGACTACAGCAGGCTGCCTCAAAGCGAAAACTTATCAAATATGTCTAGGTACCCTCTATGAAAATGGGAAAGTTAACATTTTTCGCCGGTAAAATGGGAGCGGGTAAATCTACCAAATCCTTCGATATTTCCAGGCGAAGCAATGCCGTGTGGATTTCGGAAGATGAGTGGTTAGCATCTGTGTATCCAAATCGGATTTCTACACTGGATGACTATATACACTATTCAAGCACACTCAAGCCACAGATCAAGAAGCTGGTTCAGACCATCTTGCAAACAGGCACGGACGTTGTCATGGACTACCCAGCGAATACTGTTGCCCAGAGAGACTGGTTCAAAAGTATTTTTTCAGAGATAGAGGCTCCCCATGAGCTGGTCTACATCGATTTACCAGATGCCGTTTGTCTAAAGCAAATAGCGAAACGACGAACGGAAAACCCGGAGAGAGCGAAAACAGATACAATTGAAATGTTTGAGGCAGTCACAAAACACTTTGTTGAACCTTCCTCCTTGGAAGGGTTTAATATGGTCACGATCAAGTACAATCAGGCAGGCTCCTCAAGGTAGCGCACATAGTGGCCAAAGCCAGATGTTAAATTTCATATGGCTATTGAGCTAAAAATCATAGTAGGTATCGCGATAATATTGGGGATATCTGCTGTTACTTTGAATTATTATTTCCTTCTTGTATGAGAGTGGGAATCTTGGATGTTCATTCTTTACATTCTGGCTCCGATGCTAATGTATCGTATAAAGAACGGACGGCGTATTATGCATTTACCAATGCACAATCACCCAGTTAAGAGATATATGAGAGCTGACTTTTACCATGCCAACTGTAATCAAGACGATACACTTATATGGAGGAAATATTACGATTTCAGACTCTGCGGTAATCGTTGAACTCAAATGAAAGTATGATATTCGTTGAATCAACGTTTAACAAAGTCAGGTAACACCGTTCGCATAAAACATAGGCAGGACACCCAACACATTGTTTAGCTTGCTGATAGAATATCGGTTATTAAGGAAAGGAAAGACGCTCTATAAACAAATATAGATTTGAAGAAGAGCAATATATCATTCCTCATTACGTAAACGGATTTGGCTTGAATATTTAGGTAACTATGACTATCACACTGAAATCTATCGGGTTATTTGGAGTTCTACTTTTTGGGACTCTATTTACTATTACATTCGTGTCACCCGAGGTTATAGAAGAATCGACAAAAGGTTTCGTGAAATACCAGATTGAGAAGGAAGTTCGACAAAAGCAACAACATTTAAGCGGGTCTACCGTTGCAAGCAAAGCGTTGGATATTGCTGAAAAGCTGGGAGTAGAGTCAGAGCAAATCCAACTGAATCTTGATAATAATCTGCCAGAAAAGATTGCAAGTGTCATCGCTTCTATGTGTGGTTATGATTGTGAGCGAAAAAAAGTCTTGGCCCAGTCAATAACACTTGGATATCTTGATCGGCTAAAAAGCATTAAAATCGCCCAGGATACTCTCGGTGATCTCATAAAGGGAAAATATATAGAAATAGTCAGCAATTTAAAATTTGATCTCCGTGTATTTCTCGGAACAAATTTCTTGATGTTTTTCATTCTGCTGGTCGTATCTCTTGCCAAGCCGAAAGCCGTAACTCACTTGTTCTTGCCAGGGATGCTCTTGGTTTTGGCTACAATCTTTTCGTCGGCCATCTATATATACGGTCAAGATTGGTTCTATACGATTCTATACAATGACTATATGGGCTTTGGTTACTTGGCGTATATTGCGGTCATATTTGGCATTCTGGTTGATATCGTGCTTAATAAAGCACGAGTGACCACTGAGATCATAAACAGCATAGCCAATATGGTTGGTTCGGCATTTTCGACGCTTCCGTGCTAGGGGCTGTTGTCGTTTCACAGGAGTAGCCACAGGAGGGCACAAGCCTGAGTAGTGACTTAATGGCCGAAGGGTAAACTGCATCCATCCTTGAGCCTACAGGATGAATGCAGTTTAAAGCAATTTACAGAGCTGAAGTTGTATACGAAGTCCCGCAGCAGGTCACTTGCGCATCAATCGTAATCCATTGAATACCACCAGCAGACTGGTACCCATATCCGCAAACACCGCCATCCACATAGAGGCCTCTCCGGCAAAGGCGAGTACAAGGAATATCGCTTTGATGCCGAGGGCAAGAATGATATTTTGCCAAAGTATATGGGCTGTGGTGCGTGATAGGCGGATAAACCCGGCAATTTTGCCGAGGTTGTCATCCATCAGGGCAACATCGGCAGTTTCTATGGCGGTGTCTGTACCTGTAGCTCCCATGGCAAAGCCGATATCGGCGCGGGCCAGTGCCGGAGCATCATTAATGCCATCCCCGACCATGCCAACTCTTCCATGACCGGCAAGAGACTCCACTTGTTGTAGCTTATCTTCAGGCAGGAGGTTGCCTTCGGCACGATCAATACCCACCTCGCGGGCGATAGCATCGGCGGTATGTTGGTTGTCACCGGTTAGCATCAAGGTTTTTACACCCAGCCCGTGGAGTTCCTCGATAGCTTGGCGGCTGGATTCTTTGACGGTGTCGGCTACCGCGAATAAGGCGATCACGCCGGATTCTCCCACCAGCATCACGACCGTTTTTCCCTGGGATTCCAGTTTACCCAATAGAAGCTCCAGCTCTGGACTGCAGACCTTCAGCTCCTCTACCAAACGATGATTGCCCAGAAAGTACCCTTTACCGGCGATTTCACCGCGGACCCCACGGCCGGCCAGGGCTTCGAAAGTCTCGACTTCCTCCAGATTCGATTTTTTCACGTTGAGATATTCTGCAATGGCTTTAGAAACCGGGTGATCGGAACGGGAGGCCAGGCTGGCAGTCATTACCTTGACTTTATCGACCTGTGTTCCGCACCAGGGCTCGAAGTCGGTCACTTCGGGTTTGCCGTGGGTAATGGTGCCGGTCTTGTCCAGTGCAATCCAGCGCAGGCGACGTCCTTGCTCGAGATAAGCGCCGCCCTTGATCAGGGTACCGTGACGGGTTGCGGCTGCAAGGCCGCTGACAATCGTAACGGGGGTTGCGATTACCAGGGCGCAGGGGCAGGCGATAACCAGTAATACCAGTGCCCTGTATATCCACTCCATCCAGGCGCCGCCAAAAAAGAGCGGGGGAAGTAGTGCAGTAGCCAATGCTACGGCAAATACCAGGGGTGTATACCAGTGGGCAAACTGGTCGACAAGCCGCTGTGTCGGTGCGCGACTTCCCTGGGCCTCCTCTACCGCATGAATTATCCGGGCCAGTACGGCATCATTGGCAGCTGCGGTTACTTTGTATTCAAGCGCGCCAGATTCATTAATAGTGCCGGCAAAAAGTTCATCGCCAGCTGTCTTGTCTACGGGCAGGCTCTCTCCAGTAATAGGGGCCTGATTAACGGCAGAGTTGCCTTTTATCACCTCCCCATCAAGGGCGATACGTTCGCCAGGCCTGACTCTGACAATGGCTCCCAAAGGGACTTGCTTCGCGTCGGTTTCATGCCAATGCCCATCTTCCTGGCGCATAGTGGCTGTTTCCGGGGTTAAATTCAGTAGTTCCCGGATGGCATTTCTGGCGCGGTCCAATGACTTGGCTTCAATCAGCTCCGCCAGGGTAAATAGCACCATTACCATGGCGGCTTCCGGCCAGTGGCCAATCAATATGGCACCAGTAACCGCAATCGACATCAGGGCATTCATGTTCAGATTGAGGTTCTTAAGCGCTATCCATCCCTTTTTGTAGGTGGAGAGGCCGCCGCCTGCGATGGCAACCAAAGCCAGAACAAATACCGGCCAGGTATTGCCCCCTTGCAGCCAATACACCAGTTCTGATGCCAGAGCGGCTATGGCTGCAGCGCCAAGTAACCACCAATTGGCTTTGGCTGCTGGAGGGGCGCCCTCGGTATCCTCCCAGGTGGCCAGCCTGGCATCCAGGTCGAGTGGCGCAAGTACATCCAGGATCGACTGCTCCATGCCGGGTTTGTGGCCGACAGTCAGGATTCGCTGTACCAGGTTGAAGTCGAGCCTGTAGATCCCCTGAATGTTGGATAGCTTGGCGCGTATCAGGCTTTCTTCGGTGGGGCAGTCCATCTTGCCAATGGAGAACAGGGAGGTCTCTCCGTCTGGATTGACGGTATTATTACTCGGCTGTTGAAGTGGTTCTTTGGGCTTTTCACAACCACAACCTGTATCGCGCTTTTCCATGGTCCACTCTTGGATAGCTCATAGGGTGAGCCAGTATTACAATCCCTCTAGTAACTATAGAGTCAAGGGGATACCTGCATGTCCTACAGGATTGGCGAAGCCGCCAGGCGGGTCGGCTGTAAAGTGGAAACTGTGCGTTATTACGAACAGGTGGGTTTGCTGCCTGAACCCGCGCGAACCGAGGGGAATTTCCGGCTTTATTCCGAGGCTCATCTGGAGCAATTACGCTTTATTCGCCACTGCCGTTCATTGAATATACCGCTGGAAGATATCCGAAACCTGCTCGAACTCAAGATGCGACCAAGCGAGAACTGCGCGGAAATCAATGAGCTGGTTGATGAACATATCCGTCGGGTTGAGGAGCAGATGGATCTGCTGGTACAACTTCGACAAAGTCTGCAGGAACTGCGAGATCAATGTATCGGCCCGGAAGCAACCGGTACCTGTGAGATCATTAGGAGGCTTAGCAACTGCAAATGCCATGGTGAGGCAGATTCCAAAGTTTGAAGGACTGCATATACGGTAATCTCTGCTATTGAGGTTCACAACAGAGACCTCTTCTATCAAAATTGCCTCAAGCGTGGGATACCTTACTGTAGCCAGAAGTGTTCCAGATCTGGGCAGTTGAGCGAGTATTTTTCTTGGGCACGCTTCGTATCACCTCCACAATATTCTTTGTTATCGGCCTGACCCTCGCTATCTGGGCTTTCTTTGCGGAGCCAAATAGTTTCAGGATAAGAGAGCAGGCGATATCGATCGATTCCTGGCCAAGCGCCTGTAACAACAAGAAGGTGGCCATCCTTGCTGATTTGCATGTGGGTTCTCCGTATAAGGGGATTGATAGCCTTCGGTGGATAGTTGATAAGGTAAATGCGCGTCTGCCGGATTTGATTTTGTTACCAGGGGATTTTGTTATACAGGGGGTTGCAGGTGCGAAGGCTCAGCAAAGAGTGAGGCGGTGGGGCATTCCCCAATAACGAATAACCGGAGCACCCTGGCGTTGTAGGCTGGCCATAGTTTTCTGCTCAGCCTCTCCCAGACGTTACATCACTCTCCAGGGAACAATTTCCCGGTACACTATTGTCACCAAGAAAGGCGGTGAGAGATATGCTCGTTTAAATAACTGGGTATTGATCAGCGAAAGCGCCTCTGCCAACTGAACTGTGATCTTTCCATAGAGGCCAATACCTGCCCGGATAAAGCATGGATGTCTGTCTCCCAATTACAGGTGGCCCATCAGGCCGGACAACGGTTATCCATTAAACGTTGTCCGGATCGAGCCATAGGTCAGCTTCATTTTGGATGGATCAAGCGGGGCCTTAAAAAAGGCATGGTAGTGCCCCAGGGGGTTGATAAGCACCACCTGGGAGCCATGATCCACGGTGTAGTTGTCGTCTTCCAGTACTACTTTATTAAAGGGGACATTGAGTTGGCTGGCAAAACGTTTGATCTCGATAAAATCCCCGGTAACACCACGAAAATCCTTGTTAAAGTAGTTGACATATTGGTGTAACACCTCTGGCTTGTCCCGGCTGGGATCAACAGTGACAAGCAGAATATCCGTGTCCGCACGGGCAGTTTCGTCGAGCATTTGATAAAAGCGGTTCAGGGTAGACAGGGTCGTGGGGCAGATATCAGGACAATGGGTAAAACCAAAGAACACCAGTGTCCAACGCCCGGTGAGGTTTTCGGTATGCCATGTATCACCGGTATCAGAAATCAGGCGGAAGTTATCAATAATGCGTGCCCGCTGTAGCTTTACCGTACCATTCAAACGCAGCTCTGAATCGCTGATCACCCGCGGTTGATTCAGTTTGTGCAAAAAGCCCGCCAGAACCGCTACTATAAACAGCACCAGAATAGCAACCGTGATCCAGATACCGCGTTTTTGCCGAGCAGTAGCTTCCCCTATGGTGTTTTTCATTGGCTTATACCGCTATCAGGTAGTGATCCAGTAACATAATGCAAAAGAGCGCCATTAAATAAATAATGGAATATTTGAAGGTTTCCATACCGGCGTTGGGATCACGGCCCCGCAGCATGGCAATACTCCAGTAGAAAAAGCCCAGGCCCAGAACAACCGCCCCGAGCAGGTAGAGCCAGCCAAGCATGGCCGTGGCAAACGGCAGTAAACTCACAGCGAACAGAATAAAGGTATACAGCAGGATATGCAGGTTGGTGTAAGCGACGCCGTGGGTGACCGGCAGCATGGGTACATCGGCACGGGCGTAATCCTCCTTGCGGTGCACAGCCAGCGCCCAGAAATGTGGTGGGGTCCAGGCAAAGATAATCAGAACGAGCAACAGGGCATGCCCGTGGATTTCCCCTGTCACGGCTGTCCAGCCGAGTAGTGGTGGTGCTGCACCGGCCAGGCCCCCAATCACAATATTTTGCGGTGTGGCGCGCTTGAGAAACATTGTGTAAATCACCGCATACCCCAGAAGGGATACCAGGGTCAGCCAGGCAGTGAGTGCGTTGATAAAAAAGAGCAGTATTGACTGTCCGAGCAGCCCCAGCAACAGGGCAAAAAGGAGCGCCCTGCGTGGTTCCACTCTGCCTTTTGCTATTGGCCGGTTGCTGGTGCGTGCCATTTTACTGTCAATATGCCGGTCAACCAGGTGATTCACTGCGGCAGCACTGCCGGCACAGAGCGCAATACCCAGGTTTCCCAGTAGCAGTACCTGCAGGGGAACCGGGCCCGGAACAGCCAGTAACATGCCGATCAGTGCGGTGAGAATCATCAACATCACCACCCGGGGCTTGGTGAGTTCATAGTAATCCCGCCAGCCGGAGCGCTGTATTGTCGCAGAGTGAATGGCCATAATTCCGCCTGTTATTGTGTTTGTGTCAAGGCACTATTTACCTGGGTTGAATTCACCGGTCGGGTAACCTGTATGTGGTAGCAGA
Source organism: Microbulbifer sp. MI-G (assembly GCF_030440425.1). Classification (NCBI taxonomy): domain Bacteria; kingdom Pseudomonadati; phylum Pseudomonadota; class Gammaproteobacteria; order Cellvibrionales; family Microbulbiferaceae; genus Microbulbifer; species Microbulbifer spongiae. The sequence goes on from NZ_CP098023.1 coordinate 17,642, forward strand.
AGGTTATGATAACCAGCAGCAACAACGCTGCTCCGGCATTGTGTGCCACGGCAACCGGCAGGGGCAGGAACATCACCACATTGGCAATACCCAGGCCCACCTGTAAGAGCACCGCCCCGATCAGGACCAGGGCCCATGCCCGCGCTGCCGCACGCCAGGTCAGTACCGCCAGGCACAGCACCAGCAGTGTGACCAGCAAAGCGCCCAGGCGGTGGGTGAAATGGATTGCTGTGCGCGCATCGCTTTCGAGGGCGCCACCCAGGTAATTTGGTCCAATCTGCTGGGCGATATTGAAGCCCTCGCGGAAATCCGCCTGGGGCCACCACTGTCCCTGGCAGGTGGGAAAATCCACACAGGCCAGTGCCGCGTAGTTGGCACTGGTCCAGCCGCCCAGGGCGATCTGCAAGACGACCACCACGGCGGCCAACAGTGCCAGGGGCCGTAATTTCTGCAGGGCGAGGAATGCATGCAGGGGAACATACCGGCGCCGCTCGCGCATACGCTCGACAATCAGCCACAACATCGACAGTGTGGCCATACCCCCGAGCAGGTGGGCAGTCACCACTTGCGGCCACAGCTTTAACGTGACTGTCCACATTCCGAAGGCCGCCTGCAGCAGGATCAGGGCCATCAGAAACTGTGTCTGCTTAAACGTTCGCTGGCCGCGGCGGCGCCAGGCGAGACAGGTCAGGACTGCCACCAGCAATAACAGGGCGCCGGCAAAATAGCGATGCACCATCTCCGGCCAGGTTTTACTGACATCCACTGGCGCATCGGGAAAAGCGCTGTTAGCTTCCTGAATCTCATGGCGCTCATCCGGCCAGGTTAAATGGCCATAGCAGCCGGGCCAGTCCGGGCACCCCAATCCCGCGCCGACCAGCCGGGTAAAGGCGCCCAGAACAACCACCACAACGGCGAGGGCACAAGCGGCCAGAGCCAGTCTCAGTCGCCATCCTGTTTGCGGCTTTTGCCCGGCAATCGGTTGTATTTCTACTGCGCTACTGCTCATAGGAGTACTTCAACAAGCGTTTAATATCTTTCAACCATTGGTTTCCGCTATGGTGATTGTCATATGCCATCATGGCGAAACCCTGCTGATCAATGAGTACCGCCCGGGTATCGGCAATATTTTGGTGGGCGGTCTGCTCCTGTAAGGTCCGCAGGCTCTCCCGATTCAACTGCAGTACCTTCAAGCGGGGATGCTCCTGGCGGAGTTTCTCTGTTTCATCGGCAGTCAGGGGTTCACCGGTGACCAGCAGTCGCTCTACACGGTTGGCTTTCTCGCCCAGGCGGATATGCACCTGTCGGCTGGTGTACAACAGTCTTTCGCATTCCTTGTCGCACGTCATATCACTCAGTATTAAATAGCGCCATTTAGGGGTGTCTTTTTCGATCAGTGAAACTTCCTCTTCGCCCTGAATAAACGGCATCCGGGAGAGGTTGACAGGCGGTTGCAGCAGTTCGCCCTGATTCAGGGTGCTATTCGGCAGGCCCGTGCCCGTATAAAAAACGATATAGGCGGCAACGATGGGCAGTGCGACGGAAGCGACAATGGAGATACCCTGCAGTTTCATCCGTCTTGCGAAGCTTCTACCCTGGGAGCTGTGCCCGGAAAGAGGTACCCGGTCATTATTTTCCATGGTGAAAATCTCTCGATGTACTGCCATTTATTCTTGATTCTTATCGTTGAAGCCTGCGGTAAAACGCGTAGCGGTAAATAGCCACAGAACAGCAAGTACCGCTGCCATGGTAAACCACTGAAGGGCGTAGGCTCTGTGACGCTCGGGACCGCTGTTTATCCAGTGCCAGTCTGTTATCAGAGCGGTATCTGAATCGCCACTGAGCCGCACGGACCACTTTTCATCAGTGGTCTTCAACGCGCGTGTAAACTGTGTATCCAGAGTCTGAATTCTGCGCTTCGGAAATGCTTCTGGCAAATGCTTTGTTGGCGTTGATTCGATTACAGGGTATAGAAAGCCATTGATGGTTCTCATGCCCTGCGGCGTTGCGATTCGAGGAAGGCGTTCCCGTCGGTTTGGTGCGGGAACCCAGCCGCGATTGATCAACCAGTGTGCCTGGGGGGTAATAAAAACCTGCAGGACCTCATAACCGCTGCGACCTGCGCGGGTGCGATTGTCGAGAAGATAATGGTCTTGAGCAAAAAATCCCGTTAACCTGACCGGGGTATAGCGTTCAAATCCACGCAGTGTTGTCGGTGCTACCGGTTGTGCGGAGAGTCTGGCGTTGAGTTCAGCACTTAACGCCGCCTTCTCCCCGGCTCTTTGCAGCTGCCAAAAACCCAGTGCCATCAGGACAGGAAACAGCCCTGCGCAGAGTAGGGTTACAGGCCAGTTTCGAATCAGTGGTACACTGATATTTTTCGCTGGCATTGATGGCATATCCACTGTCATGCACAACTACAACCGGTGGTGGAAAAAAGTAACATGTGGCTGAAAATCCTAATTGTGGCCCTGTTTTTGGCGGTGCTGGCCAGCCTGTCCAGCGCCTTGTTTTTTCTTTTGAAAGACATGGGAGCCCCCCAGTCAAAGCGTACCCTCTATGCCCTGGGTATCAGAATCACTCTGGCCGCCCTCTTGTTACTGGCGATCTGGTATGGGTTTGCCACTGGCATTTTGTCAAATACAGCGCCCTGGGCACAAAAATACTAATCAGCTGCGTCTGCTCCGCAGGTAGTGCAATTTACCCCGGGAGCCTATTTTGCTGAAATCCACTGTCAGGCACCGAGCACATAGACAAAAATAAACAGGCCGACCCAGACAACATCCACAAAGTGCCAGTACCAGCTGGCCGCCTCAAAACCAAAATGATCATCCGGTTTAAAGTGATGGGCAATAACCGAGCGCAACAGCATAATCAGCAGCAGGAGGGTGCCCAGGGTGACATGTGCACCGTGAAAGCCCGTGAGCATAAAGAACGTGGTCCCATAGACGCCTGATTCCAGTGTCAGCCCCAAGTGCTGATAGGCTTCATAGTATTCCTTTGCCTGTAAATAGAGAAAGCCCACTCCCAGTATCACGGTGAGCCCCAGCCAGATATTGAATTTGCTGCGCTGGCCTTTTTTCAAAAATACATGGGCAATATGCACAGTAACGCTGGAGGAGAGCAGAATCAGGGTGTTCCACAACGGCAAATGCCAGGGATCAATGACCGCCTTTGGCCCCAGAAATTTTGCGCTATCCCCATGGGCGGCGGCGTCCGGGGTCACATACAAAGGCCAGGTGCTCTCAAAGTTTTCCCACAGCATGTTGGAGGAGCCCAGCGCCCCCTCCCCCCCAAGCCAGGGCACAGAGAAATTCCTGATGTAATACAGGGCCCCGAAAAAGGCGGCAAAGAACATCACCTCGGAGAAAATAAACCAGCCCATGCCCCACACGTAAGACCGCTTCAATTGCTCGCTGTTCAAACCGGCCATGTTTTCCCTGATGACCGCAGCAAACCAAAACCACAAAACCGCAGCCATCGTCAGGGCGCCGGTAAAGAAAATATAGGAGCTTCCATCGTTGATCCAATTCGCAGCGCCAAAGGCAACCAAAAACAAGCCGATAGTGGCAAATATTGGCAGTTTGGACTGCTCTGGCACATAGTAAGTGCTTTCACTAGCCATAGTTTTTATCCCTCGCGCACGGAGCTGGTTCTACTCTTGTTGGGGTTATTTGAGACCCTCTCCGTAACGTCAAACAGCGTATAGGAGAGCGTGATGGTATTGACACTGGGGGGGAGATCCGGATCGACAACAAAGCGCAGGGGCAATTCCTCCCGCGCACCCGCCTTGAGTGCCTGTTGGTTGAAGCAAAAACACTCAGTTTTGTGGAAATATTCCGCAGCTTTAAACGGCACCAGGCTTGGGATTGCCTGGCCGATCATATCCCTGTCTGTTGGGTTAAAGGCCAGGAATACGGTATCCATGATTTCTCCCGGATGAACCTTTACCGACAGTACGCTCGGGGTAAATTTCCAGGGCATATTTTTATTATTGCTCGCCAAAAACTGCACCGTAATGAGTCTGCTGGTATCAACGGCTGCAGGAACGGCCTCATAGCGCCCGCCGGTCTTTCCATTCAGGCCGGTGATCTCACAGAAGGCATCGTAGAGGGGCGGCATAATAAAAATGGCAAATACCAGCATACTGGCGGCAAGCGCCAGCAGCTTCGCTGATATTTTTGTGTTTTCGCTAAGCTTCATTGGTTACCGGGTGGTTATCGTACAGCCGGAGGCGTGCTGAAAGTATGGTACGGCGCGGGAGAGGGCACCGTCCATTCCAGCCCCTGGGCATTGTCCCAAACTGTTTCTGAAGCTTTTTTCCCGCCCATGACCGTGCGCACCACATTAAACAGGAATACCACCTGTGCAGCGCCGAACAGAAAAGCGCCCACACTGGCAATCTGGTTAAAATCGGCAAACTGAAGGGCATAGTCGGGTATGCGCCGGGGCATCCCGGCGAGGCCGACAAAGTGCATGGGGAAAAAGGTCAGGTTGAGGCCGATAAATGCCAGCCAGAAATGCACTTTGCCCATGGTTTCGTTGTACATATGTCCGGTCCATTTCGGTAGCCAGTAATAGACCCCTGCGGTAATGGAGAAAATCGCTCCCGGAACAAGTACGTAGTGGAAGTGCGCTACTACAAAGTAAGTATCATGGTATTGAAAATCCGCCGGGGCTATCGCCAGCATCAGGCCGGAGAAGCCGCCAATGGCAAACAGTATGATAAAGGCCACGGCAAAGAGCATCGGGGTCTCAAAGGTCATGGAGCCGCGGAACATGGTGGAGACCCAGTTAAAGATCTTTACACCGGTGGGGACGGCGATCAGCATGGTGGCGTACATGAAAAAGAGTTCACCGGCAATGGGCATCCCCACAGTGAACATATGGTGCGCCCATACAATAAAGCTCAAAAAAGCGATGGCGGAGGTTGCGTACACCATGGAGCTGTAGCCAAACAGGGGCTTGCGGGCAAACGTGGGAATAATGGCCGAGATAATGCCGAAAGCCGGCAAAATCATAATATAAACCTCGGGGTGTCCAAAGAACCAGAACACGTGCTGGAAAAGCACCGGATCGCCGCCACCGGCTGCGTTAAAGAAACTGGTGCCGAAGTGGATATCCATCAGCATCATGGTCACCACGCCGGCCAGTACAGGCATAACGGCAATCAACAGGTAAGCGGTGATTAGCCATGTCCACACAAACAGCGGCATCTTCATCAGGGTCATGCCGGGGGCGCGCATATTCAGGATGGTGGCGATAATATTGATCGCGCCCATAATTGAGGAAGCGCCGAGAATATGGATGGCGAAAATAAAGAAAGTCACGCTGGGGGGGGCATACTCTGTGGACAGGGGCGCATAAAAAGTCCAACCGAAATTGGGCGCGCCCCCTTCCATAAAGAGAGTGGAAACGAGCATGGCAAAGGCAAAGGGCAGTATCCAGAAACTCCAGTTATTCATGCGCGGCAACGCCATATCCGGAGCGCCGATCATCATTGGAATCATCCAGTTGGCTAGCCCCACAAAAGCGGGCATGACAGCGCCGAAAACCATGATCAAACCGTGCATGGTTGTCATTTGATTAAAGAACTCCGGTTGCACAATCTGCAAACCAGGCTCGAATAACTCTGCGCGAATAACCAGCGCCATACAGCCGCCCAGGAAAAACATCGCAAAACTGAACCACAGGTACATGGTGCCGATGTCCTTGTGGTTGGTGGTATAAATCCACCGCTTAAATCCAGATTGAGGACCGTGTGCCATTCCGAATTTCCTCCGGGCGCTTACTGCTTGTTTTTGAAGTTGAGGACATCAATGGGCTGGATGGTGTCGCCCATATCGTTACCGAAGGCATTGCGCTCGTAGGTGATTACCGCGGCGAGATCCACTTCGGACAACTGGTCCCCAAAAGCCTGCATGGCCGGATTTGTCTTGGAGCCGTTGACCACAATATCCAAGTGCGCATCCAGGGGGCCAATGGAGATTTTGGACCCGGCAATTGCCGGGAAGACGCCGGGAACGCCCTGACCATTGGGCTGGTGACATGCAGCACAGGCGCGGTTGTAAACCGTTTCCCCCCGAGTGAATAACTCATCAAACGTAAAGGTTTTTTCGGTAAGTTCACGGGCTTTTGCTGCAGTGGCTGCGCGGCTGTCGAGCCAGGCTGTATACTCCTCTTGCGTAACCGCCTTGACGACAATTGGCATAAACCCGTGGTCCTTGCCACACAGCTCCGCGCATTGGCCGCGGTAAATTCCCGGCTCTTCAATGCGAGTCCAGGACTCGGTGATAAAGCCCGGTATCGCATCCCGTTTGACAGCCAGATCCGGTACCCACCAGGCGTGAATCACATCGTTGGCGGTCACCAGAAAACGGATTTTTTTCTTGATCGGCACTACCAGTGGCTCGTCGACCTCGAGCAGGTAGTTGGCGCCTTTGGGCTGCTGATTGTCGATCTGTGCCTTGGGCGTGGAAAGGTTGGAGAAAAAGGAGACCTCGGAGCCCAGGTAGTCATAGCGCCATTTCCACTGGTACCCGGTGATCCTGATTTGGAGATCCGCCTCTTCCGTATCGTAGATGTCGTACAGTGTCTGGGTTGCCGGGATCGCCATCAGAATCAGGATGATGGTGGGGATGATCGTCCATACCAGTTCTACCGCAGTGCTCTCATGGAACTGTGCGGCCTGGTAGCCCTTGCTCTTGCGGTGGCGCCACATGCTGTAAAACATGATGGCGAATACCAGGACACCAATGGCCACACAAATCCAAAAAATCAACATGTGCAGCTCATAGGTGGATTGGGCAACTTCCGTTACCCCGCGGGGCATGTTGACCCCCCAGCGCTCAACAGTCTCCTCTTCCGCCAGTACAGAGCGGGCGGACAGGGAAGCAGCCAGCAAGGCGAATAGCCGGTGAAAGCCTCTCAACATCGCCTACAGATCTCCGTGTTTGCGGGTTTCCATGAAACCCGTAATTGTTATTTCCGGCCGCTGGCCTTTACGGAGTAACTGAAATGCCCTTGTACCGGGCACGGCACAGGGTTAATTCCACACAAAATTTGTGGACATACTGTAGTAACACAAGACTACATACACTGAGCGGGGATGAGCCCCCGCGATACTGCTTTCAGTGCAACTTGTTATTTTGATCAAAAGATTTTTACTTCAGATGCCGTCACCCCGGAAGGTACAACCAACAACCTATGTCTCTTTTATTGTTGCAGCTATTGCAGGTGCAAAAGGAACATATTGCCGACGAAAAGTCAATCGGGGCGGGCAATGAAATATTATCCAGACAGTTTGGATTGGATGAAGAGAGACGGAGACATTGCCGGGTTCGATGAGGCAGAGTTTCCCAGTATTGGGGTGATACAAAGGGCAGCTGTCGCAAAGCGAATTATGGCTGAAGGAAATATTATCCGCGTGTAGCCACACGATGATCCCGTAACATGCAGGGAAGGGATACCGATGGTTCTCCGATAGGTCAGTGAATAAAAAGGCATGATAGACAGTTGAACAATCGATATTTAGCGCGCCAAAAAGGGGTCGTAAAGGTATGATTCGTCCCATAACGCAGCTTGCCGGATACAGCTCGGCTTCGCCATATAGTGGTATTAAGGGTTCCGCTACCGCCAGCCAGGCCCTGTAGCGCATTTTCTCTACCCGGCCTGTAAGGGGGAGATGCACCGAAAGCGCGTACCACCTGACGGGCGGTCTCCTCCGGCTCCTGAGTGATTTCTCTGTATGCAGCATATCCAACCCGAAGTACAACCCCTGGGCCGGGTGTGGAATCTAGCCTGGCCGATGATTTTGAGCAATATCTCCATTCCGCTGCTGGGCGCGGTGGATACAGCGGTCCTGGGTCACCTGTCTTCACCGGAATATCTTTCCGGTGTCGCTATCGGAGCCAGTGTTATGTCCCTGCTGCTGTGGGCTTTTGGGTTTCTGCGTATGGGTACTACGGGCCTGGTGGCACGCAGCCGGGATGGCGGTGCAGACTGGCTGCTGCGCGCTGGATTACTGGCACTGCTCTTGGGCATTTTGCTGCAGGGATCCGTTTTCTTCCTGTTAGAGCCCATTATTGGCTGGATGAACGCTAGTGAGGCGGCGGCGCCCCACGCCCTCGCATACCTCCGTATTCGTCTGCTCAGTGCACCAATAGCACTGGTCAATTTCGCTATTCTGGGTTTCTTTATTGGCAGGCAGGACAGCCGTGCGCCGCTCTATATCCTTCTCGCGGCGAATCTGTTGAATATCGGCCTGGATTTTCTCTTTATTCTGGGGCTTGGGCTCGACGCCAGGGGGGCCGCAGCCGCGACCGTGTGTGCGGATATCTTTGCCTGTTTGCTTGGCCTGCGCTTGCTCAGCCGGGTTGACGGTGCCGTTTGGAGCACTATCGCCAAGCAGCTGCGCAAACGCGGATTCTTCCCCTGGGTTGATCGCAGGCCGTGGAGGCAGCTTTTGCAAATCAATGGGGATTTGTTTGTGCGCACCTGCCTGCTGTTGCTGACCTTCACGTTCTTTACAGCCCAGGGTGCGGCTCAGGGGGATGCGGTACTCGCGGCTAACGCCATTTTGTTACAGTTACTGATGATGGTTTCCTACGCTCTGGATGGCTTTGCTCATGCTACCGAAGCCCTGGTCGGCGATTCCGTCGCCAGGCAATCGCGTAAGGGGTTTTACAGCACCGTTTACAGTGCGGGTATCCTGGCGCTGGGTAGCGCCGCGGGTTTGACGGCAATTTTGGTGTTGGGGCAAGCGGTGATTTTAACCCTGTTTACCGATATAGGGTCCGTTATTGATCAGGCAAAACGCGTCTACTGGTGGCTGTGCGCGCTGCCACTTCTGGCGGTATGGAGTTATCAGCTCGACGGGGTATTTATCGGAGCGGGCAAAAGCCGGCAAATGCGCGATACCATGTTTATCGCGACGGTTTTGGTTTTCTTTCCCAGTTGGTGGATGACACAGAGCTGGGGCAATCACGGCATTTGGTTCAGTTTTCTTTTGTGGATAAGCGCAAGGTCCCTGGGTCTTGTGGGTTTTTATCAATACTACACCGCGACTGACTCCTGGATAGAATAAGTTTTTGCAAGAGCTTGTTTATACGCGCGCAACAGGTACGCGGTTTCAGGTGCTGTCAAGGCTGGACCGGTATCTGCTTTTGCATCACGATTTGGGTATAATTTGCAAAAAAAGTCCCCTCTCCCTGCAGTATTGCGCGGTTCAAATCCAAAACCTGGGATCTGAGTTTCTGATCGTGAAAATACAAGCTGTTGCCACGGAAACTGTATTTGTCTTTATTTTTTGCCAATAGTGTATTGAGGGCGGAAATTCTCTCCAGATAAATTTCCGCCTTTTTCACCGAGAAATTACCCGGTTGATAAAAATCGAGGACCTCGGCATTAATTCTCTGTAAAATATATGCCTTCTCAGTATCGGAAAACCCAAAATCCTGCAGTTGTGTATTGATATCCTTGCGCAAGTCCGGCAGATATCGGCTGGCTGCCTGGGCGGATTCCATCAAAACCCCGATCATGCGTTCCCGCTTATGCAAAAACTTGCGCTTTCTCAGATGTCTGATGCCTGAAATCTCGCCGGGTGAAAACTTTCCTAAAGGCTTGAAGATTGTGATATGTTGCAGGTTACTGTTTGTGGTCAGCTGCTCGCAGATTTTTACCGCATACTTCCACTTTTTAAAGGGCTCGCCCTGAAGGAGTTTCTGCGGCAGCTGCTGCACGCTGGCATTGAGTGCCTCCTCCTGCTGGTGGTAAAAATCCGGGCGGGTGCGCCAATTGTTCGCCTGCAGGCGAAAAAGGGCTAACAGGCCCTGGTTGACACATCGGGTGAGCAGGGAGGCAACTTGCTCTTGCTGGTCTTTTTTTATCGCGCGATACTGATTGAGTCCGTACAGTCCGGCGGCTGTAGCGAGTAGCAGTGCGGCCGAAAACAAATATAGTTTTTTCACTTTTTATTTTCTTTTCCAGGCAAAATGAATTTAACCGTTTCCTCACGTATCTCCTTAGTCCCGGTCTGGTTTACCCGGGTTTGCAACTCCGCAGCTGCAGACTGCAGGCGGATTTCATCCACAAATCCGCAGGCAATACACTCCCGGTAATTTTTCCCATTCCTCCGATAATTGACGACCTTGTCCATCTCGCTGCAACGGGGGCAGACCGCCCCGGCGATAAAGCGTTTTTTCAGGGTCTGCTTGTCGGTTTCCGGACTATCACTGTTTGGCATGACTACGGCTCAATATGACATGATCTGCGGATTTTTCAGGCTGGGCTGATACTCTGTTCCTGCCCCTCGATGGCGGAGTGGCGCAACAGGGCATCGATTTTTGGCTCCCGACCGCGAAACTCGGTAAACAGCGCCAGGGCATCACGGCTGCCGCCCTGTTCGAGAATAGTGTGCAGGAAGTGTTCCCCGGTGGTGCGGTCAAAAATGCCTTTTTCCTCAAAAAGGGAAAAAGCATCGGCGGAAAGTACCTCCGCCCACTTGTAGCTGTAGTAGCCCGCGGCATAACTTCCGGCAAAAATATGGCTGAAGGCGTGTTGGAAGCGATTTTCCCGAGCCACCGGTACCACGGATACTTCTGAGCGTACGGTATTCAACAGCTGCTGAATTTTTTCAGCAGACATTGCCTCTGAACAGCAATGCAGGCGAAAATCAAACAGGGCAAACTCCAGTTGGCGCAGGGTAAACATGGCGGACTGGAAATTCCTGGCCGCCAGCATTTTCTTCAACATCGCCTGCGGAAGGGCTGCACCACTTTGGTAGTGGCAAGAGATCATCGGGATCACGGCTGGTTGCCAGCACCAGTTTTCCAGGAACTGGCTGGGCATCTCCACAGCGTCCCAGGCCACGCTGTTGATACCTGAGACGGCCTCCACATCCATTTTTGTCAGCATGTGGTGCAGGCCGTGGCCAAACTCGTGGAACAGGGTGGTAACTTCGGAGTGGGTGAGCAGGGAAGGCATCTCCCCTGCAGCGGGGCTGAAGTTACACACCAGGTAAGCGATTGGCAGCTGCAATCCCCGCCCGGTTTGGCGGCGGCTGCAAACGGTATCCATCCAGGCCCCACCGCGCTTTTCCTCGCGTGCAAAGGCATCCAGGTAAAATCCGGCAATTCGCTCGTCGCCTTTGAGCAGCCAGAAGAACTGTACATCCTCATGCCAGGTGGCAACTGAGTTGTCCGCTGCCACAGCAACCCCAAACAACTTCTCCACCAGGGTGAAGAGGCCCTCGACCACCTTTGAGTAGGGGAAATAGGGGCGCAGCGCCTCCTGACTGATGGCATAACGCTGCTGTTTGAGCTTTTCCGATGCCCAGGAGAGATCCCAGGGCTGTAGATCCTCCAACCCGTACGTTGTGCCGGCAAATTCCCGTAACTCCGCCATCTCCCGCTCAGCCGCCGGTTTGGCCCGCCCGATGAGGTCATTGAGGAATTCCAGTACGCGCTCGGTGCTCGGTGCCATTTTGCTGGCCAGGGACAGCTCTGCGTAATTGGCCATGCCAAGCAGTCTGGCCTGATCGGCACGCAGGGACAGGATGGTTTCCATCAGTGTGGAGTTATCGTAGGTTCCGCCATTGGGGCCAACCTCCGAGGCGCGACTGACAAACGCGGTGTAAACCTCCCGGCGCAACGCGCGATTGTCCGCATGGGTCATGACGGCCAGGTAACTGGGCCCTTCCAGGGTAATCAGCCAGCCCGGCAGTTTTTTGCCTTTTGCCGCACTGCGTGCTGCCGCCAGTGCCGTTTGCGGCAGTCCGGCCAGTACACCTGCATCTTCGGTGTGCCAGGTCCAGGCATTGGTGGCATCCAGTACATTGTTGGCAAACTCGCTGGACAACTGTGCCAAGCGCCGTCTGTTTTCCGCAAACTGCCGGCGCGCCTCGCCGTGCAGGCCGACGCCGCCCAATTCAAAATCCCGCAGCCCCAGCACCACCGACTGCTTGCGCGGCTGTGGCCAGTGTTCAAATTCCGGCGCGCCGGCCAGCTGCTGGTAAACCGCGTACAGGTCCCGGTTCTGTCCCTGCTCGGCCCAGTAGGCAGTGATCAGAGCGAGCGCCGCCTCATAAGGGGAGCGCCACTCGCCGCTCAACACACTGTTGAGATGGCTCACCGGAGAGAAAGCGCGATTGAGTTGGTCTTGTGCCTGCTCCAAGGGAACTAACGTACTTTCCCAGCCGGGGTCCTTGAGACCCTGCTGCAATTGCTGTCGGCAACGGGCAATGAGTTCTGAGATTGCCGGCGCCACCTGGTGTGGCTGCAGTTGGTCGAAGGGGGGGAGCTGGGGAAGATTCAACAGTGGATTGGACATACAAGACCCTGTGCTCAAAATGGGATACCGCTATGATAGAGGATTCATTGTACAGGAGCTTGTTCATGTCCCCACTGCGCAGCCACAACGATGGTGTAAGCGAAAAAGTCCCGCAACTTGGCAAAAGGGTGTATATCGACCCGCAGTCGGCGGTTATCGGCGATGTCTGTTTCGGTGACGATTGTTCCGTTTGGCCCATGGCCGTAGTGCGCGGTGATATGCACCGCATCCAGGTGGGTGTGCGCACCAGTGTTCAGGATGGGGCAGTGCTGCATATCACCCACGCGGGTCCCTTCAATCCCAATGGCTGGCCGCTGGTCATCGGAGAGGACGTCACCATTGGTCACAAGGCCTGCCTGCACGGCTGTACTCTCGGCAGTCGGGTGCTGGTTGGCATTGGTGCGATTGTGCTCGATGGCGCAGTCATTGGAGACGACGTGGTCCTGGCAGCGGGCGCACTGGTCCCACCGGGGAAAACACTGGAAAGCGGGTACCTGTATGTGGGCGCCCCCTGTAAGAAGGTGCGGCCGCTGACAGAGAAGGAAAAAGCCTTTTTTTGTTACTCCGCCAAAAATTATGTGCAGTTGAAGAACCGGTACCTGATGCATGGACGGTCCTGAACAGTTGTGCCCACAACCAGCTTTATACCAGTCTGGCCGGGTTTGCCCCCTGGGCCACTGTCCTGTTTCCACCGTTGCCGGACGGGCGTCTCAAAAAGAGCTGACAACGTTGTCTTATCCCCCGCTTCGAGATTAGAATTGGGACATACTGAACCGTTGCGGAACGAAGCACATGGCGACCATCAAAGACGTGGCAAAACTGGCCGGAGTGTCCTTCAAAACGGTCTCGAGGGTGATCAATCGCGAACTTTCCGTGGGCGAGGAACTCAGGGAGCGGGTATGGAGAGCCATTAAAGAACTGGACTACCAGCCCAACATATCCGCCCGACAACTGCGCGGCGGGGCCAGCTTTATCGCCTTTATCTATGACAATCCCAACAGCCACTATGTTATCGATATGCAGCACGGCATTCTCTCCGAGTGCCGCGAACAGGGATTTGAACTGCTGATTCATCCGGTGCACGCATCCGGTGGCGCGGTTGCCGAAAAACTGGAGCGGCTGGTTCGCACAAGTCATATTGCCGGTCTGGTACTGACCCCGCCCTTCTCGGAATCCCCGGAACTGATCACAGCGCTGCTGGGGCAGAAAGTGCATTTTGTGCGCATACTGTCTGCGTCGACCGCCCCTGACGATCTCGGGCCCTGTGTTTTTGTCGATGACTTCCAGGCAGCCTTTGACATCACCGATTATCTGCTAGGCCTCGGCCATCGCCGCATCGCCTTTTTGGGAGGGGAAATGGCGCACCGCTCCAGTATCGAACGCCTCAACGGTTACAAGGATGCGCTCGAAAAGCGCCAGATCCCCCTCGACAAACAACTGGTGCTCGAGGGCCAGTACAGTTTTGACTCCGGCGCAGAGCGAACCCACAAGCTGTTGCAGTCGCACAAACCACCCAGTGCGATCTTTGCCAGTAATGATGAGGTGGCTGCCGGCGCCTTGTTTGCTGCGCGCATTGCGGGGGTTGACGTACCCCGGACGCTGTCGATTGTGGGATTCGAGGACAGTCCGTTTTCACGCCAGAGCTGGCCCAAGCTGACCACAGCCCACCAGCCCAACACCGCGATTGCGGGCCGGGCCACACGTCTGCTGATAGAGGACATCCGCCGGCAAAGGCGGGATGGCACGGATGAGACAGTGCCGCGCAACTGTGGCTTCAGTCCCGAGCTGATTGTGCGCGATTCAACCTGTGCGGTGATACCCTGATGTTTGCACTGCGCTGCGAAAAGATTTTCGATGGCGAGGTATGGCTGCAAGATCACGCCGTGCTGGTGCAGGGCGGCAATATCAGCGCGCTGCTTTCCGGCAATGCGATCCCCACACAAGTACAAACCCAGGTTTTGGGGGACGGTTACCTGGTGCCTGGCTTTGTGGATCTCCAGGTCAATGGGGGAGGCGGCCTGATGCTGAACAGTGCACCGGAGATGGCCACCGTCGAGTGCATGGCCCGCGCCCACCGGGGGCGCGGTACCACAGCCCTGCTGCCAACAGTGATCAGTGATCGCCGCGCAGTGTATGCCGCCGCGGTGGAGGCGGTTGTGGCTGCCCGGGAAGCCGGCCACCCCGGCATACTCGGTCTGCATATCGAGGGCCCGTTCTTCGCCCCCGCGCGGCGCGGCGCCCACCGCAAAGAGATGATTCGCCAAATCAGCTGTGGGGATATCGCCTGGCTGTGTGAACAGGCCAGGCGCCTGCCGCTGTTGCTGACACTGGCTCCCGAGTGCTGCAGCCCGGAGCATATCCGGCAACTGAGCGCAGCGGGGATTCGCGTTTGCGCCGGCCACAGCGAGGCCAGTTTTGCTCAGGTGCAGTCAGCACTCAGGGCGGGCCTTTCGGGTTTTACCCATCTGTACAATGCGATGAGTCCACTGACCGCCCGCGAACCGGGGATGGTTGGGGCAGCGCTGGCTGACGAAAACAGCTGGGTGGGGATCATCGCCGATGGCCACCATGTCCATGCGGCCAGTCTCAAGGTAGCGCATCGCGCCAAAGCGGCGGGGCGCCTGTATCTGGTGTCGGATGCCATGGCGACCGTGGGTGCCAGTGAAGCGGCATTTGAAATCTACGGTGAATCCATTTGCGAGCGGGATGGTCGCCTGGTCAACCGCGAGGGCAACCTGGCCGGCAGCGCTATCGGTCTGGCCGATGCGGTGCGCTACTGCCACCGGGAGGTTGGACTGCCGCTGGCCGAATGCCTGCGCATGGCCTCCCTCTACCCCGCCAGTTTTCTCGGCCTGCAGCACAGCCTGGGCCGGCTGGCCGCAGGCGTACCGGCAAACCTGACCTGGCTCGACGACGAATTACAGGTCCGCCAGACCTGGCTCGCAGGTGATACCCGCAACCACCCCCCAAACCCGTAGGACAAAAATATTATGAAAGTTGTCATTAAGGAGGATGCCGCCGGTGTGGCCCGCTATGGGGCGGATCTCTTTCGCGACCAGTTACAGCGGAAGCCGGATTCCGTGCTGGGGCTGGCGACGGGTTCTACGCCGTTCAGCCTGTACCGGTTACTGATCGAGAGCAACCAGCGGGGAGAAATCTCCTTTGCCAGAGCCACCAGTTTCAACCTCGACGAGTACATGGACCTGCCGCCAGAGCACCCCCAGAGCTACTGGCATTTCATGCAGAAACACCTGTTTGCCCATATTGACATCGACCCCGCCAGAACCCATGTGCCACCGGGAAATGCCGTTGATCCAATCAGTGCCTGCAATGACTATGAGCGGGCGATTCAGGCCGCCGGAGGAATCGATATCCAGTTGCTGGGGATTGGCCGCAATGGTCATATCGGCTTCAATGAACCGACTTCCTGCCTGACTTCCCGCACCCGGGTAAAAACCCTGACCCGGGAAACCATCGACGACAACGCGCGCTTCTTCGCCGCGGGCGAACCCCAGCCGCACCTGTCCATCACCATGGGTATCGGCACCATCATGGAGGCGCGTCTGGTGGTGCTGCTGGCCACCGGAGAAAGCAAGGCTTCCGCCATCAAGGCCATGGTGGAGGGGCCCGTGTCCGCCTGGTGCCCGGCCTCGGCCCTGCAAATGCACCCTGCAACCGTGGTCATTGTTGACCGGGCAGCGGCCGGCGCTTTGTCCGACCCGGACTTCTTCCTGCATATCGAGGCGGAAAACCAAGCCCTGCTGGCACGCCTGAAGGCGCGCAGCCATGCCTGAATCTGACAGGGCGATTGGCGCGGAACTGCACCTGGCTGAGGACGGGAGCGATACCCAGCTCCTGCGTATCTCGCTGGCCTATGCGGCAAAGCCGTTGCCGCGCAACTGGACACTGCACCTGGACCTGCTGCACGCGGTAACGGCGGGACCGGGCACGCGCTTGCTGCGGCAGGTGGGCAGCCATGTGATTATTGCCCCTGTAGTACCGCAGGGCAGCACCCTGTTTATCCGTATGCCGGCAGGCAGCCTGCAGCGGTTGAGCGATCTGCCCAGGGGGCTTTATGTCGCCGGCGATGATGGAGTCACCGCGGTTCGGGTCGTTGCCCACGATTTTCTCGTCCCGCCACACACTGCTCCAGTACCCCCGGAAAAGTCCCCGCCCGCGGTGACACCGGTTTGTCCATTGATCCCTGTGCCCCGCCACTTCGACCGCCGCGAAGGGGTATTGCCTCTGGCCGGGACATTCCTGGTGGTATCCGAGGCGGGTAGCCTGGGGGATCTGGCCCTGCGATATCTCGGGCAAGCACACCCACTGTCCACCTCGGCCAGGGATCTCAGTGAAGTCACACCACTGCGGTTGTTATTACAGGAATGCCCCTTGGAAGCCTACCGCCTGACAGTAGGCCCAAAGGAGGTAACCTTTTCCGCATCGGATGCCGCGGGCTTTTTCTATGGCGCTGTATCCCTGGTACAACTGCTCGCATCGGGCACTCACCTGCCCTGTTGTGTGATTGAGGATGCACCGCGCTACCGCCACCGGGGATTTATGCTCGACTGCGCGCGCCACTTTCACAGTGTCGAAGAAATCCGCAAATTGCTGGATGCCATGGCCAGCTACAAACTCAACCGCTTTCACTGGCACCTCACTGATGACGAGGCCTGGCGCCTTGAAATCGGGGCCTACCCGGCTCTTACGGACATCGGTGCCTGGCGCGGCCACGACGAAGTGCTGGAACCGCAGTTCGGCAGTGGTCCGGGGCGCTACGGCGGTTACTACAGCCGGCAGGCTGTGCGCGATATTGTCGCCCATGCGGCAGCCCTGAATATCACCGTGATTCCCGAGATCGATATTCCCGGACACTCACGGGCAGCCATACGCTCCCTGCCGGAGCTGCTGGCGGAAACGGAGGACCGCTCCAGCTATTGCTCTGTGCAGTACTATCGCGACAATGTGCTAAACCCGGGGCTCCCGGGTACCTACACCTTCCTGGACACCGTGCTGGCGGAAGTGTGCGCGCTGTTCCCGGGCCCCTGGGTGCATATGGGCGCCGATGAGGTGCCCGAGGGCGTATGGCTGGGGTCTCCCGCCTGCAAGGCTTTGATGGTACAGGCGGGCTACCGCACAGCGCGCCAACTGCAAGGCCATCTGCTCAGTTACGCCCAGCAGCGACTGGCGCGCAGCGGTCGCACCCTGATCGGTTGGGAAGAAGCCGCGGAGGGTTGCAAGCTGGAGCAGTCCGCGATCATCTGTGCCTGGACGGAACCCGCCAGCACGGCGCGTGTGCGCGCACTCGGCTACCCGGTGATCGCCTGCCCTGCCCCCCATACCTATCACGACCTGGCCTGGAGCAGTGCCGTGACGGAACCGGGACTGCACTGGGCCGGCACGGCGGATCTCGAAACCTGCTACCGCTTTGAACCGGATGAAAGTGCCGGCGACCTGTTGGGCGTACAGGCGCAACTCTGGAGTGAACTGCTTGGCAGCGCTGACAGGCTGGAATACATGCTGTTCCCGCGCCTGCTGGCGAGCGCGGAAACCGCCTGGAGCCCCGCCAGCCGCAAGGACTGGCCCGACTTTTACGCGCGGGTAAAACTCCACCAGCCGCTACTGGAGCAGCGCCGCATCGCCTTTCGTCCGCTGCAACCCTGCGCGGTCAGTGCCGATCAGGGACAAACCGCGCAGGGTCGCCCACAACAGCAGTGCGCAGGCCAGTAACAGGGCAACGCCGGTTGCCGGCTCCAGCCGCAGCAGGTACCCCACCCCAAACATCCCGGCATACAGGGAGGCGGTCCCCAGGAGCCAGCACAGGGCAGACAGCCAGAAGCCGCGCACCGGCTGCTGCTGCCCGACATTGTATCCGCGCCAAAAACCGAGGGGTTTCACCCGCGCGGCGAACGCCCGGATGCGGGCCGCCTCAACCGGGGGCGTCAGCAGGGTTGTGATCACCGAGACCAGTGCCGCGGCGAGGGAAATCCAGCAGATCACGTGAATCGGGTGGCTCGCCATCCAGCCCGGCAGGATGGACATCTGGTCTGCAGCAAAGCCACCCCCGCGCCCCGCGAGAAAATTCCAGCAGGCCAGGATCAGTCCCGTCAGCATGCCGGAAATCTCTGTCCAGGCATTGGCGCGCCACCAAAACCAGCGCATCAGGTGCGGCAGCCCCAGACCCGCCATCATGCCGCCCCAGAGCTCCCACATGGCACCGATATTTTCGACAAAGGTGGCGACCCAGGCGCTGAGACCGGCAATCCCCAGGGTGGCGAAGCGGCTGACCCAGGTCAGCCTCCGGTCACTGGCCGAGGGGTCGAGCAATCGCTTGTAGAAATCATTGGCAATATAGGAGGCACCCCAGTTGATATGGGTGGAAACGGTGGACATGAAGGCCGCCATCAGTGAGGCCAGCGCGAGGCCCAGAAGGCCGGCGGGTAGCAGGTCGCGCATCAGTGCAGGGTAGCCGCGTTCCCGGTCTTCCTGGTAAACCGTGTGCTGCACGGTTTCGCCACCGGCCTGCGCAACGCGCTCTGTATAGGTAGTCAGCAGGGTATAACCGGGGATGTCGCAGCGATAGCGATCAGTGATGCACTGTTCCATCTGCACGTTGCACTGGCTGTTGTCAGCGGCACAGGCGGTGAATTCCTCCGCCAGCTGGCCGATCTCCACGCGGGGGTAAATCACCAGGGCGGCCACCCCGGCGATCGCCCAGGGCCAGGAGCGGAGCAGGAAATTGGCGAACGCATACCACAGGGCACCTTTCTCCGCCTGATCCCCATCCTCGGCGCTGTACAGGCGCTGGGAGATATAGCCCGAACCGTCTACCTGGCCGGAGGTCCACCACATCACACCCAATGTCAGTACGAAGGCCGAAAACGGGATACCGAGGGCACCGACAACGCCTTCGCCGAAGGCCGGGGCAAAGGAAGCAATCCGCTGTGCGGGCAGGAAGCCGGCGTCACCGGAGTCCGCCGGGTACCTCTCCGCCAGGCCAGACCACATGGCTTCCAGGCCACCGAGGTGATCGACCGCCAGAAATGCAATAAGAATCGACATTCCCATGGCGAGCACGAACTGCACCAGATCGGTGACCATGACTGCCCGCAGTCCTCCCAGGGTGGTATAAAACAGGGTGACAAACAGCAGCAGCAAAATGGTGATGGTATTGTCGATAGAGTGGAACAGCAGCGCCTCCGGATACAGATTGGCAAAGGCGGAATACAGTCCCGTGCCCAGCAGGGCCTGCCAGTCCATAAAGGGTTCGGAGATCTTGCCCATGCCCGCGAAGACCCAGCCGAGGATAACGCAGTTGACGAAGGTGGCGTTAACCCCGGCCTTTACAGTGCGCAGCGCAGCGGCCTGTTTTCCGCCGTAACGCAGTTCGGCGATCTCCGCGTCCGTGACCACGCCGGAGCTGCGCCAGATACGGGCAAAAAATACTGTTATCGCAATCGAACCGGCAGCCCCGCCCCACCAGAACCAGTTGCCCGCGATGCCGTACTGGGCGATCCAGCCGGTGATCGCCAGCGGGGTATCGGAGGCAAAGGTGGTTGCGACAATGGAGGTACCCAAAAACCACCAGCGCATACGGCGCCCGGCCACAAAAAACCCCTCCAGGCCACCCGCGCCCGCGCGATCGCGCACCAGCAGGCCGATACCCAGGGAGAAGCCCAGCAACAGCAGGATTACCAACCAGTCAATGCCACTTAACACACTCTGCTGCATCGCTTAACCGCCCCGTATGGCCTGTCCTGTGAAGGTGGCGCCGTGACATTGCCGGGCGTACAGCAGGGCGCCTTCGTCAGGCTGCCCCCGCGGCGGCTGCAGGCACTGCAGTGTCTTTTCCCCCAGCCAGGGCAACAGGTGGTCTGCCAGCCCCCCCAGCAGGCAAAGGTGGCTGTGGCCCCTGGCCAGAAAGCGTTCCGCTATCTGCTCCAGATAGCCCACGCCCTCCCTGACGATGGCCACGGCAACCGCATCTCCCGCTTCAGCAACCGCCAGTACCCGGGGTGCCAGGCGCCCGTATTCCCGCTGGCCCGCGCCTGCCATGGCACCCACCAGACCCAGGCCGCGGGCCTGCAACTCCTCTTCCAGGGCCGGCAGCAGGGCTGTGTCTGGACCGAGGGCATCCAGTGCCAGCAGTGCCGCCTCCAGTGCCTTTAAACCCAACCATGCGCCGGAGCCCTTGTCAGCAAAGGGAAAACCGTGGGCCCCGATGCTGAGGCCGCCATTCAGGCTGGAGTAACCCACGGAACCGGTTCCCGCAACAATCACCGCGCCTTCGGCTCCGGCGTGGGCACCGAGAAAGGCAATTTGGATGTCGTCGGTCAGGTACAGTGCGGAAAAGGGGTGTCGCCAGGCCAGCAGTTGCTCGCGCACATGGGGAATATTTACACCGGCCAGCCCGGCCCCGGCCACCAGCCTGCCCAGCGTATTCGCTGGCAGGCCGGCATCGGCCAGCGCCAGCTCTGCGGCCTGTTGAATTGACTCACAGGCCCGGGCAAGGTTTTGGAAGGGATTGGCCGGGCCCGCCACACCCACGCCTTCTCTGCCGGCACCGGCGATCCGTGCCCGGCACTTGCTGCCACCACCGTCAATACCCAGGTAAAGAACGGATTCAGTCTCCATCCCGGTGTACATGTTCACTCCTCTGAAAAAGACCGCCATGCCTCTAGCGGGACAGGTCGAACCAGACAGGGACCAGGGTAATCCTCTGGCCATGACTTTTCGCCGGGTGCCGGCGCAGTGCCCGGCACCCAGGCGAGACCTCAGAAGTGGTAGTTTGCTCCCAGAAGCACGCGCGTACCATTGTCGTACCGGCGGGCCTCGCGTTCCTGGTCGATGTGGTAGTAGGCGAGTTCCTCACCGGTCAGGTTGATGGCCTCCAGCACAAAGTCCCAGTTTTCCCAGGGAGAGACGGTGATGCTGGCATCCCACTGACCGTAATCGTCGATGTAGGCTTCGGAACCGAACTCGGACAGGCCATCGTACCATTGGGTGCGGAAGTTGTAGGCCAGGCGCGCGCTGATCCAGTCGTTCTCATAAAAGCCAGTCAGGTTGGCCATGTTTTCGGACTGGCCCGGGATCAGGCCGGAGCCGGGATTGTTGACAGGATCGCGCGTATCGCGGCTGTTCGCGTCGGTATAGGTGTAGTTGGCAATGACACCGAAGTTGCCGAAGTTTTGCTGGTAGCTCAGCTCGATACCGGAAACCTTGGCGCCCTTGCCATTAACCGGCTGGATAAACAGCACAGGGATATCCTCGCCGAGTCGCTCGTCGAAGCGAAAGTCCACCGAGGTGCTGTTGATCACCGAGTTCGCAATATCCTTCTGGAAGTAAGTGGCGGCCAGCACCGCGCCCTCGGTAAAGTACCACTCCCAGGCCAGATCGAACTGGTTGGCGGTTTCCGGTTCCAGTTGCGGGTTGCCGCGGCGGCCGACCTGGGTATCGAGGTTGGCCGATTCCTGGTTCGCGATGGTGATGTAGTCGGGGCGCGCCATAACACGGGCCGCGGAGAGACGCAGGACTTGGTTTTCGGCGATGTCAAAGGCCACATTGGCACTTGGCAGGATTTCGGTGTAGTCGTGCTCCAGGGTTTCCCGGCGGACATTGAACTCCTCGGTTGCCGGGTCAACCAGTGCTACGAGCAGATCGTAGCCACCCACCATGTCAATGGCCGCTGCCAGGGGGTCACCTTGCAGGTTATAACCGCTGGACCCGACCCGGGTTTGCACCATGCGCAGGCCGAGGTTACCGCGGAAACCCTCGCCCTCGAAATCCGCTTGCCCATAGGCGGCCAGTATCTCTTCCTCCACATTCCAATTCTCCGGCAGGTTGAGCACCGTCACCGCGTTTTCGTAAGCCTCTGCTGGGAAGATCGCGCTCTGCGCCGCACTGATATCCATCAGCGGATAGGGCGCCCCGGAAGCGTTGCGGGTGTAGTTGCCGAGCAGGCCTGCATCCAGGTTACCGTACAACCAGCGGTTCCAGCCGGTGGTATCCCCCTCGCCGTACGTGGTGGTGCCGTCAGCGTGCATGGCATCGCTGAGCCAGTGGAAGCGTGTCAGGGTCATCATCTGGCCCTTGTTGTGATCGCGGTACAGCAGGCCGCTCTTGAGGCTGTTGAACACCCCGGCGTCGAGGGCAAAGTCAATATCGATGCTGGCGTAATTTTCATCGTCATCCATCACACGGGCATTTTCCTGCATCCAGCCAAGTCCGCGTGCTCCCAATTGCGCATCGCTTTCAACCTGGCCGTTCAGGTAGGGGGTGTGGCTCAGGCCATTGAATTCGGTGCGGTCGAGGGAAGCGCCCCAGCCGTAGTGGCGATCCCGGGCAGTGCCGCCCTCGGCCTCGGTGTGGCCGAGGCGGGCGTGCAGGGTGAGTTGCTCGAAGTTGTGCTCGTAGTGCAGATCCAGCGATCCGGTTTCAGAGTAGGACACGCGATCGATCACATAGTATTCGGCGAAGCTGTTCGCCACTTCACCGGCGATGACCCCGCTGCCGGTCACTACTGCGGTGGCGGGATCAATGGTGCCGCCGTTGTTGCCATTCAGCCACTCGTAGCGGTTGTAGTTGGAATTGTCCGCATCCAGGCCGGAGTCCAGGTAGGTCAGGGTAAACTGGCCGTTGTCCGAGGGGCGCCACTGGCCGGTGAACAGCACCGTCTCCCGCTCACGGGCCTGCTCGAAATAGGCATCGCCGAGCGCCCGTGGCACCCACAGGGCGCCGCGGCCGAAATCCTGGTTTTCGAAACCCAGCACCTCGGTGCCTTCGCGCAGTAGCGTGCGGTCCTGCCGGGTCAGGGAAATATTGAAGCCCAGATTCTCGGCGTCGTTTTTCCAGGAGTACAGCGCGCTGATGCTGGGGTCCCATTCCTCCGAGGTTTCCGAGTACTGTCCCTGCACCTGAAGGGCACCGGTGTTCTGGGCCATGTCGAGGGGCCGCCGGGTATGCAGCATCACCGTGCCCCCCAGGGAGCCCTCCTGAATGCTGGCCTGGGGGGTTTTGTAGACTTCCAGGGCGGATACGATGGTTGAGGGCAGCAGGGTGTAATTAAATGCGCGGGAGGGATTGTCCAGAATAAACCAATCGGCAGAGGCCACGGCGGCACCGTTCAGGAGCGTGCGGTTCTGGTTCGGAGAGGTGCCCCGCACGGCAATTTTTTCACCTTCGCCGAAGCCGCGGGTTACGGAAACACCGGTAATCCGGGACAGGGAATCCGCTACATTCTTGTCCGGGAATTTGCCCAGGTCTTCGGCCGTGATGGCGTCAACGATGGCGTTGGCGCTGCGCTTGGCGTTCACCGATTCCGTGATGCTGGCGCGAATGCCGGTGACAACCACTTCTTCCAGTGCCGTCTCCTGTGCGTGGAGTGTGCCGACCACGCCGGACAGGGCTAGGACAGCCAGCGAGCTATGCAGCAGGCGGCTGCGGCCGCCGGTAAGGTTGCGAATGCTAGAGCTGAGTATTTTCACGGTAATTCCCTCTGAAAGTTATTCTTATAGGCCACGTTGGCTACCGTACTTTCGGGTTGTGACAACGTTGTCGCAACACATTAGCCCCGTGAGACAACGTTGTAAACAGCTTGTGAAAAACTTTTCCCAAACACTGCCCCGGTTTTTACCTGCCAGGCCCGGGTTTGAAAGGTTTTGATTGTGAACTGTTGTAGCGAGCGCGGCTTTGCGGGAGAAATTTTTGCTTAATTTTTAAACCACATAGCAGACAACAGTTTGTCTCCCGCTTAGGTAAAGCCCTGTTTCTGCTTGGCCCGTTTGCCGGACCGGGCAGAAACGGTACACAAACCATCAAGCAAGTGCGCTAATGTGCGGATGCAAAAAAGGATTCGCCGGAGAGATCACGGCTATCCATTCTTGCGCGCATGCCGTGACTTGCAACAAGCGCGCACGTGCCCGCGGTGGCACAGGCGCAGGGGGTGAGCGATATCAGCTTTGCTGAAGGGAGCTGGTGTTGTAGACCGGGCTTGTCGTTTCTATTTTCCCTGCAGGCGCAGCAGTGCAGAGGCTGCAATGCCGCCAAGGGCGCAGGCGAGCACAATCACCACCGGGGTCATGTATCCCAGCATAAAGGCACCGTAGTCATAGCCTCGCTGAGGCAGCAGATACAGCAACAGTAAACCCGCAGGTACCAGCGAAAGCGCGGTGCCCCGCAACAGCCAGGCACTGCGCCAGGGCAGCATAAACAGCAGGCCGCAGAGGCCGCCCCATACAATGCGCTGGTACAAATAGGTGCTGCTCAGGCGTGGAGCCAGGTCCACCCCCAGCCAATGGGTAAAGCCGTAGTGTCCCATGGCCCAGAGTCCCAGTGCATAGCAGAGGCCGCCAAAACAGCCCGCGGCGAAACACAGGGAGAGATTGCGTACAAATTCCCGCACAAACAAGGTCCTCTAATTATTTTTCTTACCCAGTTCCCGCCGCAACTGCGTTAAAACCGGTGCGACCTGCGGGTACACTCCGCGCCACAGATAAAACGATTCTGCCGCCTGGCCCACCAGCATACCCAGGCCATCGCTTGCCGGCACCCCCTGGGTGCGGGCCCAGTGTACAAAAGGCGTGGGCCCGGCAGCATACACCATGTCGTAGGCTTTGCCCCCGGCGGTGAAGAGCTGTTCCGGTAGGGTGGGCAGTGTATTGTCCAGGCTGGCGGCGGTGGCATTGATCACCAGATCGAAGCGACTGCGCAGCCCCTGTAATCCCCCACCGCTCAGGTCGCCGTAGCGGGAGAAATCATCTGCCAGTTGCTCGGCTTTGATCGCGGTGCGGTTGGCCAGGTGCAGGTGCGCTGGCTGCTCGGCCAGCAAAGGCAGCAGGGCCCCGCGCGCGGCCCCGCCGGCACCTATGAGCAAAACCCGTTTATCGCGAATCCCCCAGCCCAGATTGCGGCAGAGATCGGCGACCAGTCCTGCGCCATCGGTGTTGTCGCCGAGCAACCGGCCATCCTCTTGGCAGAGCAGGGTATTGACCGCCCCAGCCGCTGCGGCACGGTCGGTGAGTTGATCGGCCAGATCGAGGGCTTCGAGTTTGAAAGGCAGTGTGATATTGAGGCCGCACCCCCCTTCGGTAAAAAACGTGCGCGCACATTCCGCGAATGCGTCCAACGGCGCCAGGAGTTTGCTGTAGAGCAGGTCTTCACCGGTTTGCTCAGCAAAGGCGCAGTGAATGTGTGGGGACAGGGAATGTGCTATGGGGTTGCCTACCACGGCGTAGTGATCGCTCACAGCAGTAACCTCTTGCGGGCTCTTACCGCCTCGCGGATTTTGGCACTTTCATCGACAATGAACAGCCCGTCAACCTTCAGACTCGGTGGTGTTTCCGTAATCAGGTAGCGGGTCTGGGAGCTGTATAGTTCACCTGTCCGGGTATTGTCCTGCTGGTGCAGCAATGTCCAGCGCACACTGGCGAGACTGCTGAAGTTATTCAGCGCCAGCACCTCCGTGACCGTGCCCAGGATCTGGTTGACTGCCAGACGGCGATAGGCCGACAGCAACTTATGCACCTGCTGCACAAAAGCGCTGCGGTGGATAACCAGCTTGTCACCATTCTCGCGATAGTAGTGCAGGGGAAACCGGTAAAAGTCCGCGATCTCCTCCGCATTGCCGGTTTCGAAATGACGCCGGTAGTCGAGAAACAGGGCGTTGATATTTTCCAGTCGCGCCTGGTGCACGGTGCGCCTCCGTTGTGGCTCATTCTGTGGTCAGACCCAGTTCCTGTGGGGTAGAAAGTCGGTATAAAGTTTTTCCTCAGCGGAGCCCGGTTCCGGTTGCCAGGCGTACTTCCAGCGCACCAGTGGCGGCAGTGACATCAGGATCGACTCGGTGCGCCCACCGCTTTGCAATCCAAACAGCGTGCCGCGATCGAATACCAGATTGAACTCCACATAGCGACCGCGGCGGTACAGTTGGAAATCCCGCTCCCGCTCGCCGTAGCTTGCGGTCCTGCGCCTCTGCACGATCGGCAGGTAGGCCTCCAGGTAACTGTCGCCCACGGCGCGCGTCAGTGCGAAGGCGTTATCGAAACCACCCTCGTTGAAGTCATCGTAAAAGAGCCCGCCCACGCCGCGCGCTTCTGCGCGGTGTTTCAGGTAGAAATACTGGTCGCACCACTGCTTGAAGCGGGGGTAGATCTCCTGTCCAAACGGTTCACAGGCCTGCTTTGCGGTGCTATGCCAGTGCACAGCATCCTCTTCAAAACCGTAATAGGGCGTCAGATCATAGCCTCCGCCAAACCACCAGATTGGCGCGGAACCGGATTTTCTGGCGACGAACAGGCGCACGTTGGCATGGCTGGTAGGCACATAGGGATTGTGCGGATGGATCACCAGGGAAACGCCCATGGCTTCATAAGTGCAGCCGGCCAGTTCGGGGCGGCTGGCTGTGGCAGAGGGTGGCAGGCCATCGCCATAGACATGGGAAAAGTTGACACCGCCCTTTTCTATCAGATTGCCCTCTTCCAGCACGCGAGTTCGGCCACCGCCCCCTTCGGGCCTCTCCCAGGTATCCTCGTGAAACCCGTGGCCATCCTCCCGCCCAAGGGCATTGCAAATACGGTCCTGCAGCTCGTGCAGGTAGGATTTGACGGCCTTGGTATTGATTTCGTTCATAGACACACACCGGGTAGCTGTTGGGCGATCAAGCGCCGGGTCTCATTACCCTGCCGCTGAGCAGGTCTCGGATCTCACTGGGCGCGCTGTGGCCACCGGTAGCGCCACCACCGACAAAGTCGAGGGCATCGCCAAAGTAGCGCAGCACCTGATACTTTTGCCGGGCCGGCTGACATCCCATCGGGTTGGCAGAGGTGGATACAATAGCGCCGCCAAAGGCGTGTGTTAACGCCGCGGTAAATGGATGGCTGGTGCAGCGCAGTGCCACTGACGCGTGGGCGCCGCAGATCCAGTAAGGTATGCGATTGAAATGCGGCACCAGCCAAGTCACGGGGCCTGGCCAGGTATCGCGCAATTGTCGCCGCTGATCATCGCTGAGCGCCGCCAGGAAATTGCCAAAGCTGTCCATTTCACCGGAAACCAGGATCAATCCTTTTTCCAGCGGTCGGCGCTTCAGGCGCAGCAAACGCTTCACCGCCTGTAAATTATAGGGATCACAGGCGAGGCCCCACACGGATTCAGTGGGGTGGGCAATAACACCCCCTGCTGCCAGGGTGCGGGCGGCCTGTGCGACAGCAAAGGGGGAATAGGTCATGGCCGCGCCGGGATCACTTGGTCTTGCGCTGCTGCAGGTCTTGTTGCAGCTGGGCATCCCTGGCGACGATGGCTTCAGCATTCGCGCGGCGTTCATCGACCAGTTTCCGGTGCATTGTTGCATCGCTTGTGCCGATGATCTGTGCCGCCAGATAAGCGGCATTCTTGGCCCCGGCTTTGCCGATTGCCACCGTTGCCACCGGAATCCCGCCCGGCATCTGTACGGTTGACAGCAGCGCATCCAGGCCGTCCAGGGAAGCGTTGATCGGCACGCCAATCACCGGTTTGAGTGTGGTGGCGGAAACTGCGCCAGCCAGGTGAGCGGCCATGCCGGCGGCGCAGATAAAAGCGGCGCAGCCGCGCTTGTCGGCGTCGGTCACGTAGTTGTGGGTGGCTTCCGGTGTGCGGTGGGCGGAGGTGACTTTTACCTCAAAGGGAATATCAAACTTGTCCAAAACGCCGAAAGCGGCCTCCATCACGGGCAGATCGGAGTCGGAACCCATCAGGATCGCTACAAAAGGCTTGCTCATTGCAACTCTCTTTACTGTTGAAGTGGGGGGAGCGCGGCAATCTAGCGGATTGCGCGGCGGGGCACAAGTTGTTGCTTTTTAAGGTTTCGTTACCTAAATCAAAAATCTGCCAGCGGCAAAACCTGAGCCCACCTAGCGTTCTCCAAACAGAGCTTGGTGTGGGATTGTCTTCTATCGGTTAAGCCACCACCACAAATTCCTTCTATACCAAAAATCCGTTGCTTTGTGCCGGCTCGACGGCCGTATGTCGTCCAGGCCCAGAATTTCCAGTTTTTGCCGATAACGCCCTTGATCCCCATCAGCTGCAGAGAGAGTCAGAGCCTGTTGGAAGTGCCCCCGGTAGCCGTAATTTCCCGATTTGAAACGTAACAACCCCAGAAGGAAGTGGAATCTGGGGTCATTCTTTTCCAGGGAGATTGCTGCTTTGATATCATCGGTGGCGAGTTCATAGTGTCCCTGCTTGTAGGCAGCCAGGGCATTCCCGTACCAATAGTAGGGATTTTGCTCTCGATAGCGTTGTAGATGCTCGGAAATAATGTTTGTCGACTGCCAGTCCCCCTGCTTTGTGAGTATCCTCTCCAAATTACTTAAAGCCATCGTATTGGTGCTATCTATAACAAGGGAAGCCCTATAGGCGCTTGCTGCGTGATCTAGGTGACCGGCAGCTCGATAGATTGCCCCAAGATTATTCCAGAGGTCCGCCGACTGTGGGGACAATGCTAAAGCTTTGCGAATATACAAAAATGCATCCGAATATTTCTGATCAGAGAGAAAATCCATCGATAAATTGCTGTAAAATCTGGCGAATGCATCACTGTCTTTTAAGGTTATCTGCCGATAGATTGGACTGTAATTCACAAAGTTGAAATCCAGAGTTCGCTGTTCGATGCCGAGATCTGCAATAACATTGATGTGCTGGTAGACAAATGTCTGTTGATTCTCGAGATGCCAACTTGTGGGAACAAGCACCTCATTAAATTGAGCGTTTATCCCCAATTCACGTGCCATCGCAACCATAAGGGTACTAAATGCCATGCAGTTTCCGCGCTGTTCTACAAAGACTTTGGAAGCACTCAAGGTCGCGTCGGCATCGTATAATAGTGAGAAATTCCGATCCTGTAACCTTTTTAATAGAGCATCAAGACGAGCAGTTTTAGTGGCCCCGGTTACCGACTCAAGGAGTAAGCGCAGATCTTGATTGATTGCCAGTATGTCGATATCTGGCAGATCTTTTTCTAGAACAGGACGATCTAGAATTACCGTCCCAGAGAGTAATGTCTCCTCCGAAAATTTTTGTGGTGGAATATGCTCGATAATAGAGGGGTGAGCTGTGCAGGCTGCTAATCCGACTGCCATAGTAAAGAACAGTATTATTTTTTGAATTGACCTTCTCATAAATTTATCTGGTTACTGTTTAAAGCAGCCCCTATTTTGAGAATCCGCTTGGACACTTGGAGTAAATGCCAGAAAAGGACGCGTGCCTTCATGGAGGGTAGATCCAACTGAAGTAATGATAATAAAGCAAGTTTAAACTTATGGAAGGCTGTAACTGCAGAAAATTTACTATGGGCTGAGCAACCTAACAAGCGATTGTGATCCAAAGAGTGGCCATCAAGAAAGCTCGCCGCTAGTGTCAAGTTCTGGCGCATTCTTGTTGCGCTCATCAACGAGGTAGATATTGAATGCTATAAACTCAGAGGCATGGGCAACCGGTGAAATCACGTGACCATCTCTAAATAGGTGATTAATTCATATCATTCCGACCGGCAGTTGTTGTTCATCTAAATTGGCCAGGTAATTTTTAATTGATACAATGCCGAGAAAAATTCTTTCTTTTACTGACAGGACGATAGAGGTTGATTTGTTTTCTCCCAACTGTTGATGGTAGGAGTTGATTTCTTCAATCCTTTGAAAATGTTATGCAGGAACTATTAAATTCGGCTCAATACGTTGGTAGCGCGTGTCTTCGCTTGAGATAACTGAGATCCAGTTCCATTTCTGGTCAGAGTATTATCTGACAAACAGATTGTACAGTGTGCGTAATGGACTGTATTCCCAAATGTCCTGCCATTGATTTTTTTAAAAGGAAGCACAAATAGCCCTGTGAAGTTGTGCCGATAGTTTGATGGTGGAAAAATCTTCTAGAAAACCGTGAGACTGTCGGGTAGATAACGGGAGCCTACATGAGACGGAAGGATCGAGCTTACGCCTGCCCGACACTGGTGCATTGGTCCAGATTGTGCTTGTTAGTTTATCTGCCGAGTAAGGCTGCCAGTTTAAGAGCCATTGCATGTTGGTGGGCCCTGTGTGGGCTCGACTGGCCTGGCTTCTTACTCTGCCATGGGCGTAGATGCTACCAAGTGACAGTATGTGGCACCGCGGGCTGTCAGTTGATAGCCACCCGGCAATGGTTCCAGCAGTCCATCCAGCTCCATTTGCAGCAACAGCCCCATCAGTTCCCCGGGATTTTGTCCGGTATCCAGAGCCAGTTGTTCTATGCTGCGAAGCCCACCGGTAAGGGCATCCACCAGCGCCTGCTGGCGCCGGTCTGGGAGTGCTTCGGGGACTGTTTCCGTCGCGGGCTCGGCCAGTAACCCACCCAGCTGGGTGGCAATCTCTGCACTGGTTTCCACCAGTGTCGCCCCTGTCTTGATCAATTGGTGGCAACCCCGTGCCATGGGGTTGTGAATGGAACCGGGGATGGCGAAAACTTCGCGGTTCTGCTCCAGAGCCAGGCGCGCGGTGATCAGGGAGCCGGAGTGCAGGGCTGCCTCAGTGAGCAACACGCCCATAGAGAGCCCGCTGATGATGCGGTTTCGGCGGGGGAAGTTTTTGGCTTCGGCGTTGCTGCCGAGAGGCAGCTCGCTGATCAGTGCACCGCCGTTGGCGAGAATATCCTCGGCAAGGGACCGGTTGTGCCGTGGGTAGATACGATCCACGCCGCTGCCGAGCACGGCCAATGTGGTTCCACTTCCCCGCAAAGCTCCCCGGTGTGCCGCCGCATCGACGCCCAGCGCCAATCCGGAAGTAATGGCAAATCCGGCCCGGGCCAACTCCGCGGCGAA
The DNA here is from genome assembly GCF_030440425.1 of Microbulbifer sp. MI-G. NCBI lineage: Bacteria > Pseudomonadati > Pseudomonadota > Gammaproteobacteria > Cellvibrionales > Microbulbiferaceae > Microbulbifer > Microbulbifer spongiae. The sequence goes on from NZ_CP098023.1 coordinate 48,783, forward strand.
GGCGCAGGCATTATCCAGCCCCGTGGTCGTGGCCCGGCGCGCACCCACAATGGCAATCTGGGGCAAGCCCAGGGCCCTGTGTGCACCCCGGATATAGAGGACCGGCGGCGGTCGGGAGATCTCGGTGAGCAGGGCCGGGTAGCTGGGATCACCGTGCCATAGAAGCTGCACCCCGCTATCTGCACAGCGCGTGCGCTCTTCTTCAGCCCAGGCGACCAGTGCACTCCGGGTATTCAGGCGGGAGAATTCGCGCCACTGGGATTGTGCGCGGACGGGCAACGTGTCCAGGAGAGCGCTGGGAACTTGCCGCAGAGCCGCCAGTGGGTTGCCGAAGTGCTCGACCAACCGCCAGTAACGGCTGGGGCCGATGCCCTCCAGGCGCAGCAGGGCCATGCAGGCAGTTAACCCATCCATGACGCGTACCCTACGCTGACTTTGAGTCTAGGGTGGACCAAACAGCCGAGTCCACCGGGGTATTTAGTCCGTGCCCGGTCAGGGGTTACGCACCAGGTCCATCACTGCGAGAGGGCGGTCCGCTTCGAGAATCAGGGCGAGGCTCATCTTTTCGAAGGTGCGGAAGATCATCATCTCGCCGGCGCGCTCGTCGGGCAATTTCACACTGTCCCCTGCCAGGCGGTCCCGCACCAGTGCGCCGCGTTTGTACACCGCCAGCACATCGCCCGCAACCATGCCATCGCGGTCACCCAAATTGAGAAGTACCACATCGAGCTTGCCGATCTGGGTAACCCCTTCGTCCACGCCCACAATCAGGCCATCCACATCCACTGCTGGCGCACTGGGGTGGAAGAGCGCATCGATTGCGCGTTCTTCGACGGGCATCAGACGATCCTCGAGGCGGATCTCGCGAGCGGTTTTGGCAACACCCAGGGTGGCTACGGAAAAGCCGGGCAGGGTATCCGGGGCCAATTGTAACAGGTCGACCTCACCCACACCCAGTGCCTGGCGGCCCAGGGGTTCCCTGCTGACCGGGTCCACATAGACAGGCCCGGGGCGATAGAGACCATAGGATGCCAGGGGGGCATCGAATTCGCCGCGTGCATAGATGGTATCGCCCGCTCCCATGAGGATATGGTTGTCAGAGCCGGACACAATATAGGGTGTGCCCTCGAACGCATCCGGTTCGACGATGCGGGTGCGAGACAGGAAGGCATTGATCACATCCAGGGGAATCGCCGGGATCGCATCCCCCACCGTTTCCCGGCGAATCTGCGGCACCAGGCGATTGCCATCCACCCCCGGCGACAGCTGATAGGCGCGCGGGCCCCGCTGCAATTGCAACTGTGGCTGTCCGTCGACATAAACCAGGCGCAGACCGTCACCGGGGTAGATCAGGTGGGGGTTTTCCACTTGCGGGTTAACCTGCCAGATTTCCGGCCAGTACCAGGGCTGTACAAGGAATTCACTGGAGATATCCCAGAGAGTATCGCCCTTCTGTACCACATAGGCATCCGGGCGGTCGGGATTCAGGCGTACCTGCTCCTTGGCTTGGGCACCGTGGGTAACCGTCAACAACGAGACGGCGGCGAGGATAATTTGTTTCATGGAAGCATTCCTATGCTCTTTATCGCTATAATTCTCAGCGCCGGGCCGCTCTCCCTCGGAAAAGTGGCTGGACCCGGGTGCAGGGCGCCAGCAGAAATTGGGGCCACCCGGTAAATAGTGAGCGCGATCATAATGTTATCAGCGCACATTCAACGAGTACTAGAAGTTTGTCACAGGTGTTATGGCTAAACTCGAGATATTGGAATTTCCCGATCCGCGCCTGCGCGAAATTGCCAAACCTATCGCTGAGGTCACCGACGCACACCGCGAACTCCTCGACAATATGTTTGAGACCATGTATGCGGCGCCCGGCATAGGCCTCGCGGCCATCCAGGTCAATGTGCGCGAACGCCTCATCGTAGTGGATATTTCCGAGGATGGCAGCGATCCTCTGGCGTTTATCAACCCCGAGATTGAGGTGCTGGACCGGGAAATCCATCAGTACGATGAAGGTTGCCTGTCGGTGCCCGGGTTTTTCGAGACGGTCGAGCGCCCGCGCAAGGTGCGCGTGAAGGCATTGGATCGCAATGGCGATCCCTTCGCCCTGGAAGTAGAGGGTCTGCTGGCCGTGTGTATCCAGCATGAGGTCGACCATCTGGATGGCAAGCTGTTTGTGGATTATATCTCCCCACTCAAACGCAACCGCATCCGCACCAAGCTGGAAAAAGTCCAGCGTCGGCGCGCCTGACACAGCCCTTGGCCGTTCCCGCCGGCCTGCCTTGACACCGTAACTGAGAGCCAGCCAGTGCGTATTATTTTCGCCGGTACGCCGGATTTTGCCGCCGTGCACCTGCAAGCCCTGCTCCACAGCGAGCATACAGTCATCGCTGTCTATACCCAGCCGGACAGACCCGCCGGGCGCGGCAAGAAGTTGCTCGCAAGCCCCGTCAAACTGCTGGCGCTCTCACACAGTATTCCCGTCTACCAACCGCCGAGCCTGCGCGACAGGGCAACCCAGCGGGTGTTGGCGGAGATGGGGGCCGATATCATGGTCGTGGTGGCTTACGGACTGATCCTGCCCCAGAAAGTACTGGCTACCCCGCGGCTGGGTTGCCTGAATGTGCACGCTTCGCTGTTGCCCCGCTGGCGCGGTGCCGCCCCGATTCAGCGTGCGGTGGAGGCCGGGGACAGTGAGAGCGGTGTGGCCATTATGCAAATGGAGGCCGGCCTGGACACAGGCCCGGTTCTGGTGGAGCGCCGCTGTGCAATTGGGGAAGCAGATACCGGCGGCAGCCTGCATGACAGACTCGCCGGACTCGGTGGCCCCGCACTGCTCGAGGCCCTGGCGCAGCTCAACAGCGGCAGTGCACAACCCCAGCCACAGGACGATAGCGCAGCGAGTTACGCCAACAAGATCAGCAAGCAGGAAGCCTATCTCGACTGGCAGCGTCCCGCGCAGGAATTACAGCGGCAAATCCGCGCCTTCAACCCCTTTCCTGTCTGCTGGAGCACTTTTCGGGACGACAAAGGTGCGCAGCGCCTGCGTATCTACAGCGCCGAGGTCGAACGCAGCGACCAAAACAAGCGCCCCGGTACGATCATCGCCAGTGATGATGAGGGCATTCTCGTCGCCTGCGGGCACCAGGCTCTGCGCCTGCAACTGCTGCAACTGCCCGGCAAAAAGGTGCTGCCCGCAGGGGAAATTTTAAAAGGCCACCGGCAACAGTTTGCGCCCGGCACACAATTGGGACAGCCATGAACAACGATGTGCGCGCCGAGGCGGCCCGGGTCGTCGCCACCCTGTTGGAAGCGCGCGGCTCCCTGGCGCGACTGTTACCGAAAGCCGAGGGCCGGGTTGCACACCGGGACCGCGCCCTGCTGCGCGAATTCTGCTACGGCTGCGCGCGCACTGCTCCGCGCCTGCAGTTGGTGGCTGCCAAAGTGCTGCACAAAAATCCCGGGGATGCCCTGGTCAGTGCTCTGATCCTGCTGGGATTATACCAATTGGAGTATACCCGTATCCCCGATCACGCCGCCATTTCCGCCACAGTCAATGCTGCGCGCAGCCTCGGACTCGATCGCGCTGCGGGGCTGGTCAATGGTGTGTTGCGCAATGCCCTGCGCAATCGTGAACAGCTGCAACGCAAGCTCTGTGGCAACCCGCAGTTCAGTGCCTTACACCCCAGCTGGTTGCTGCAGCGGATCAAGGCTGCTTGGCCTCAGCAGGCTTCGGACATCCTTCGAGCCAACAATACCAATCCGCCAATGACCCTGCGGGTGAACACCGGAAAAATTTCCCGCGAAAACTATCTGCAGCAATGCACAGCAACAGGTCTTTGCGCCGGGCCCTGTGCCGTCTCGCCTGTGGGGATTGTTCTGAGCGCACCGGTACCGGTGAGCGATCTGCCGGGATTTGCCGAGGGGCTGGTGAGCGTGCAGGACGAGTCTGCGCAGTTGGCAGCCCCACTGCTCGCGCCCCTTGCAGGTGAGCGAGTGCTGGATGCCTGTGCGGCACCAGGGGGCAAAAGTTGCCACCTGCTGGAGCAGCAGCCCTCAATTAAACTGAGCGTACTGGATATTGAGAGGGAGCGCCTCGACCGTGTGGCGGAAAATTTCGGTCGCTGTGGACTGGATGCGCAGATGATCTGCGCCGACGCGACGCGGCCCAGTGCCTGGTGGGATGGGCGGCCATACGACCGCATACTGCTGGACGCGCCCTGTTCCGCCACCGGCGTGATCCGGCGCAACCCGGATATCAAGCTGTTGCGACGGGATGGGGACATCCCCGCGCTGGCACAGTTGCAGGGGAAATTGCTGCGGGCCATATGGCCGCTGCTCAAACCCGGAGGCAGCCTCCTTTACGCAACCTGCTCCATACTGCCCGGCGAAAACAGTGAAGTGACCACCACCTTCATTGCGGAGACCGAGGATGCGAGCGACAATACGCCGGAACTGTTCAACGGCTGTCTCTGGGGCGAAAAGCAGGCGACGGGTATTCAGCGCTTGCCCCAAACCGGTGGTGGTGACGGTTTCTACTACGCTCTGTTGAGCAAAGCCGAATAAGAGCGGCGCTAGCCGCGAGTTTCATGCGATATGAAGATTGTTATTCTCGGCGCCGGCCAAGTGGGCGGCTCACTGGCGGAGGCCTTGGCCTCCGAGCGCAATGATATTGTCCTGGTGGACAGCGACGAGAAAACCCTGCGCGAGTTGCGGGACCGCATTGATATCGGCGTGGTCGTGGGCCATGCCTCGCACCCGGATGTGCTGATGGATGCCGGCATAGAGGATACTGATATCCTGGTTGCGGTCACCAATAACGATGAGACCAATATGGCGGCCTGCCAGATAGCGCACTCCCTGTTTCGCGTTCCGACAAAAATTGCGCGGGTGCGCGCCTCCTCCTACCTGCGCTACCCACAGCTGTTTACTAAGGAGGCTATTCCCATCGATGTACTGATCAGCCCCGAGCAGCTGGTTTCAGATTATATTGCGCGCCTGATGGAGCACCCGGGCGCGCTGCAGGTGCTGGATTTTGCCGATGGCCGCGTACAACTGGTTACGGTGCTGGCCATTCAGGGCGGCCCGCTGGTGGGCCACCAGTTGCGTTATCTGCGCGAACATATGCCCAAGGTAGATACCCGGGTGGCCGCGATCTACCGGCGCAACCGGCCCATTATCCCCCAGGGGGATACGGTGATCGAGGCCGGCGACGAGGTGTTCTTTATCGCCGCGCGTGCCGATATCCGTGCGGTCATGAGCGAACTGCGCCGACTGGAACACGGGTACAAGCGGGTGGTGATCGCCGGTGGCGGCAATATCGGCCTGCGTCTGGCCTCCAGACTTGAAAACCGCTATTCAGTAAAAATTATCGAGCAGAGCCATGGGCGCTGTATATTTTTGTCCGAAGAGCTGTCCCACACCATTATTCTCCACGGCAGTGCCTCGGATCAGGATCTGCTGCTGGAGGAGAATATCGAGGATACGGATGTTTTCCTGGCTCTGACCAACGACGATGAGGCGAACATCATGTCATCCCTGCTGGCCAAGCGCCTTGGCGCACGCAAAGTGATGACCCTGATCAACAACCGCGCCTATGTGGACCTAGTGCAGGGCGGTGAAATTGATATCGCGATTTCACCACAGCAAAACACCATTGGCCGCCTGCTGACCCATGTCCGGCGCGGCGATATGGTCAATGTGCACTCCCTGCGCCGTGGAGCCGCCGAGGCGATTGAGGTGATTGCCCATGGCGATGAGCGCACTTCCAAAGTGGTGGGGCGTAAAATCGAGGATATCGACTTGCCCGAGGGTGCTTCTATCGGTGCCATCGTGCGCAAGACAGAAAATGGCAGTGAAGTATTGATGGCCCACGATGATGTGATCGTAGAAAGTGACGACCACGTGATAGTATTTTTGGTGGACCGTCGCCATACACGCCATGTGGAACAATTGTTCCAGGTGGGCTTCAGTTTTTTCTAAGTCACTGGGGTTTTTATCGATCCGGTAGCCACCGAGTCCACCGTCTATCTGATCACAGCAACAGTTAACAGGCTGACAGGCATCAATGCGGATTGCGGTAATTGCGCGAGTTTTCGGAATTCTCCTGACAGTGTTCAGTCTGACACTGCTGCCGCCGTTCTTCGTATCGCTGTGGTATGGAGACGATACCCACAGTGCCTTTGTGGCGGCCTTTGTGATCACCCTGATTACCGGCCTGTTTATGTGGTTGCCGGTCTACGATCTGCGCGAGGACCTGCGTACCCGCGATGGCTTTGTGGTGACCTCCCTGTTCTGGTTGATCCTCGGCAGTTTCGGCGCTCTGCCCCTGATTATCAGTCCGCAACCGGACCTCAGCGTGACCGATTCGATTTTCGAGTCCATCTCCGGACTCACCACCACCGGTGCCACAGTGATCACCGGCCTGGATTCCCTGCCCCCGGCCATCCTTTACTATCGCCAGCAGTTACAGTGGTTTGGCGGCATTGGCGTGATTGTCATTGCACTGGCAATCCTGCCCATGCTGGGTATCGGTGGTATGCAGCTGTATAAGGCGGAAATTCCCGGGCCGGTAAAAGACACCAAACTCACACCGCGAATCGCTGAGACAGCCCGTGCAATGATAGTGATTTATGTCATTCTCACGGTCCTGTGTGGCATCGGCTACTGGATTGCGGGTATGAGTGTGTTTGATGCCGTTGGCCATGCTTTTTCCACCGTGGCCAACGGCGGCTTTTCCACGCACGATGCCAGTATGGGCTTTTATGCCAACAACCACGCGATCATGCTGATCTGCATTGTGTTTATGCTCACCGCAGCAATCAATTTCGGCCTGCACTTTTACGCTTTCAACAACAAAACACTGAAACACTATTGGCGTGACTCAGAATTCCGTTTCTATATCCTGGTGGTTGTCAGTGCCGCGTTTCTGATCAGCTGTTACCTCTGGTATCTGGATATTTTCTCTCTGGACCAAAGCCTGTTACACGGCTTTTTCCAGGTGGTCTCCATCAGTACCACCGCCGGCTTCTCCTCGGAGAATTTTTCCGCCTGGCCCGTGTTTCTGCCCTATGCGCTATTACTGCTGGGGGTGCTTGGGGCTTGCGCCGGCTCCACTTCGGGCGGAATTAAGGCAGTGCGGGGTATGTTGATTATGAAGTCCGGCCTACGCGAGTTGAACCGGCTGGTGCATACCAATGCGGTGATCCCCATCAAGATTAACCGCAAGCTAGTCCCGAGTCGGGTCACCGATGCCGTATGGGGCTTTTTTGCGGTTTATGTCCTGTCCTTTTTCGTTCTCGCCATTATCGTGATCGCCACCGGTGAGGACTTTGTCACATCGCTCACCACAGTGGCATCCTGCCTGAATAATATTGGCCCGGCCCTGGGGGATGCCGCTGCCCACTATGGCTCCGTGAACGAAGTGGCCAAGTGGTTTCTTATTCTCGCGATGCTGATGGGACGATTGGAAATTTTCACTCTCCTGATCCTGCTGACCCCCGCTTTCTGGCGTCACTGAGGCGGATGCCTCTCGCCACGCAGCGGCAGCACGTGGCAAAATCTGAAGACTTCTGTCACAGTAGCCTTGTCCAAATAAAAGCGATAAGAAACAGGCAGTATGAGTAGAAGCACCAATGAGTTGCTCGATCAGTTGAAGATTGACCGGAATACGCTTCCAGAGACGCCTTCATTGCGCCGAAAAACCCTGTTGGCGGTCTCTGTGGGTACCCTCGCCGGCTTAATCATGGGATTTGCCGGCGCCGGCCTCCTGACCGGTAACCAGCCCGCGGTCGCACCTGTGCAAAGTATTCCTGTAAATGCCACTGCCCCGACGCCAGTCGCCGCCAAGCGTGAACGAATGGAAACCGTGCTCAATGCCTCCGGCTATATCACCGCGCGCCGCATGGCTACAGTTTCCGCCGAGGTCATGGGGTTGATCACCAGTGTGGATGTGGAGGAGGGGATGCGGGTACAGGCGGGGCAGGTACTGGCAAGGCTGAACGATGCCAAGGCACGGGTCAGTCTGGATTTTGCCCTGGCCCAGATCCAGGTACAGCAGGCTCAGGAGGCCAGCATTCAGGCCAGACTGAGGGAGGCGCAGCGACAGTACCGGCGCTTTGCCGGCCTGCGCGACAAAAACTACTCCAGCCAAGCGCAGTTGACCCAGAGCGAAGCCAGCGCCGATAGTTTGCTGGCGGAGTTGAAAAGCGCAAGTGCCAATATCGAGGTGGCCAAACTGGAGGCTCAGCGACAGCGTGAGCGACTGGAGGACCATATTATCCGCGCGCCCTTCGCCGGTGTCGTTACACAAAAAAATGCGCAACCCGGCGAAATTGTCGCACCCAGCTCAGCCGGAGGCGGCTTCACCCGCACGGGCATCTGCACCATCGTGGATATGAACTCCCTGGAAATTGAGGTGGACGTCAATGAGGCTTTTATTGGTCGCGTTTCTGCGGGACAGCGGGTAAATGCCAATCTGGATGCCTACCCGGCATGGGATATTCCAGCCACGGTGATCGCTATTATTCCAACTGCCGATCGCGCCAAGGCTACAGTGCGAGTGCGTATTGGCATAGACAGTAAAGATCCGCGCATCCTGCCGGATATGGGGGTCAAAGTCGGATTTTTGGCCGGGGAGGAAGCTGCGCTCTAGTTTCGAGATGCACTCCCCGGAATAGATTCTTTCTTTCACGAGGGTAATGGAGATGTCAGAAGATGTGCTGTTTCAATTGATGGGCGTCAGCAAAAGCTTTGTTAAAGGCAAAGAAAAAATTTCTATTTTTGACAACCTGAATATGGGTATTGCACAAGGGGATTTTGTCGCAATTATGGGGCCCTCCGGTTCCGGCAAAACTACCCTGCTGAATATGCTCGGTGGTGTGGATCAACCCAGTGGCGGCGAGATTTGGTTTGATGGTACCCGCATTGACTCCCTCAGTGAGAGTGCCCTGACCCGCTGGCGCGCGGAAAATATCGGCTTTATTTTCCAATTTTACAATTTGATGCCGATGCTGAATGCGCAGCGCAATGTGGAATTGCCACTGCTGTTGACAAAACTGCCCAAGACCCGGCGCCGCAAAAATGTGGAAACGGCGCTGGCTCTGGTAGGCCTGAGTGACCGCACCAAACATATGCCCGGCGAAATGTCCGGTGGCCAGCAGCAGCGGGTGGCTATTGCCCGTGCCATCGTCTCGGACCCCAAGCTGATACTGTGTGATGAACCCACCGGCGACCTGGACCGCGGCACTGCCGATGAAATCCTGGAAATGCTGCAGCTGTTAAACCGCGATCACGGCAAGACCATCGTCATGGTCACCCACGACCCGGCTGCGGCCAAATACGCCAAGCGCACCCTGCATCTCGACAAAGGACAGTTTGTGCAGAAGGAAGTGGTGGCATGAACGATCTCTACTTAATTTACAAAAACATGACGAGGAAGCCACTGCGGCTGTTTCTCACCTGTTTTGCCATCTTTATTGCGTTTTTGATCTTTGGTGCCGTCACCAGCTTGAAAAGTGCACTCAATTCCGGCGTGGAACTCTCTGCAGACAATCGCCTGGTGGTGTTTAACCGAATCAACTTTACCAAATCCCTGCCCATTGCCTACTACCAGAAAGTCGCCGCGGTGACAGGTGTGAAGGACGTCACCCATCTGAACTGGTTTGGTGGCTACTATCAGGAACCGGCCAAACAAATTGTCTCCATGGCGGTGGAGCCTGAATCCTATCTGCGCGTCTACGGTGAGGTTATTATTCCCGAGACGCAGAAACAGGCCTGGTTCAACAACCGTCAGGGAGCCTTGGTGGGGGAAAAACTGGCGGAGATGTATGGCTGGAAAATTGGCGACAGAATTCCGGTTTCTTCGAATATTTTTACTCATAAGGACGGTGGCTATACCTGGGAATTTATCGTCTCTGGTATTTTTAAAGGAAATACTGAGCAGTACGATACCCGACATATGCTGTTCCACTACCAGTATTTTATGGAAACCCAGACTTTTGGCGGTGATTGGATTGGCTGGATGGCACTTACCACCGACGATCCGTCGCTGAATGAAAAGGTGGCGAAGGTGATCGACGACACCTTTGCCAATTCCCAGAATGAAACCGACACCAGCACGGAAGAAGCCTTTAATAAGGCATTTATCGAGCAGATTGGTAATATCGGCCTGATCATTTTCTCGGTGGTCTTTACCGCGTTTTTCACCATTCTTGTTGTGGTTGGCAATACCATGGCGCTGTCCATTCGCGAGCGCACCGGAGAAATTGCCGTACTGAAAACCCTGGGATTTTCCAGCACGAGAATTTTTCGCATGGTTTTATCCGAGTCCATGCTGATTGCACTGATCGGCGGCCTCTCCGGGCTGGCGGCCGCCTGGTTTCTGGTTGAGGTGGGGAAAACCTTCCTTGCACAGTTTTTACCCAGCCTGATTTTAGATGGCAATGTGGCCTTGCAGGCACTGGTATTTATGCTGTTGCTCGGCCTCGTCACCGGGCTGCTGCCGGCTTTTAATGCGCTGCGTGTGAATATCGCCACGGCATTTAACCGCCAATAATAATTTGTTTTATCTTCAGCCTGTTGCGACCCCTGTTATATCGGGAATGACAGCGAAGCTTCGACGAGGAGGGAAAGAATGGGTTCTCTTATTGCACAAATTGTCTCGGTAACCTTGATGAATCTCGGCAGTTTGCGCCGTCGCCTTTGGATGTCGCTGGCCATGGTGTTGGCTTCGGCAGTGGTGGTGGCAATATTGCTGGCATTTCTCGCCATGGCCAAGGGTTTCGAGGAGACCATGCGCGGTGCCGGCTCCAGCCAGATCGCCATCCTGATGCGCGAGGGCTCTTCAACCGAACTCAATTCGGTGATTCTTCAGGATCAGGTCAACCTGATTGGCGCATCTGCCGGTGTCGCTCGTGGCACCGACGGTCCGTTGATTTCACCGGAGCTTTACGTGATTGTGGATGGCATCAAGAAGTCCAGCGGAACCGAGGCCAATATCCCCCTGCGCGGGCTCAATACAGCCGGTATGGATATGCGTACCAATATGCGTTTGGTAGAAGGGCGCCTGTTTACCCCGGGTACCAACGAGTTGGTTGTGGGCGCGGGGGTACTGCGGGAGTTCGATGGCTTCGAGATCGGCAGGGCGGTGCGCTTTGGCAAAAACCTGTGGACTGTGGTGGGTGTGTTTGCCACTGAAGGCAATATTTTTGAAAGCGAGCTGTGGGCGGATATCAATATTATCCAGAGCCACTACAATCGCGGCAACAGCTATCAGTCAATCCGCGTGAAGCTGGAAAATGATGGAGACCTTGGGCCGCTACAGAAAACCCTCGAAAGGGAACCGCGCCTGAATCTGGAGATTCAGACCGAACGCGATTATTTCGCCAGCCAGGGAAAACAATTGCAGTACATTGCCATTTTCGGCTGGATTGTCAGTGCCATTATGGCCCTCGGTGCCCTGGCCGGCGCGCTCAACACCATGTACACCTCAGTGGCGGACCGGGCCAGGGAGATCGCCACTCTGCGCGCGCTGGGTTTCAGCAGTTTTTCCGCCTTCTGCGGCACGGTTGCCGAGGCCATGGTGCTGGCGGTCGCCGGCGGCCTCCTCGGTTCCCTCGCTGCGTTTGTTTTCTTTGACGGTCTCAACACCTCCACTCTGGGGGGTAGCTTTACCCAGGTGGTTTTCAGTTTTGAGATGTCGCCGGAGCTGTTTCTGCAAGGAGCCATACTGGCGTTGGTCATCGGCTTTATCAGTGGTTTTTTCCCCGCCTGGCGCGCGGCGCGCATGCCGGTGATTGTGGCATTTCGTCACGGAGCCTGAGCGGGCTGCTGCGTACAAGCAAAGGTGCCCTCACGGAGCCTACTGTTTCTTGCGGTAGACGGTGCTTTTGCCCTGTGGCTGTTTGCGAAAGCGTTTGTATTCCCACTGGTACTGTTCCGGTGCTGCGGCAATACAGGCCTCCACGCCGCGATTCATGGCCGCCAGGGAAACCTTCTGCTCGTCACTGTAGATCGCTTTCTCCGCGGGCAGGAAAACCAGTTCGAAGCCTGCCTCCACCCGCATGCCAAAGCCGAATACACAGTGACACTGGGTGCGTTTTAGCAGGTTGTGGGCCAGGGTCATGGTGAGTGCCGGACGACCGAAAAAGGGGGCGAAGTCGCCGCCCATATCCGGCTCCTGGTCGGGCAGCACCATGGCGATATGGCCGGCCTTCAGGCACTTGAGCAGGGCGCGCACGCCGTGAACATTGGTGGGTACCATCTGGGCGCCGGTTTGCTCACGGCCAGTGCGGATAATCGAATCCAGGGCGGCAATTTTTGGGGGTGCATACAGCGCCATGGAGGGTCTCAAAGACGCCAGGAAGATACCGAAAATCTCCCAGTTGCCCGTATGCGGCATCAGCACCAGTGTACCGCGACCATCCTCGTTGCCCTGTGACAGCAACTGCAGATTGCGTACCCCCAGGATAGTGTTTTTATTGACAGCCCAGGAGTGATGCCAGAGGCTCGCCATTTCGCAGCCGGTCATAGCAGTGCTCACCACACTCTCGCGAGCCAGTTGCTCCCGTTTTCCAGCGTCCATGGCCGGGTAGCAGAGCCGCAGGTTGATACGACTCAGGCGCAGGCCCTCTGTGCGAAACAGCACCGCCAGTCCGCCGGCGCAGCGCCCCAAGTGCCGCGACCATTTCAGTGGCAGTCTGCCCACCATTTTTAGTACACCTGCCGCGAGGTACCCCTTAATATCCACTGCACTCACTTCCTATACCAAACGCCGCAGCAAACGGCCAAGAGACCAGACACAGCTGGTCAAACTGCCCGGCACGGCCACAGTGCTTTAAGCGCGAGAGCTGCTGCCGCTATAATTGCGTCCCTTTGCCCACAGCTGATACTGATCCGGAGATAACGGTGTCCAAGCAATACGATCTCAGTACCTTTCAGGGACTTGCTTTTGCCCTGCAGGATTATTGGGCGCGCCAGGGGTGCGTCATTCTACAGCCTCTGGATATGGAAGTGGGTGCCGGCACCTTTCATCCGGCGACTTTCCTGCGCGCCGTGGGTCCGGAAAACTGGAACGCAGCCTATGTACAGCCATGTCGCCGCCCCACCGACGGCCGCTATGGCGAAAACCCCAACCGCTTGCAGCACTACTACCAATACCAGGTGGTGTTGAAACCGTCCCCGGACAATATCCAGGAACTGTACCTCGACAGCCTGCGCACCATGGGGGTGGACCCGGCCATCCACGATATCCGCTTTGTGGAGGACAACTGGGAGTCCCCGACCCTGGGCGCCTGGGGTCTCGGCTGGGAAGTGTGGCTAAACGGTATGGAAGTGACCCAGTTTACCTATTTCCAGCAGGTAGGTGGTCTGGAGTGCTTCCCGGTCACCGGCGAGATCACCTATGGTCTCGAGCGTATCGCTATGTACTTGCAGGGCGTGGAATCCATCTACGACCTGGTGTGGACCCGCAACCCAGGTGGCAGCCCCGTCACCTACGGCGATGTTTTCCACCAGAACGAAGTGGAGATGTCCCACTATAACTTTGAACACGCCGACGTAGAGTTCCTGTTCGCCACCTTCGATCACTGTGAACGCGAAAGTGCGCGCCTGATTGAACTGGGCCTGCCGCTGCCCGCTTACGAGCAAGTCATGAAGGCCTCCCACGCCTTTAACCTGCTGGATGCACGCCACGCCATCTCAGTGACCGAACGCCAGCGCTATATCCTGCGTGTACGCACCCTGGCCCGCGCCGTGGCACAGGCTTACTACGATGCGCGCCGCGCCTTAGGCTTCCCCATGGCAGATGAAGCCTTGCGGGCAGATATTTTGGCGGAAGACATCGAGCAAGAGGAGAAGCAGTAATGGCTCAGGATTTTCTGGTAGAGCTGGGCACCGAAGAGCTGCCACCCAGGGCGTTGCACAAATTGATGAACGCTTTCGCCGAGGGTATTACCCAAGGTCTCAAGGGCGCCGAGCTGTCTTTTGGCGAGGTTAAAGCCTACGCAGCTCCGCGCCGCCTGGCAGTAGCGGTGTTCGGCTTGGCAGACAAGCAGCAAGACAAACAAATTGAAAAGCTGGGCCCGGCCGTCAAAGTCGCCTTCGATAAAGAGGGTAAGCCCAGTAAAGCCGCTGAGGGTTTCGCCCGCAGCAACGGCGTGACCGTTGAAGAGCTGGGACGCAAAGAGACTGACAAAGGCGAGCGCCTGGCTTTTATCAGCGAGCAGAAAGGCGCTGAAACTGAATCCTTATTGGCGGGCATTGTCGAGAAAGCGTTAGCTCAACTGCCTATTCCCAAGCGTATGCGCTGGGGTGCGCGCCGCGAGGAGTTCGTGCGTCCGGTGCACTGGCTCGTCATGCTGTTTGGCAACAAGGTGGTAGATGGCGAAGTGCTGGGCTTAAAAGCCGGTAATACCAGCCGTGGTCATCGCTTCCACTGCAATCGCGCGCTGGAGATCCACTCCGCCCACGATTATGCGCAGGTTCTGCGCGAGCCCGGCTACGTAATGGCGGACTTCGCCGAGCGCCGCGAAGCCATTCGTGCCCAGGTGATTGCCGAGGCCAATAACGTCAACGGTGAAGCGGTAATCGACGACGATTTGCTCGACGAAGTGACTGCGTTGGTGGAATGGCCTGTCGCCCTCACCGGCCGCTTCGAGGAGCGCTTCCTGGAAGTGCCCGCAGAAGCCCTGATCTCCTCCATGAAGGCGCACCAGAAGTATTTCCACGTGGTGAATGAAGATGGCCAATTGCTGCCTTTCTTTATCACCGTGTCCAATATCGAGAGCCAGGATGCCGCCCAGGTGATCCACGGCAATGAGCGCGTCATCCGCCCGCGACTGGCAGATGCCGCCTTTTTCTTCGAGACCGACAAACAGACCAGTCTGGAGTCTCGTCGGGAGAAATTGCGCCAGATTGTGTTCCAGCAACATCTGGGCAGTGTCTACGACAAGACCGAGCGGGTCTCCGCTCTGGCGCGTGCCATCGCTGAACAGGTGGGTGCCCACAGCGACTGGGCCGAACGCGCCGGGCGCCTGTGCAAGTCGGACCTGGTTACCGAAATGGTGTTTGAATTCGCCGATATGCAGGGTATCGCAGGTTACTATTACGCGGAAAACGATGGCGAGCCGCTGGATGTAGCCAAGGCCATGTATGAACAGTACATGCCCAAATTCGCCGGTGACGAGCTGCCCGCCAGTGAGACCGGTACCGTGATCGCCCTGGCGGATCGCCTGGATACTCTGGTGGGCATCTTCGGCATCGGCCAGCCTCCCAGCGGCTCCCGTGATCCCTTCGCCCTGCGCCGCGCCAGCCTCGGCATTATCCGCATTCTGGTGGAAAAGCGTCTCGACCTGGATCTGCGCCAACTGCTGGAGCTGGCTCGCGACAACTATCCGCGCACTGCCCTGGGGGAGTATGACAGGGTTGTGGAGCAGGCCCTGCAGTATGTGTTGGAGCGCTTTCGCGCCCGTTATGAAGACGAAGGTATCGCCGCCGAGGTGTTTATGTCGGTGGCCGCACGCAATTTGTCGTGCCCACTGGATATCGACAACCGCGTGCACGCGGTCAACGCCTTCAGCCAGCTGCCGGAGTCCGGTGCCCTGGCTGCCGCCAACAAGCGTGTTTCCAATATCCTCGCCAAGCTTGACACCGCCTTGCCCGAAACTATCGACGAGGCCCTGTTGCAGGAAGAGGCGGAGAAGGCCCTGTACGCCGCTGTGCAGGTGGCCCGAGCTGAGGTGGAGCCGCTGTACAGCGATGCGCACTTCGCCGAGGGTCTCGCTGGCCTGGCGGGTTTGCGGGAAACCGTAGACACTTTCTTTGACCGTGTGATGGTGATGAGCGACGACGAGCGACTGCGCGAGAACCGCCTGGCCCTGCTGGCCCAGCTGCGGGCACTGTTTCTGCAAGTTGCCGATATTTCCCTGCTGGCACCGGCCAAATAACCCCTATAGGAGCCCCGGCTTCTGCTTCGCTTCAAACCAACAGGGCGCATCAGTCATGCCAATGATCATTCTCGGGCGCGATGGGGTTATCAACGAAGCCCCCGACACCTGCGTCAGATCTGCTGATGAGTGGCAGCCCCTGCCCGGCAGTATCGAAGCCCTGGCTGCGCTCAGTCGCGCCGGTTACCAACTGGTGATTGCCACCAACCAGAGCGGTCTGACCCTCGGTCGGTTTGATCTCGATGACCTTGAGGCCATACATACCAGGTTGCGCGCGCTGGTGGAGGATGCCGGCGGTGAGATCGCCGCGATCTTTTACTGCCCCCACGGCCCCGAGGACCACTGCCGTTGCCGTAAACCCAAACCGGGATTACTCGAAGCGATAGAGGCGGAGTTCGATACCAGTTTGCACGGATGCTATCTGCTTGGGGATAAGCTCGAGGATTTGCAGTTGGCGCTGGCAAAAGGCTGCAAGCCGGTACTGCTTAAATCCGGTGAGGGGGAACGCACGTTGAAAAAGATAATGGCGCATTCCAATCCAGACCTTGAGAACACGGTTCTATTTGCGGACTTGGCGCAGTTTGCTCAATTTTTGTTGGGCGGGTGTGTGGAGGACGCAAACAGGTTTCCGGCTGCGCCTTGAACCGGTCGATTTGCATATACATGACTTGCTTATCTTTCTCTACCTGCCCTTTCCGCCGCACCCATCACTACACAATAAATTGTGTGCCAACACGTTGAGTTGTAGACGACATTCCTTTAAAAGCTGGTAATGGGACGGGCAAGTCCACCATTGCAACCGCTATTTCTGACAGACCATGGATGGGCGCGGCGTTTCGAAGAGGGCCCTGTTGCGCGGCACTGAAAATACAGTGTGTGCCGCAGCGTTACAGAGATTACCCTGCCAGCCGCTATTTTCCCGCCTGCGTAAAAACATAAAAGGAACTTTTTAATGAAAAAAACGATAATTTTCGCGCTCATGACCGGACTGCTCATTTCGGGCAGCAGTTTTGCTGAAACGGGCAGTGGCAAACCCGCTGCCAATGCCGAAAAGCACAGAAAGGTTTATATCGTTCAACTAAATGGTGAACCGCTATCCTCTTACAGCGGCGCCGCCCCCGGATCGTCCGCGGTGAAATCCGCTTTGCAGCGCAGGCTTGACCTGCGCAGCGGCAGCTACCGACACTATGCCGGGTTCCTCAAGTCGCGCCGTGAGCGGGTGCTGTCCTCCATGCCCAGTGTGCGCAAGGTGCATGAGTACGATACGGCCTTTAACGGTTTCGCGGCGGTAATGAGCAAAAAAGAAGCCGAGGCGTTGCGCAGTCACACTGAGGTCAAGGGCGTATGGGAAGATCGTCTGCTCAAACCCCATACAGATTCCACTGCGGACTTTCTCGGCCTGACCCGTGTACCCAGCCCCTGGCTCTGGGGGATAACCGGTGAAAATGTGGTTGTCGGTGTGATCGATAGCGGTATTCACCCCGAGCATCTGAGCCTTGCCGACATCCCCACGCCCCGCCAGGGTAACCGCGGCGCTTCTATTCCCTACGGGCCTGTGCCCGAATCCTTTGTTGGCGAGGGCTGTGATTTCGGCAATACCGCATTCAACCCCAACGACGCTGCCTTCACCTGTAACAACAAACTGATCAAGGCCAAGTCCTTTTCCGACGCCTTCCGCTCCACGGGTACACTGGCGGACTACGAATTCCTCTCTGCGCGGGATGCCGACGGGCACGGCACCCACACCGCCACCACCGCCGCCGGCAACTACGGTGTGGTGACACCGGAAGGGGAAACCCTTACCGGCATGGCGCCGCGGGCAAGGGTTGCCGTGTACAAGGTATGCTGGGATGCGCCGAACCCGGACGACAGCGGCTGCTCCTCGGCGGACGCTATGGCGGCTATTGACGAGGCCGTGGCCGATGGCGTGGACGTGATCAACTACTCTGTGGGTGGCGGCAGCACCATCTTCACCGGTGCGGACGATATCGCATACCTGTTTGCTGCGGATGCGGGTGTTTTCGTTGCCACTTCCGCCGGTAACGGGGGCCCCGGTGTCGCCACCATCGGCACACCTTCCGGCGTTCCCTGGATCACCGCAGTGGCTGCCGCTGAGGATGACCAACGCTTTGGTACAGCATTGCGCGTGGATTCACCAGCGCCTATCGCCGGAACTTACGATGCTCTGGAGGGCAGTGGCCCCGTCTCCATGCAGGACGCTGGGCTGCTGTCGGCACCTGTCCTCGTCAGTGTGCCGCTCGAAGCTTGCGCTGCACTCGATAACAGCGCGGTTATGGCAGGCAAAATCGCCCTGGTAAAACGCGGGGGCTGCTCCTTCACGGACAAGTACAATAATGTGGCGGACGCCGGTGCGGTTGCGATCGTCGTATACAACGATGGCACGGCGGAGGATCGCTTTGATCCGATTGCCATGTCCGCGCCGGACACGCGTATTCCCGGCGTGATGATCCGCTATGCGGATGGCGAACTGATTGCGGGCAGTGAAGGCGTCAGTGGCATACTGGACCCCGCACTGCAGATTTCCCGCGAAGACCGTATCGCCAGCTTTTCCTCCCGGGGCTACAATGCCGGCGCGCCGGATATTATCAAGCCGGATGTGGCGGCACCGGGTGTTGGCATTCTCGCCGGTATTTCGCCGACGCTAAGCGGTGGCAGCCTATTTGGACGCCTGAGTGGTACCTCCATGGCCAGCCCCCATGTGGCTGGTGTGATGGCGCTGCTGAAACAGGCCCACCCGGACTGGTCTCCGGCAATGGCCAAGTCCGCGCTTATGAGTACGGCCCGCACCGACTTGCGCAAAACATTCGGCCCGGAAATGGCAGATCCGTTCGATATCGGTGCCGGCGCCATCGCACCCTCTTCCGCTCTCCAGCCCGGCCTGGTTTACGACGCCGGTTTTAATGACTATTTGGCGTTTTTATGCGGCGCTGAAAATCAGCCGCAAATTGTCGAGCGCACGACCTGTGACAACCTGGTTAATCTGGGTTATTCCATTGACAGCAGTGACCTGAACTTGCCCTCTATCGGTATTGGTGCACTGGTGGGAACCCAGACCGTAAAACGCCGTGTCACCAGCGTATCCCGCGGCTCAAAGTGGTACTGGGTCTCGGTTAATGCGCCGGTTGGTGTCGAGGTACAGGTACATCCGCGCGTGCTGCGATTAAGAGAGGGGGAAAGCGCGGAGTTTGAGGTTACGTTCACAGTCACTGAGAACGCTGCAATGAACAAGTGGGCTTTCGGCGACCTGAGCTGGCAATCAGTGGGCACCCGCTACTATGTGCGCAGCCCCGTCGCCGTCCGTCCGGTAGCCTTGTCGGCACCAACACAGGTCGCCGCTGAAGGTACCGACGGCATCCTCAATCTGGATGTGCGGTTCGGCTATAACGGCGACTACCAGGTGACGGTAAACGGCCTGGCAGAAGGCGTGGCCAATCCCGGCAGTGTAGAGGACGGCGGTTCCCAATTGATCTTCTTCGACGTGCCGGAAGGAACGAATCTGGCCCGCATAGCCCTGTTCGATGCCGATGTAGGCGATGGCAGCGGCAGTGATGATCTGGATTTACGGGTGTTTGGGCCGGCTCCCGATTTCCCGGAAGTGGGCAGCAGCGGTTCTGAAACCTCTACCGAGTCCGTGACCATACTCAACCCCGCGCCCGGGGAATACGCCGCGTTTGTCGATGACTACGATTCTGCAGCAGGCGCAACGCCTTTCACGCTGTTTAATTTCAACCTGACCGGTGACAGTGGCAATACCCAGTTGAATGCACCGGGCCAGGCGCAACTGAATAGCAGCGGCACTATCGCGCTTGAGTGGATGGGGCTTGCGCCCAATACCCGCGCCCTCGGCATCCTGAACCACGGCAATGGCGCGCAGGCCTTCGCGGAAACTGAAGTGATGGTCAACACTCAGTGAGAGGATAACTTGCCCCGCCATTGGGCTACTTTATCACTTCCGAATACCGGCAAAGACTTTTTTGTCTGCGCCGGTATTTTTTTACAATGACTGACAATCGCTCTCGGTTTAAATACAGCGACAATTTTCAAGAAATCAGGGTTAAAGTCTTTATCCCAGAAAGACCACCAGCATGAGGTAACCTGTTCAAATCCAACGTGTTGTGAGGGCACTCTCCCAAATTACTGCTCATTGATTGGGGTCATTAGGTATTCAATGACAGACCGTTTTAGAAAAAATACCTGCTTATAAAATCCCGCCTAAACCGTTGTGTTGGTCCAGACATGAAACAACCGACTATAGAGAAAAAGACATACTTATACTTACGACAAACGTCCGTATAATATTCGACAAATAGCCTTATTGTTACAAAGTTAATCTGGTTTCAATCCCTTCTCTAGTACTGTTTGATAGGCGACATAAACGCGTTGGATAGTGAGTGCAGTAAAATCGGTACCAAAGTTCTGCCAAATTGCAAGGTGCCGATTTTATAAGAGCTATTGCTTGTACATATAATGTATGCATAGAAGGAAAAGTCACCCCAACCATAACCAGTAAGATAATCTTCCGTGATGGGCCAAATTGGCATTGGCAACTGCGGTGGAGGTAGGGGTACAAGATACATCAACTTGATAGGGAGCACTTGAGAAAAGGCAAAACCGACTGAATATTATTAAAAGGCTGGATTCAGTGTAAGAGGTACGTTTGGCATCTCTCAGACCGTTGATCGCCATCATAAGGTACCGCCCCGGTTCGTAAACGATCATGTTGATGCTATCCAGAAGCCAATCATTACCTGAAGTGTAAGCCTGAAATATTTGGAAGTCGCCCTCTCTTAAACTGGGTGTCATTCACCAGCGATTTAACGAATAGCTAGTGCGTTGCAAGTGCGCATCCGGTTCGGAGGAGAGGCGACTTGGCCGCTAAGTTACTGCAGCGAATTACGGTAGACAACTACAACAGTAACTGAACGGCCACGGTATTTGGCCAAAGTGATTCAGAAGATGTACTTGATCCCCACAGTGGCCGCGCGCGGCCGGTTGGCGCGGGCGCCTTCCGGGCTGCGGCTGATAATCACCTGCTCGTCAAACAGGTTATCCACTTTCAGGTAACCGGTCAGGTCGGCGCTGAAATCGTAGTGTGCGGCGGCATCCACCACCCACAGGGACTCGGTGTAATCGAACTGGTTGGCACCGCCGCGGTTACAGCGGGTGTTGACACACATCTCATCCTGATAGGCTGCGGTGAGGTTCAGGCGCCAGGCGGCGCCACTGTCCAGGCCCGCAGATACCGCGAAGACATTTTCCGGCAGGTATACCAGGTTATCGCCGGCCAGCAGGAGTTCCTCAGGGTTCACATCGCAGAGGGGGTCCCCATTGCAGAGCGAGTCCTGGTCTTCGGTGACCTCCGCATCAGTGTAGGTGTAGGTGGCACGCACTGGCAGGGTCCAGCCGTTTGCGAGCACCCACTCGCTGCCCAAGGCAGCTTCCAGGCCCTTGATTTCCGCCTCACCGAGTTGAAAGGTGCCACTTTCGGCTCCATTGGGGCAGGATACGGCCACAGAGCAGTTCTGCACTGCATTCTCATAGTCGCTATAGAAGGCGATCAGCTCGGCGGCGAGGGTGCCGTTATCAAAGCGTGCACCCCACTCATAGTTGGTGGATAACTCGGGACCCTGGCCATTTTTAGCACCGGCACCGGGCGGGGCGAAACCGCGATGCACACCCGCCAACAGGCCCCACTGCTCGCTGACCTGATACACCAACCCCAGCCCCGGCAGCCACTCATCTACTTGGTTTGAGCGGTCACTGCCTTTCTCTGTACGCTGCGCATCGTTGTAGCGCTGTTGCTGGGTTTCCAAATCCTCATAACGCAGTACCGCCGTCAGGGTCAGTTTATTGCCCAACTGGATATCGTCGGAGATAAAGAAGGAGGTGGCATCGGCCTCTTCAATACGGTTATTACTAGGGCTTGGGAGTTCAACGCGATCAAATACCAATTGACCATTAATCTGGTCATAGATCTCCACGGGCTGGTATCTGTCCACCTCATCCCAATGCCGTCGTAAACCTAGGGTCAATTCGTGGTTGATGGAGCCGGTATTGAACAGCCAGTCGGCGCTGACCTGGATACCCTTGGATTCGTACTCACGATTGTTGTGCTTGATGCCAAAATCACGGTAATCCTGCTGCCCATCGAGTATCGCTTGCGCACTGGCAGCTACAGTTTCGTTGTCGCTATTGGCATCATCAATCAGGCCTCCGAGGCTGACCTTAAACCAGTCACGC
Source organism: Microbulbifer sp. MI-G (assembly GCF_030440425.1). NCBI lineage: Bacteria > Pseudomonadati > Pseudomonadota > Gammaproteobacteria > Cellvibrionales > Microbulbiferaceae > Microbulbifer > Microbulbifer spongiae. The sequence continues at coordinate 70,988 of NZ_CP098023.1, forward strand.
TTGAACTTGTTGTAGTAGGCCTGGGTATGCAGCGTGAAGCCCTCGTCCAGTTCGATGCTGTGATTCAGCTGCACGGTGCTGTGGCGGTTCTGCATTTCATCCAGGGCGCTGATGCCGTAGCGGCGGTTGGGGTCGTCGTTTAAGTCGGCATCGCTCAGTCCCAGGTAGCTCATGCCGGACTCCTCTTCGGAGTACTGCAGTTTGATATCCAGTTGCTGACGATAGGTCGCATCCGCATCGGAGCGCAGGCGGCCCTTGAGCAGGTAATCCTCTTTGGCAATATCCGCGCTGCCGGCGCGATCGATGCTGCGGAAACCATCTGCATACTGTTGCTGGGTTTCCAGCAGCCAGCCGGTGTTTTCGGTGCTGGTGCCGTAATAGCTGTGCAGGCGAGCCTCGCCATACTCGCCGGCTTCGAGTTGTACTATGCCTGCAGGGCTTTCCGGGATTGGTGTGCTGAGCATATTCACGGCGCCGCCCACCGTGAATGGGCCGTAGAGCAAGGCAGCGGGGCCCTTCAGCACTTCGATGGCATCCAGACGGCCGGCGCTGGGGAAATAGTAGGCCTCGGGGGCTGAATAAGGTGCGGGCGCAATCAACACGCCATCTTCCATCAGAGAGATCTTGCCGGAGCGCCCCCCCTGGGCGCCGCGAATCCCGATGTTCGGCCGCAGGCCGTAACCATCCTCTTCCAGCAGGTAGACACCCGGCACCGAGCGCAGTATGCGGTTGATATCCACAAATTCAAACTCGGCCAACTCGTCGGCGTCGATCAGGTGTGCAGAACCCGGCAGGCTGGAGATGGATTCGGGATCGCCGATGACGGAAACAGTCTCCAGGCGCTCTTCGGCCAGACTCGGCATAGCCGTCAATGCCGCCAGGGCAAATGCCAGTGGCGAACGGGGGAAAAGTGTCATGGACCCTCCAGGAATTGAGTAGTATTAATAATGTTTTATTTGTTAATAAGAATGATTACATTTTACCATTGATTTGAGGTTCAACAGTTATTTTTTTGATTGCCCTTTGATGTCACTGGTGGATTGTCCCGTTTCGGATGGTTTCCACCCGATTGGGAGAACATTTTGTAGGGGCCGTACTTTGCCCTGATTAGGATTGTGCCTGTGTATCTGTCTCGGGAGCGCCGCCCGTGATTAGGAAGGCAGAATTCAAAGAGCTGGATCGGCTGGAACAGCTGTGGTTGCACGCTGCGGTCAGCTCACACCCCTCCCTGCCCCGAGCCTTCTGGCTAAATAGGGTACGCCAGTTTCGCCGTGAGTGCCGACGCGCCGGTCTGTGCCTGGTGTTTACCGGCCGTCACCCGGCGGTCGCCGAAGCCTTTATCACTGTTCTGGATCAAGACCGGCTTGCCCACCTGTGTGTCAGCCCCCTGTTTGCCGGTTGCGGTATCGGTGCAAGCCTGGTAGCTGCCGCCGGGCAGGGGAAAACCCAACTGCAGACCCGGGTGCTGAGGGAGAACTTGCGCACACGTTATTTCCTGCAGAGGTATGGCTTTGTGGAAACCGGGCGCTGCTACTGTGCGGAATACGGACAGTCGCTGATTCTGATGCGCTGCAGCACACTGCGGGGATAGTGGGGCAGGACATGCCCGTTGCGCGGCGGTGAATTGCTTATAACTGAAAATTATTACTTCAATTCTTTTTATTGTTTCTATATAGATAAGGAACTGGGTAGCATGCCTTCCATCCTAGTTTTTCTGTGCACTGATTTTTATGGGACGTAACGCTTCCGCCAATTCCCTGCATGTGGCTTCTGACCCATTCTTCCATCACGGCGCCGATTTGGACGCATTGAATCGCGATTTCGTCGGAGAGAAGCCCAGCGAGATCATGCGATTTACCATGGAGCGTGCGCAAAACCCGGTGGTGTTTACCAATTTTCGCCCGCTGGCGGTGGCTTTTTTACACCTGGTGACCAGAGAAAAACCGGATATTCCGGTGATCTGGGTAGACCATGGCTATAACACGCCGGAGACCTACCGCCATATAGAATCTGTAGTAAGCAAGTTTAATCTGAATCTGCGCACCTATGCCCCGAAGATGTCAGCGGCCCATTACCATGCCGTGTATGGCGGTATCCCCCCGCTGGACACTCCCGAGCACGACTTTTTTTCCCGCACGGTAAAACTGGAGCCATTCAATCGTGCCATGGGGGAATTGAAACCGGATGTCTGGTTGAACGGTATCCGCCACGACCAGAACGCACATCGCAAAAACCTGGACATTTTCACCCTGGGCAATCACGGCACCATCCGCGTGGCGCCGATGTTCCATTTGAGGGAAGTGGATGTGGAAGGCTATGTCTACGACAATAAGCTGCCGGATAACGATGTGTACTTTGACCCCACCAAGGGGGAAGAGCACCGGGAATGTGGATTGCTGCTGGAAAAGTAACGGTGCTCCAGCCCAACGGGGTCTAAACGCCTCGCGTGTGTGCAGCTATTTCCTGTGAGGCCTCGGTTGATCCACTTCGCTGTTATCTGTCAATTCTATCGGTCAGTGTGTGGCACTGCGGCTATTGTAAAGGCGCGCACCGATTTGCTGTCGACAGCGGGGTTTGTGCCGCAATGAACATCCCCCAGGTAGACATCTAACCATGCCGTAGTGGGCTTCCGGTTTTTTTACCTGGTGGAACCCCTTTTTGCCCGGGTAACCCGTTTAAGGAATAAGGTTTTTGGGCGGTTGAGAATAATCGCAGGCCTATTGAGACTTTCCCCTTTCAAATCCTTCTGCCCTGCTAAATCTGACCATAGTGTGTGTCTCACAAAGTTTGGCATTATACCAGTAAGAGAATTTTACGGGCTGCGGCCATTAATCAGGAAATACATCTGGTGGGCAGGGCTGGCACGAAGATAACGATTGGTGCCAAGCCTTAGTACAGTGTGTTGCCACGGGACCTGTTTTAGTAAAGTGTGTGTAATTTGTTGCGCTTTTTCAGGCCGGAAACTTTTGAAAAACTCGACCGGTTTGCGCGTGCTTAGGTGGCTAACCGTTGTTGACTTGATTGGAATTCAGCGTATTCCCGGGAGAGCATCCGAAACTTTTTGAGGTCTTCTGCCAGCATCTTCCCCTATTCGAGATTCCCACTTGCTGCTACCCGGAGCTGCTTGCGGGGCATTTTAAAGCAATTTCATGGATGTACTTTACCGACAATCACAACCCAATATAATTGAGAAAATACCCCTGTCATCAGGATCACTCAAGCCAGTTTTAACTTCGGTGATACTAGGGTGAGCGCATTCGAAAACACCTGAGCAATCGTAGCGAAGGGCTATCGACGTTTGCCAAGACTTTGAAAGCTCCTTACGCGGGAATTGTGGAGATCAGTGTAGTTATCGACTTTGTCGCCGGTCCGGCTGTGGTTTCACACAGAGCATGACGACTGCTTTTTTGAAGAACAGAAAAACTGCTGCAATGGTTATCCTGCGCGCAATAAGGCGGCTATTTGGGATGACAGCTTTGCGCCTATCTGGCCCGACAATGAATTTTGTGTCAATACTCTGAAGAGTATGCATTTTCTGCAGTGCCCGTCGCGTTTGTTACAGGGTGGGCTATCCTGTTGTTAACTATCAATTCTATCAAGCACGGCAGCACTGGAATCCCTTTTGAGGAATCTGTTCGATCGCTTTAGCCGATCTAGAAAAGCACGATATACAACCGGAGTGGTTGGTCTGGTTATCGCTGTGCCGTTCCTGCTTTGGGGGATCTTCGGTGCTATGGGCGTTGTTCCGTCACTACAAGCGGTTTTTGGGATATCGGGGCTGCGCATTCCTGCGGCAATCACGATTTTCGGTTTATTGATCGCCGCCGTTGGCTTCTGGGACTATGGTGACAATTAACTGGAGATTCCTGTGTTTAAGCTTTCGGATGTTTTTATTCTGTTGGCGGTCGCCATATCCTTTGCCCTGTCCGGGTATCTCTGGTTTAGTGGATACAGGGAACAGGGGGTTTTCACCGCGCTTTGGGTGCCGAGCATTCTGGCTTTTGGCATCTATTTTAAAGTATCGGCTTTAATTGCGCGCAGGGATTGACAGTGTCTGATTTATTCATTCTTGTGATCGCGGCTTGTGTATTTATTTGTATGTTGATCGGTATCGTGTTGACGGTATACGAATTACACAAGGCTGGTTCGGAACCCGTTCGTCCTGGGGTCAATAGTGGGATGAATGCGGACAACCCAAAAGAAAAGGCGCAAGATCCACGCAGCTAGCGCCTTTGATTGTGCTCAAAGGTCGTGGAATTCCCTCGCACACACGGGAAGTGTAGCAGTAAAGCAGGGAGGCACTGCGCCTCCCTTCCCGGGAAAAGCCCGCTACCGCTGATCAAAAGGTGTAAGTCATTTTTCCATAGATAAAACGGCCGCGCGGATCGTGCTGGGACTGCACATAACCATACAGATCGGCATCGCCGTCACCGATCGCAAAGGGAGGCGCTTCGTCGAAAACATTATCCGCGCCCAGGCTTAGAATCATATTTGCAAAACCGGTATATCGCGCTTGCAGGTTCATGGTCAGGAATGAGTCCACCGTGCGGGAAGTATTGGTGTCATAATCAAGTGTGCCGTCAAAGTCAATATCCGGCGTATCCTCGAATTCGCCGATATAACTCAGGCCTGCGCTGAATCCAAAACGGTCAAAGGTCCAGTCGCCTGTCGCATTCCAACGATGTTGGGGATATTCGTATTCTCCGGCCAAATCTCTTGTCAGGAACGCGTCGCCATCTGCGTTCAATTCTACGCGTTCGAATTCCATCAAGTAGGAATAATCAAACCGCAACCCGAGATTGCCACCGGCCAGGGCCAAACCGCTGTAAACGAAACTGAGGTCGACACCAGATACTTGCTGTTCGCCGATATTGGTAAAGCCACTGCGAATGGATTGCAATGCCCCCAGAGATTCTCCCTGTCGCGGTGTGCCCCTTTGACAGATGGTGCTACTCTGGTCATTACAATGCCTGCGGTAAAGGAACCCGAAAGGCGCCTCGTCAATCTTGCCTTCTTGGGTGATCTTCCAGTAGTCCAGGGACAATTGAAATCCTTCGATGGGCTCGAAAACAGCGCCGATATTGAAGGATTCGGATTCTTCGGCGTCCAGGTCGGGGTTACCGGAATAAATGATGGTGTAGTCGGTTTGACTGCAGTATGCCTCATTGACCTCGCAGCCGAAGGTATCTTTGAAGAACAGGGATTCCTGTGAGTCACCAAGACCAATTTGTGCCAGAGAGGGGGCACGGAATCCGGTACCCCAGGAGGCGCGCAGAGACAACTGGTCACTGGCGGTCCACAACAGATTGGCCATGGGATTAGTCGTGCTGCCAAAGTCGCTGTAATCGTCGTAACGGCCGGCCAGGGTCAGGTCGAGATTGGCGGGTAGGGGAATGGCGATTTCCACAAAGGCGGAAGTGATATCCCGGCTGGCTTTGGCGGAAACGGACTCGGTGCCAAAAATCAGACCGCGCTGGAACTGGTCATCGGGGATATCGGCGGCTTTTTCCTCGCGGTATTCGAGCCCCGCTGCCATTGCGACCATTCCGCTGGGAGTATTGAACAGGTCGCCGTTGATAGTGAGGTCGTAACTGGTGAGTTCGGATTTGCCCTGACGCACCAGACTGGTGGTAATGGCATCAATCACAGCGTCCGGATTCTGCACACCACCGAAGGGGTTGTAGCGCCCCGCATTGATTTCCTCCTGCAGCAGGTCCGTGCGAACCCAGCCCTGGGAGCGGTCTCCGGTCTGAGTGGATTCGCTGCGGGAACGCTGTACAGAGGTCTCCCAGTCCCAATCGGCAATACTGCCGCGCAATCCGAACACGCCGCGCAGATTATCAGTCTCTATGTTCCACTGCCGTGCGCCTGCATCCACGGTGCGATAGCGGAAGATATCCACACGTTCACCGAAGGGGTTGTTGGGATGATCTGCCTCCACGTAGAGTTCGGCATCTCCATCCAGCGGGGTGGGGGCGCCCTGGGCCACAGAAGTATTGTGCTGCACGGCAATTTCGCTGAAAAATTCAATATTCTCGGTCAGATCCGTATGGCCGAGCATCAGTAGACCGGTGCGCTCCGCCTCCGGGGTGATCAGGGTCCAGGGGCCGTAATCGTAGAGGCAGACCTCCCCGGTATCACGCTCTTCGGGACAGTTCGGGTCGGGGACTGTTATTCCGTTGGGAAGTGTGAAGCTGCCTGGGTAGCCCCGCGACGAGCGGAAGTCTTCTCCACCCCGTCCGGACTGATTGGCGGTGCCCAGACCGCTGCGTTCGGAACTGGCCAGGCGACTGTTTTTATGGTGGTCAAGTATCACTGTGAGGTTGGAGCCTTCGCCATTGATGCCCCAGACTGCGGAAAGGGACTGTTCGTCATAACCATCGGCACCGCCGTAATCCATGGAGATCTCCGCGCCTTCGAAATCCTTGCGCAGCACCAGGTTGACCACACCGGCCACGGCATCGGATCCATAAATAGCGGAGGCGCCGTCCTTCAGGACTTCTACCCGCTCAACAGCGGCCAGGGGAATACTGTTGATATCGACAAAGTTGGTGGTGATGCCCTCGGCAAAAGCGCTGATGGCCACACGCCGGCCATTCACCAGCACCAGGGTGGCATCCGCGCCCATACCGCGCAGGCTCACAGCAGCAGCGCCGTTGGCGGTGGAGTCCTGGTTATTGCCGCGAGTGGAAAAGGTGCCATTACCAGCGGCCGGGTTCTTTTCGAACAATTGTTGCAGATTGGTGTAACCGGATGTTTCGATGGTCTCGCGATCCAGAACCTGGACTGGTGTGGCATTCTCAAATTCGGTATTGCGACTGATGCGCGATCCCACAACAGTGATCTCTTCGATGGCGCCTTCCTCGGCGGCGATGAGTGTTTGTGGTGTTGTTGCTGCGGCAGCGGCCAGGATGGCGCTGGCCAGTAACGTGCGGCGGGGAGTGAAATTTTCCATGATTCTTGCTCTTCCTTTTGTCGTCATTATCCGTGACTGGCCCAAATTGGCTGGTCGTCGCGCAACACTAGCAACGGCGGAATATTGAAACAATTGGCTGTTGGCCGGGCAGAGGTTTATTGAAGAAATGGGTGATATAGATCCCATTATTCAGAAAACCAAAGCGCCAAACTGCAACGGTAGCGGTTTATCCTAAGCACTTGAAGTGTGGGGAATGCCAGGCGGGTTTGCGCAGTTTCTTTCTAAGGTGGCAACCAAATACACCGTCCAGGTCTTGTTGGCTTGCCGGTGCATTGCTCAAAAGGCATCCAGTGGCTATCTGGTTCCGGTTGGCCACAACTGACAGATAAGGAAGAGTAGCGAGGCTGCCAGTACGATGGCGGGGCCTGCAGGGGTATTCCACAGAATCGAGGCCAGCAGGCCGAGCACGACGGCAAAGCATCCGATCAGCGATGCCATCATGGCCATGAACTCCGGTGTACGGGAGAGCTTATGCGCAGCCGCTGCGGGAATGATCAACAGCGCGGTGATCAGCAATACACCCACGACTTTCATGGCGATGGCAATCAGCAGTGCCAGCATCAGCATCAGTGCCAGGCGTACACGCTCTACGGGTATTCCCTCAACGGAAGCGAGTTCCTCGTGCAGAGTGAAGGCCAGAAGTTTCTCCCAGAGAAAACAGAGCAGCAAAAGAATCCCCACTGCAGTGGTAGACATCAGCAGCAGGTCCTGGCTATTGACTGCGAGCAGATCGCCGAGCAACAGGGAGAGTAAATCCGCTTTAATCCCGAACAGGCCTATGGTGACAATGCCGAGGGCGAGCATTGAGTGGGAAAGAATCCCAAGCAGGGTGTCCACAGCGAGTTTCTGGCGACGCTGCAGGTATACGAGCAGTATTGCCAGCAGGCAACAGGTGCCGCCTATCGCCAGTATTGGAAGAATATGCAAAACATAACCCAGAGCCACGCCGAGCAGGGCGGTGTGCGCCAGGGTATCGCCAAAGTAGGCCATGCGTCGCCAAACGGCAAAACACCCCAAAGGACCGCTCACCAAAGCGACCAGCAGGCCGGCGCCCAGGGCGTACCAGAGGAATTGACTGTGCAGTAATTCGCCAGGCTCAATCACTGATGTTCACTCTTCGTCTCTGCTCGCAGCGGTTGGACCGGAGTGCTTGCGCGGGCAATCGGTCGCCTTCGCGATATCGCCACTGAGGTTATGGTGGTGGTTATGCTGATGGGTGTAAGGGGCCACCTTGTCGCCGAAGAGCTCCAGATAGGCCGGGTCCCGGCTGACCTGTTCCGGGAGACCCTGACAACAAATATGCTGATTGAGACACAGCACCCGGTCTGTAGCTGCCATGACCAGGCGCAGATCGTGGGAAACCAGTAGAACGCCACAGCCGAGTTCGTCCCGGAGCGTGGCGATCAACTGGTATAATTCACCCTGCCCACCCACATCCACACCCTGGGTGGGTTCATCCAGTACCAGTAGGTGTGGTTTGCGGGATGCCGCGCGGGCCAGCAGGACTCTCTGCATCTCTCCGCCGGAGAGGTTGGAGAGGTTGGTGTTTTTTAGTTGCCCGGCCCCGACTCTGTCCAGTGCGGCCTGTGCCTGGGAGGGCTGCAAGCGCCGCTGGCCCAATAATAAAAAGCGTTCAACAGACATGGGCATGGCGCTGTCAATATGCAGTCGCTGGGGCATATAGCCGATACGCAGCCCCGGTTTGCGCCAGATCATACCGCCGCTGGGCCGTGATAGGCCCAGCAGCAGTCGCAGCAGTGTGGTTTTGCCGGCACCGTTGGGACCGATAAGAGTGACAATGTCGCCCTGTAGCAACTCTACAGTAATGTCCTTTAGCAGTTGCCGACCGGCGAGCTGCAGAGAGACATTGTCGGCAGTAATGAGCGACTCGGAAGGGCTCAGGGTGAAATCTCCGGGGCTGGCGTGGGCAACAAGAGGCATGGGTGTTACGGCTTTGCTGCAAGTCCACTGGGTTGGGTACTGACCAATCGGGCTGGCGGCTTGAAGCCGGTTGTGATTATATCGCAGTTTTGCGTTGCCATCTGTCTTCCATGTTTTCCTCTAAGCGTCTTTTCCCTTTATCCGTTTTGGCCCTGCTCGGTTTTTGCCTCCTGGCCTGCGCTGACCCGCCCCCCCCCACAGGGGGAGAGTTGGTAGTGAGCGTGCGTCCGCTGGCCCTGATCGCGCAGGAAATTACCAAGGACGACGTACCCCTTCGGATATTGATTGAGGGAAGGGATCCGCACCACTATGCACCCAGTATCCCCGAGCGGGCGGCACTGGAGCGGGCATTACTGGTCGTGTGGCTGGGCCCGCAGATGGAGGGTGTTCTGGCCAGGCAGATGGCCTCTCTGCCCGCTGAGCGGCAGTTACCGCTGTTGGCCAATAGTGCTTATGAGTATCAGGGTGCCAGCGATGCGGACATGCACCTGTGGCTGCGCCCGCGCAACGCGGCAATTGCGGCGGCGCAAATTGCTGAGCGCCTGGCACAGCTAAGGCCGCAAAGCGCCGAGTTGTACCGGGGTCGCGCGCGGGATTTCTCCCGCTCCATGGCCAATCTGCAGAAAGTACTGGATCGCGCCCTATGGGGCTATCGCAATGTGCCTATTGTTGTGACCCACGACGCCTACGGGCATTTCTTTGGTTCTGCCGGGATAGAGACGCGCGCGCTAACCCGCGGTAGCGATAGCGGGTACGGTGCCAGAGCCATGCTTGATCTCTCTGGTGCAGGGGAGGGCTGTCTGTTTGGTGATGCTCCGGAAAATGCGCGCGACAGGCAGCTGGCTGAACATCTGGGTCTGCACTATGGGACCCTGGACCCGCTCGGCGCGCAGTTGGGTCCGGACGCCAGCTACCGGGATCTGATTGAATCCCTGCTGGCCCAGGCCCGCATGTGCCTGAGCCGGATTCCCGATGTGTCCGTCCGCGACTTCCGGAATTGATTGCAACGGGATTGGTTTTGGAATTTTGATGGGAGAGGGCGCCCAGCGGAGTCGGCACTGGGCGCAGTGCTGTGTTGGAATGGCCCGCTCAGTCGGGGGAATTGGCACTGCGTTTCAATTGTTGTAATTTTTTTGCGCGGTCGGCATCCCTTCTGGCCTGCTGAAGCAGTTTTTCCAGTTGACGCATCTGGCGTTGGAACAGCCGTTTTTCCTGTGCCTGCCGGGCTTTCTTGAGCATCAACTCATGATTTGGTGCGGTGGTGTGTTTTGAGGGAAACTTCTCTGTGTCCGGATACCCATCGCGGGCCTCCTCAGCTTCACCGGCCAAAACAGCGCCTGCCGAAGCTTGTATGCAGGTGATCATTAATAGAGCGGTGCCGATCACTCCTCTCATAGTTGGAATCCTTCCTTCATCATCTGTTGAGTCCTATTTTCTTGGGAATAAAAGTGTCTGTGCCGCCTGTTGGCAGCCAGAGTGCATTTGGTTCCCGGGGGGGCAGCGAGCGGTGAACGTCGCTATCGAGAAGACTAGCCCAGCATGTGGTTCTGGTGCGGTTGGTGCGCCAATAGTTGTTATGCGCAGGTTGAGCGGAAAATCTGTGCGAAGGGCGTTATCCTATTGGCCAGCCCGCCTCCTGTGGGTACAAATAAAGCCCAACAACAGAACGCCTTGACTTATGAGTAAACAAAGCTCCGGTGCCGCTCCGCTGATTTTGGTGGATGGTTCTTCTTACCTGTATCGCGCCTACCATGCCCTGCCACCGCTGACAACCAGCCAGGGAAAGCCCACCGGTGCGGTTCGCGGAGTCATCAGCATGTTGCGCCGCCACTTGAAGGAGCACGCCGACAGTACTGTGGTAGTGGTGTTTGATGCCAAGGGCAAAACCTTTCGCGACGAGATGTTTGCTGAGTACAAGTCCCACCGCCCGCCGATGCCCGATGACCTGCGCGAGCAGATTCAGCCGATTCACGACATTATCGACGCGATGGGCCTGTCCCGTCTGGTTGTGGATGGGGTTGAGGCAGATGATGTGATCGGCACCCTGGCATTGGAGGCCCAGCGCAGCGGCCAGGAAGTGATTATTTCCACCGGTGACAAGGATATGGCGCAACTGGTGCGCCCGGGGATCACCCTGGTCAACACCATGTCCAATACCGAGATGGACACAGACGGCGTGGTAAAGAAGTTCGGCATAGGGCCCGAACTGATTATCGATTTCCTCGCCCTGATGGGTGATAAGTCCGACAACATTCCCGGTGTGCCAGGCGTTGGAGAAAAGACGGCGTTGGCGCTGTTGCAGAACCTTGGTGGCCTTAAAGAGATTTACGCCGATCTGGGTGCCATCGCCACTCTGGGTTTTCGCGGCGCCAAGACCCTCGGCAGTAAAATGGCCGAACATCGCGCGGCGGCACAGCTGTCTTACCGGCTCGCCACCATCAAGACCGATGTGGAAATGCCCTACCATCCCCGGAACTTGCACAATTCTGCACCGAATATCGGAAAGTTGATCGAGTTGTTCGGACAAAACGAGTTTCGCACCTGGCTGGAAGAGCTGACCAGCGATAAGGCCGAGGAGGCCATGGCCGAGGCGGTGGAGCGGGACTATGTGGTTGTGACAGCAATGGCCGAACTGGATGCCTGGCTGCAGCGGCTCAAAAAGGCAAAAATCTTTGCCTTTGATACGGAGACCACCAGCCTCAACTATATGCAGGCCAGACTGGTGGGGGTGTCCTTTGCGGTTGAACCCTACCGCGCCGCCTACGTGCCGCTGGCACACGATTATATGGGCGCACCTGAGCAGCTGCCATTTGAACAGGTACTGCAGAAGCTCAAGCCGCTTCTGGAGGACGAGAAGCAAAGGAAAGTGGGGCAGAATTTAAAATACGACAGCCATATTCTGGCCAACTACGGCATTAGGCTGCGTGGTATTGCGCGGGATACCATGCTGGAATCCTATGTACTCGACAGCACTGCCAGCCGTCATGATATGGACAGCCTCGCGCTCAAATACCTGGGTGAGCATACGGTGCATTTTGAGGATATTGCCGGCAAAGGCGCCAAACAGCTGACTTTTAATCAGATACCGTTGGACAAAGCCGGCCCCTACGCGGCAGAGGATGCCGATATCACCCTGCGCCTGCATCGGGAGTTGAACGGCCGCCTGGCGCGAGTGCCGTCTCTGGTAAAGGTACTCGATGATATCGAGATGCCCCTGCTGCCGGTGCTTGTACGTATGGAGCGCAACGGCGCCTACATAGATGCAAAAATGCTCGCGGCACAGAGTGCCGAACTGGAACAGGAGATGCGTGAGCTGGAACAGCAGGCCTACGCGGTGGCAGGAGAGGAATTCAATCTGAGTTCCACCAAGCAGCTGGGGGCAATTCTTTTTGAAAAGTTACAGATTCCGGTGATCAAGAAAACCCCCAAGGGAGCGCCTTCCACGGCGGAGGCGGTGTTGCAGGAGCTGGCCCACAATCACGAGTTACCGGCGTTGATCATGCAGTACCGGGGCCTGGCCAAGCTGAAAAACACCTATACCGACAAACTGCCGAAAATGATTGATCCTGCCAGTGGCCGTGTACACACCTCCTACCACCAGGCGGTAACAGCCACTGGGCGACTTTCTTCCAGCGATCCCAACCTGCAAAATATCCCGATTCGCACCGAGGAGGGTCGCCGAATCCGTCGGGCTTTCACCGCGGACCCACGTGTCAATGGTGGCAGCGAGATCATCGCTGCGGACTATTCGCAAATCGAGTTGCGCATTATGGCGCACCTGTCTGCAGACCGAGGGCTGGTGAATGCCTTTGAACGCGGTGCTGATATCCACCGCGCCACTGCCGCGGAAGTGTTTGAAGTGGCCTTGGATCGGGTCAGCGACGAGCAGCGCCGCCGCGCCAAGGCCATCAATTTTGGCCTGATTTATGGCATGTCGGCCTACGGCCTGGCCAGGCAGCTGGGCATTCCCCGCGCGGATGCCCAGACCTATATAGACCGTTACTTCGAGCGCTATCCGGGGGTTCTGCACTATATGGAGAACACCCGTAAGCAGGCTGCGGAAAAAGGCTATGTGGAAACCCTGTTTGGCCGTCGTCTGTACCTGCCGGAGATCCGCTCTCGCAATGCGATGCAGCGCCAGGCCGCCGAGCGCACCGCGATCAATGCGCCTATGCAGGGCACAGCCGCAGACATTATCAAGCGCGCCATGATCGCGGTGGATACCTGGCTCAATAGGCAAAACCTGACCAGCAAGCTGATCCTGCAGGTGCACGATGAACTGGTACTGGAGGTGCCCAAGCCGGAAATAGAGACGGTTGCAACTGCTCTGGCGGAATTAATGCAGGGCGCTGCGCAGTTGCGCGTGCCGTTGACTGTTGATCTGGGACATGGCAAAGACTGGGATCAGGCGCATTGAAGCATCGGTTGTTGGTAGGTTTTAGGCCTGCAGGGGAGCGCATGCGTTGTGCCGAGGTAAAGAAGTAGTCCCCTCAGATACCTTTTGAGTGAAAATGGCGCCAATTAGTGTGTTTTAACTGCTATTTTTACAATCTTTGCCGAAATCCGTGGAACTGTTCCGGCGACAGCCCCTCTAAAGTGGCAAGATCGTTGGAATGCGTCATCATCCCCCAAGGAAGTCAGATGTTTGCCCCGGAACTCCCCAAGTCCGGGGCATTTTTTTGTCCTCTCAAGTTGAATCTTCCCCCGCCAGGCACTCTTTTGTGTCCTTTCTCATCCACTCCATTTCACAACCCTGAATGGCAGACCCTTTGGAGGTTTACTGGGCTAATCTGAGCACTACAGAGACCTAATTTCCACAGTGAGCATCTTCAGGGGCCTGTTCCCAGGGTCCGCTGACCTGCGGTTTGGCGTGTTGTATAAATGAGGATATTTGGGTTTTGTTTGCCTGAAGAGTGGCGGTGTGGGCTCCTGAAATACCATCCTCACCGCCAAGTTGGGTAGGTATTGCACGGGTGGCGAAGCATGAAAGATGGCACTCCCATTGGGCTGCCGGGTTTATCAAAAGAGAGACTGCGGTATCGATGCATAGATTAAATGAGCATATTCCCCGTGCCGCCCACCAGCTTCAGGAGCCGTTGGCATGACGCATAGGGTGGGTTTGACTTCCCGGTGGTTTGCGGGAGGTTGGTTATGGGTCGCTTGAAGCTATTTAGCCTGGATGTTGGCGCCGATTTTTGTGGACGCGTGGCCGCTGCCCTGGGAGAGCCCCTTTCCCGACACGAGGAACGCAGTTTTGTGGATGGTGAGCACAAGGTGCGCCCTCTGGACGACGTGGAGGGGGCCGATGTGTTCCTTGTGCAGTCCCTGTATGCCGATGTGTGCAGCAGTCTTGATGAAAAACTGTTGCGCAGCCTGTTTTTTATTGGCGCCCTCAAGGATGCCGGGGCATCGCGTATCACTTTCGTGATGCCCTATCTGTGTTACGGGCGCAAGGATCGGCGTACAAGGTTGCACGACCCCTTGCCAACACAGTATCTGGCCAGCTTGCTGGAGTCAGCCGGTACCCACACAGTTATGACGATGGACGCCCATAATTTATCCGCTTTTGAGAATGCGTTCCGCTGTCGCACTGTGCATTTGCTTGCCCGGCCTCTCCTGGTGGCGTTTGCCGCAGGACGACTGGCTGGAGAGCAGCGGCCACTGGTGGTGTTATCGCCGGATGAGGGTGGTATCAAGCGCGCGGAAATGTTTCGCCGGGCTCTGAGTGAGTGCTTAGAGAGAGCGATCGGCAGAGTTTTTGTCGAGAAATATCGCAGTGGCGAGCAGATCAGTGGTGGCACCTTGATTGGTGAAGTGGAGGGAACGGTGGTGCTGATTGTGGATGACCTGATTGCCAGCGGTGCAACTCTCTGTCGGGCAACGCTGGCAGCTGAGGCTGCGGGGGCTGCGGGTATCGTTGCTCTCGCGAGTCACGGCCAGTTCAGTGGAGATGCCAGAGCCCTTGTGTCGCGCCTTCCACTGGAGGTCGTTGCCCTGACCAACTCCCTGCCCCAGACAGACTTGCCGAACAATTGCGAACTGCTCGATTGTGCGCCTCTTCTCGCAGAGGGAATCCGTCGCCTGCACGACAACGGCCCGGTGTGTGAACTGACCATTTGAAGGGCTTTCCCTGTGAATACCGGCCACAGGTCCAAAACATCCACCATTTACATTTATTTACTCCAGTCTCGGGAACAAAGGGATGCCCGGTCGTATCCAATCCACCAGATCATTGTTACTCTCTAACCCCAAAGCGTTCAGCTTTTTCACCCCGGACTATCCCCATCTCCGGGGTTTTTTTCTCCCTGAATGCCCCCTGGGGGATGGATGGCAGGTGACGGTTTTCCGGGTAGAAATCCGGGCTAGTTGACAAGATTGGAATCTATTTCCGGAAATCCGGATGTGGGCGAGTATAGTATTCACATTCCTCTGATCGCTTTACTCGCCGGGTGGGAATACCAACGGCAGCAACCTAAGCTTCCCTGTGTGGAGGATCTTGCATTGAAGAGGAACCCTCAGGCGTACCCGTCCCCCTGGGTGCGCTTGGCAAGTGCCCATCCCCAAGGGCACTGACTCCTGGCCGGCAGTCCCCATCTGCCGGCTTTTTTTATACTCAAAAAGCTCCTGCCAGGACTCCTTAAGCAAGCGGCAAAAATTCAGTTTAATTATTTGCAAATGATAATTGTTCGCATTACACTGAGTGTGTTTCAAGCAAGGGAATTATCGTGAATTTACGTTACCTATGCGCAAACCACCGCCAGTGGTTGATTGCTGACACGGATCGTGCGGAAAAAACGTGGCTGGACTGGATAGAACTGGGCAAGATCCTCTCTGAAGAGGGCAATGAAAAAGAGGCGATTCCCTATCTGGGATGCGCTTTTGACCTTGCGGGCTTTCTGCTGGCAAAACAGTGGCCAAGCTATGCCGTGTCTGCGACACGCTTTAGTGAAAACGCCCTCTGCCTGATGGCAGCCTACCGGGAGTTGGGGGATGAAAAATTACACCGCTATATTCTCGCCGGCGCCAGTTCAATCCTCGCGCGCCAGCTTGGAGATGGCCTCAAGCAGCGGATTGCCGCTGACTGTATCAGTGCCCTCTATCCAACGGGTGTCGGCGACGCAATGCAAAAAGCAGCCCAAGCTAGATGGCCCGTCCACCTCGACAGAGATTGCCGGCTGCACTGAGGAAACCGCCCGTGTAAAGCCTGCAGAAACCCCGCGGCTGCTGACCGTTGCCATTCGCGAAGACACCCTGGTTGCGCTCTTGGCGCAACGCTGTCTGAGCGTTGAGGAGCTGCACTGCACGACACCCCAGACGCGCCAGCAGCTGCGGCAGGTATTGTTACGCTCCCTGTTGCCTCGGGATAAGTTGAGTTGCGCGCCGACAACAAAGAGTGCTGAGTGAAGCGGTTATTGCACGAAAGGTTTCCCAACCAGGCGCCCTTTAAAATCAGTATCAGTGCAGGCTGCGGCCGGTAGCCTGTAAGGGTTGAGGTCAGCTACTTGTGGCGGAGGGCTCCGTGCGGGATATGAGCCATTCATTCAATTTGCGCTCCAGCGTGTCGATACCCGTTTTCCTGGTGGAGGAGAACAGCTGCAGGGTAACCTCCCGGTCCAGACCCTGCTCCCTGAGGGCTTTCTCCACGGCAAAGCGGATATTATTGGCGGGGCCATGCTTCAACTTATCCGCTTTGGTGAGCAGGCAATGCACAGGCAGGCCTGCCTCAACCGCCCAGGTCAGCATATGCAGGTCGAACTCCTTGAGGGGCTGGCGTATGTCCATCAACAGCACCAGGCCGCGCAGACATTGGCGCTGCTCCAGATAGGCAGCCAGGTGGCGCTGCCACTCGTCTTTCATAACACGGGCCACCTTGGCATAGCCATACCCGGGCAGATCCACCAGTCGCTGCTGCTCAGACAGGCTGAAGAAGTTGATCAACTGGGTGCGCCCGGGTGTCTTGGAGGTTCGCGCCAGCTTGCTGTTGCCGGTCAACGCGTTGATGGCGCTGGATTTTCCCGCATTGGAGCGGCCGGCAAAGGCCACTTCGGCGCCGGAGTCCTCCGGGCACTCGGCCAGGGTGGGCGCACTGGTCAGAAATCGTATAGCACGGTAGTTCAGTTTTTGCGGCTGGGCATTCAGTTTGACAATTGACATCGTTTAAGTCCGCTGATCCGGTACACTCGTTTGGCGCGCAAGTATATAATGCCGCGGTTTTCGCCTCGCAGGATTTATGGGGCGGAGCGGAACACCATATCACAGCGCGCAACGGGACGATGTATGAACAGCTTTATCAAGAACACTGCTCGGGTACTTGGTCTGGTTATCGCCTTGGGAACCACATCCCTTGCAATGGCTATGGGTGATGCGGCTGAGGGTAAGACAAAGGCCGCCCAGTGTGCAGCTTGCCATGGTGCTGACGGCAATAGCCCGGTGCCCGCCTTCCCCAAAATCGCTGGTCTCGGCGAGAAATACCTGTTCAAGCAGCTTATGGATATCCAGGAAGGCAAGCGTAATGTGCCACAGATGATTGGCCAGCTGGACAATTTTAACGAGCAGGATCTACAGGATATCGCCGCCTACTTTGCCACCCAGCCGATGCAGTTGACCGGGTCCGAAGCGATTGCAGTCACGCTCAATAATGGCGAAAGTGTCGACGGCCTCATCTTTGGGCGCAAATTGTACCGTGCGGGTAATATGGAAACCGGCGTGCCAGGCTGTATGGGCTGTCACTCCCCCAGCGGTCAGGGCAATGCACCCGCCGGCTATCCGCGACTTTCCGGTCAGTATCCGGAGTATATTGAAGCCCAGTTGAAGGCATTCCGTGTCGGTACCCGCACAAATGACGGGGATACCCGTACCATGCGCACAGTTGCCAGCCAGATGTCCGATGCCGAAATCACCGCTGTCGCCAACTATATTGCCGGCTTGACGGAATAACAGCCAGGCCCCAGCAGCGGGAGGCCGGTCAAATGCCGGCCTTTTTTTGTGCCCGGTGCCCGCTCAAGCAGTGGGGAATCGGGTAAAGTAGTCGCACTTTCGTCGCGTTTCCTTGCCCCAAGCAACGGGAACTTCAATAATCTGCGTTGTCTATTGTGCCTCAGTGACCCGGCAGCCCGCCGCTAACAGGCCTCGATCAACGTAGGTACAAGCTGGAGAAGACTTATGAGAGCAGTTCTCGCCCCTATAACAATGGTTTTGGCTATATTGTTCAGCCTTGCCGCCTGTGCGCAGGAAAGCGGTGGGTTCAAAGCCGGTCAACACTATCAGGTGCTGCCCCAAGCGGTACCGCAGAAAGACGATAGCAAGATCGAAGTAACCGAAATGTTCTGGTATGGCTGTGCCCATTGCTTCCATTTCGAGCCGACCCTGGAACGCTGGAAAAAGAATATGCCCGGCGATGTTACCCTGCTGAAGCTGCCCGCTATCTGGCAGCCACTGATGGATGTCCATGCGCGCCTGTTTTATGTGGCTGACGCAATGGGTGTCCTGGAAAAGATGCATACCCCGATCTTTAATGCCATCTACACTCAACGCCAGATGCTTGCAGTTCGTGAAGGCCGGAACTGGAAGCCGGACCTGCCGGCAATTGAGGCTTTGTTCAACAAGCACGGCGCCGATGGCGCCAGGGCTGTCAAGCTGATGAACTCCTTTGCCATTAACAGCAGGGTCAAGCAGGGTATGGCCAACCAGCGGGCTTACAAGATGACCGGTACTCCAGAGGTGGTTGTGGCCGGTAAGTACCGTATCAGTTCTTCTCTGCCGGGCTATAAAGGGAAAAATAATGGCCAGGAACTGATGCTGCAGGTAGCTGACTATCTGATAGCCAAGGAGCGTGCGGAGCGCGGTTAATCTCTACGCTGTGTCTGAGCCCGCTTTGTTCGGAGCGGGCTTTTAATACCCGGCTGCCCCGGCGACGATAGTGTTTTCTGGGGTTGTTCACCCGCCCATTTCCCACTGGCAAATGACTGCTAAGCAGAAGACGGTCTTAGTCCCGTTTTTTGTGCCGCCCACCCATGCCCCGCCCCTCCAAAGACAGAAGGACTTGCGATCAATAGCGAATCGCCTCTGCCGTGGCTTGTTTTCGCCAGGCCTCAGGCGCCGGTAAGGTATGCGCGAGTGGTGTATTCCCTTATCTTGGCACCTGTATCCTCTTGATGGCGTCTACTGCACTGGAGAAAGCTGTCTAGACTGTAAAAAGGTTTATACGCCAAAAACGTGGCTCCGAGGTGAGGAATTTGCCATGAAGAAACCCCTCTTCGCAGTGCTAATCCTTTTGTATATGACCACCGTGCAGGCCGCTGATCCCCTCGATGCTTTCCCGGTAGAAGTGGAAGGGAAGCAGCGCCACGTTATCCAGCTGCCAAAAGTGAAGGATGAAAGTCGTTTTATGATTGAACTGGTGCCGGGGCGGCGTGAAATGGCTGACTGTAATTTGCGTAGCTTCACTGCACCTCTGCGCCGTGAGGTTTTAGCCGGCTGGGGCTATCCCTATTACGTCCTGTCCGATCTGAAGCCCACCTCCGGCGCGCGCAAGATCTGCACACCCAGCACCACCTCCCGACGCTTTATCCGCGTACGCGGGGATGGGCTGATACTCCCCTACAGCAGCCGCCTGCCACTGGTGGTTTACCTGCCTGAGGGGGTGCTGCTCAAATACCGTGTCTGGCGCGCGGATAAGAATCTGTCTGACGCGCGTACCCAATAAATACAGCCAAACAGGCCACTACCCCATTGGTTCTATTCCAGCAACTGAGCTGGCGCTTTTGTTAATATTTTCAATGCTTCTAATGCCACTGTGGGATTTTGTGTCTAGCCTTACTAGCAAAGGATGTGAAAAAGAACGCCTGAGAAATTTTTCACGCCGGCTTTTGGGGCTTGCACTCCGCACCGGACAGGAAAATTGGCGGCACTTTCTGCCGCCTTCTACAGTAACCCGCGCCCGTGCAAATGGCTTCGGGGGCAGAGACAGTAGAGCAGCGCATGAAGTATTTGCGTCATTTCCTATCGAAAGGTGTTATTGCTTCTCATCTTCAAACCTATGCCGTCGTTCTTGTACTTTTTCTGCCCGGTCACCCCGCTGCTGCGGCAGAATCAGCGCAAATGCAGTGGGCTGGCAATTGGCTGGTGGTTAGTGAGGGCGATGACCAGTTGGTTTGGCAGCTCAATGCGGATGGTTCTGGCTATGCCTATGGTTTTAATGACGGGGGGCGATTGACGCACGGGTTTGCCATTAACTGGCAGCTGGATGGCGATCGTGTGCGAGTGCGCACCGGGGCCTCGGTACGCTGCAAAGGGGGTGTGGTGTCGGTGGCATTCCGTGGCTGGAGTCGCTCAACACTGCTGTTTGCGGTTATTGATGGACGTCACTGGCTGCAGGCTGGCGGCGGCTTGTTGAGCTTCCAGCGTCGCCTGAGTAACTGGAGAACGCCCCAGGCCGGCAGCAATTGCCCGGATCTAGCCAGTTGAACTGGTCCTGTGTTGACGCCGGTTATAACAGGCAAAAATACTGTGGCACACTCGCAATGGGCCTGGGCATACCTTGTGCTCAGGACCTAAAGCGGTGGCATGTAACACTCGCCCTGCTCTTTTTGCTCATTGCTGGCCAAGTCTCGGCAGTTGAGGGCAAAGAAAAAAGTGGGCATGATGGCTGGCATGTGAAATCGCGCCTTGATGCCAGCCAGTGGGTTGGTGCCTGGCTCATCTCCCGCGA
Source organism: Microbulbifer sp. MI-G (assembly GCF_030440425.1). NCBI lineage: Bacteria > Pseudomonadati > Pseudomonadota > Gammaproteobacteria > Cellvibrionales > Microbulbiferaceae > Microbulbifer > Microbulbifer spongiae. Next base: position 91,615 of record NZ_CP098023.1, read on the forward strand.
CGGCGAGGCGCGCCATGTGTGGAGTCTGAAGCCTGACGGTACTGGCCGCTCTTATGCATTTCTCAATCGCAATGGGAAAATGCAGTTTGTATTTGGCTATGATATCCACTGGTATTTTGATCCCTTCACCCAGATGGCAAACATCAAAACCGGGCGCAGGCTTATTTGCCGGCGCGGAAAAATATACCCTTATTTCCTCACTTTGAAATCCTATGAAAGCGACTATGCGGTGCGGGGAAAGTTCGCCTGGCAGACAACCTGGACAGAAGTCAGTATTGGGCGTAACCGACTGCACAAATCCCTGGTGGTATTTTTAGCGCCCCTCTCCGCTTGGCACGATCCCGGTCGCGATGCTCCTTGTCCCGAGTTTCCCAGCCTGCATCTGGAAAAGGATATTGATATGGCCCTGCAACGTTGGGAGGAAGAAGAATCGCCGGATGCTGAAAAGAATAACAGATCACGACCGGGAGAAACAGAATCCAGAGAATTGGAGGAATCGAAAAAAAAAAGCGTGAACAAAGACAAACGAAATTAGAATGAGTAGCCGGTAAGGCAGAAAACCTATCAATACACAAGCTCCGCCACGGGCAATGGGGACCACCTATTCTCGGCCTCAGCCGTAGAGGAATGGTTGGTCAACCCGGGATGCCCCTACTTTTGTAGACAGGAAGTTTTGTATGGCAATAAGGTATGAGCGCTGAGGCCTCTTGCGCAGGGATCTTGCGGAATATGTGCCCCAGGCTGCAGGAGGAAACCTACGTATTCTGCCAGGTGGCGAATACCCGGCTGATGGATGTGATTGCGAACAGCCTGTGTATTTTTCGCGAAGGTGAGGGTATGAGTGTAATTTTGCCCCGGAATCTGGCTCGGCAACACGGTCTCGTTGCCAGCGCACCATTTCGCCTAATCACACTGCAGATAGTATCCGGCTTTAGTGCGATTCAATTGACAGCGATTGTTGCTGGAGCGCTGGCTGATGCCGGCATCGTTGCCAATGTGGTAACTGTGCTGCGCCACGATCATATCTTTGTACCGGAAGATAGTGCCGAACGCGCGCTGCAACTCCTGCGCGGTATCAGCAACCGGGCATACTATACCTGAGCTGCAACGGCTGTGCGCGTTGATTACCCTCCACCCCAACCTCACGGAGAAATCCGTCAGCTTCTGCCCGATCTATTCTATGTACCTGGGACGGTGACGCTGGTCCCGGCGGTCACAATTAATCGCAATATGGCCATAGTGCGTTGGGGAGGGGATCTTATTCTGGTGAATCCAATGCGTTTGCGCCCTCAGCAGGAGGAGAAATTGCGGGATATTGGACGGGTTCGCCATGCAATACGACTGGGATATCATCACGGACAGGACGATCTCTACTACCGGGATCACTTCGATCTCACCTTCTGGCGGCAGGCGGGATCTGATTTTTATCCCCCCAGTGCAGATCAATTGCTGAGAGAGGGAGGGGAATGCCCCGTGCCCGGGGGGCGCTTTCTGGAGTTTTCCTGCAGCCGATTTCCAGAAGCGGTGCTTTGGCTGCCCTTCAACGGTGGTTTGCTTTTGAGTTGCGATGCGCTCCAGTATTGGGGCAGTTGGCGAGGCTGTAACTGGTGTGGCCGTTGTCTGCTGCGATTTGCCGGGATGCGCTCTGGTATGCAGGTAGTACCGGCTTGGCGGTTGCGTATGGGTTCTCGGGGTAGGCACCCGTGGCAAGGGCTGCAGAAGGATTTTCAGCGCTTGCTAAAGCTGCCTTTCCTGCACTTTCTTGCCGCCCATGGCGAGTTTTGTGCCGACAATGCCCACGAAGCCGTATTTACCGCAGTGAATCGGGCTTTTCCGAAACTCAAAGGAGCAGCATAGTCAGGATTTCCATGCCCATTTGTGATATGCGGTTGAGTGAGCGGACGACCCACAGTGCCACAGAATTCTGCTGCTTGTCTGATGCTGCTGAGCGTTGGCCGATTTTGTTGTTGATTTGAAAAAGAACATCAATTAAAGCCAAGACTCTGCTCATTGCCCTGCTGGTTGTTTACTCCACTACACCGACGTCTGCCTCTATTGCCGATGCCGTTAATATCTATCGTAAAGTGAACTTCTTGATCTCTGCCTGGCTGGCGGCCAGGGTTAGTTTCAGAAGATGACTTTCCAGCGTCAGTTCGGAGGGGAGTGAACCGGGATTTGTTTTGCGGAGGTCGGCTGGCTTTTGGGGCTTCGGTATCGAAGCGTCGGACTATGGCATGGATGATTGCGTAGATCTGGATGCGCAAGGAAACATTGATGTGATGCTGGAGATCGCATGCCTATTCATGGCGGAGGCGGATAAGGAGATGTGCTGGGCTCTGATTACTCCGCGGAGTATCCCACCATCCTCCTGAATATGCCAATCTGCTGTACCCCTTCCGCGAAATGGTCACTTTCTGTGCAGAGTAATCCTTCCTTGATCCTATGCCGGAGGCGGTGATGTTCTTGCGGAGTGATTGCTACAATTTCGTCTGCTATGAGGTACCTTCCATCTATTGGATCGTCGGTCGCGAGGATCAGCAGCGGTGATGCATGATGTCGCAGAAGAGGAGGCTTTTCTGTGTGAACGCTACTATGAGCCTGGAGATGCTACATATGTAGCAATCGGGCATTTTGGACTGTCTGAAAGCCAGAAAAGTAATGGATGCACTGGATAAGCCCAGCGGGTATGCGGGATTTTTGGGTAACGAACTCGGTAAAGTGCGATTCGTGCTGTTAGCTTCGAGCATGATAAGCTGTGAGCCTGATTGTGTAATAATAGCTAGCTCAATTGTGAGGCGGCAATCCTGTACAGCCGGACTTTACTACCTCTTGAATCGTTGAAATTGGTTCTGTAAGTACCATTTAAGTGAAACGGAGGAGGGGTGGGCGCCCCATTGCCAACCAGGGCAAGGTAGGCCCCCCTTCCAATCGCACCTCTCCAACAGTGAAATTCTGCAAGCCTTTTTGGCCAGGAATTGACATCATTGATAATGGGAATGGTGGTTAATAGTTTACCAAGATCCTCTCCTGAGCACTTGGAGAGTGCTTCCTTGGTTGTCCAGATACGTAAAAACTCCTGAGCCAATACAGACTTAGGTTGTTTTTGCAACCAAGAAACTTCTTCATCATGAAAGCAACTCTGTGCTATTGCCAGCCAATCCCTTGATGGATATTCCAACTCGTAGTCGATGCCAAGCATATCTTTGCCTATAGCGACGGCCAGATAATCAGCCGAGTGGCTAATTGAAATATTCGCAAGATGAGCACCTCCGCATGAGGCAAATGTTGGCGCTACTGCTGCAAGATTCACTTTTTCAGGCTCACAAGCAAAGTGCTCAGCAATAAAGACACGAACAAGCAATCGTCCCGCTAAGAATTGAGTTTTCCGTCTTGTGCTGAGCATTTGGTGTAGGCGTGAAAGCTCCTCTTTACTTAACAGACTGGTCGATGTGGACTGCCAGTCATTGGACCAATGAGAAAAGGAAGTGCAAGTGAAATTCAGCATGAAGACTCATTTGACAGATTGTTTAATTGCCAATCAAAAAACAGTCAGAATGATAGGCTGTTATCCTTCTTAATCAATTAGCAATAGAGGCTATATCTAGATTCCTTGTGTAGGGGAGCAAATACCCAGGGGAATAGCCAAAAATAGCGGATTCGCCTCAGTGAGGTATAGTGACTTAAACTAACTTTTGGTCCAGTACCCTTCAATCTCAATGAAGAGCAGCTTGTTTCCTTTAAAGGAATCTTTTGAGGATTTTAGACTCAATATAGGATTAAAATGTGCTCTTGGTGTCTGAATACTCTTTATCAGTGGCGCTCGGGCATAGATAAAAATGGACAATGATACGAAAGCGTGCACTTTATGGAAAGTATCTGTGTCCATTTGTAATTTAATTGGACTCCCAGCTGAAAATAATTTTTCTTTTGCTAGCGGGAGTTGATCATTTTGTGTACCATTCCGGCCCTGTTACTAGTCGCGCAATGCCTAAAAAGTCAGATCAAAACAATGGCAGAGTTGTGGATATTGGATATTGGGGGGTGGAGTTCAGCTCCATTATGGTTGTTTGTCTATCGAATTTCTAATCACTGCTTGGCGAGCATGGTATTCGGGGATATCAGAGCTTTCTGAGTGGCAACGTTGGCGTTGTGAGAAAGCACTGCCCGAAGGTGAAAACCAGGCCGATGTTTCCTTCCTTACCGCTATGCAACGCCGTCGTTTGAGTCCATTGTCTAAAGCAGCACTTAATGCTGCTTATCCGCTTCTCAAACAGCGGGATATACCTTTGCTCTGTTGTTCTGTACACGGTGAATCGGTGAGAACTCATTCATTGCTAAAGAGCGCTGCCGCTGCCGAGGACTTGTCACCCACCGCCTTTGGACTTTCTGTTCACAATGGGATTGCTGGCCAACTTTCAATCCTATGCTCAGTACAATCTCCTGCGTTCGCTTTGGCCGGAGGTGACTTTCCATTGCTTGCTGGTTTATTGGAGGCTGTTGGTATATTGCAAGATGGAGCAGAGGAGCTGTTGATAATATTTTATGAAGAACCGTTGCCGGAAATGTATCAGTCCAGTGCGCAAAGTCCAGCCAATATTTGTGTAACGGCAATGCACCTAGCTAAGGGTACAAATGTACAGGATAAAAAATCTTCTTTGGTGTTATCTAAGAGTACTAAGATTGAATCGGCATTTGAGGCTCCAGATTATCAGCTCCCCCTAATTAGTGCCCTTGTAGAGGGATATGGAGTTGTTCCGTTAGGAAAAGGATGGGAGTTACACTTAAATGCAGCCTAAGTTCCTGTTTACCGGACGAACAGATAAATACTGGTTGAGGTTGTTAGCTACTGCTACAGCCTTTAGCTTGTTTGGTTTTAGTGGATTGGTTTTAAGATTTGTTGTTTTTCCGCCTCTCAAATTAATTTATCGAGATCATGAAATACGTAAAAGAAAGGCAAGGTTTTGTATTCATCTTGCATTTCGTACCTTCATTGGTTTCATGCATAAAACAGGCATTTATACTTATAACTTCCAAGATCAAGAGAAGTTACGTAGACCTGGCCAGCTAATATTGGCTAACCATCCATCGCTGATAGACGTTGTTTTTTTAATATCTCGTATTCCTAATGCAAACTGTATCGTAAAAGCAAGTTTGTTTCGGAATCCGTTTATGCGCGGAGCAGTAAATATTGCCGGTTATATTCCCAATGATGGTCCGGAAAAAATTATAGAAATGGCTGCAAAGGCACTTAAAAATGGCGAGTCAATAGTTTTGTTTCCGGAAGGCACACGTTCTGTACCGGGAAGGCCTTTTAAATTTCAACGCGGTGCCGCCTATATGGCGTTGCGCTCCGGTGTGACTCCTACGCTGGTTACCATTACATGTAATCCGCCTATGCTGATGAAGAATATTCCATGGTATAATATTCCGCTTTCTCGACCTCATTTCCAATTTAAAGTCACTGAATCTAGTAGTTTTCTGCAAGTTGTAGAAAAAGATGAGACTCCTATAGTTGCTCGCAAGATTATTCAAGAATTAAAAACATTTTTTACCGAGGATTGTACTGCGTGAATGAATTAATAAAAGAGCTTAAGGTGCTGATTATAGAAGTTCTTAATTTGGAGGATGTTACACCGGGAGATATCGCAAATGATGAACCACTATTTGGAGATGGGCTCGGTCTTGATTCCATCGATGCCCTTGAATTAGGTCTTGCGCTACAAAAAAAATATGGAATTTCGATAGATGCAGAAAATGAAAATACGAAGTTATATTTTTCCAGCGTAAATAACCTGGCAAAGTTTATCGATAGCGGTCGCACTTAATGAGGTGATTATGTTGGGTAACAAAGATGAAATACTGGTAAAGCTAACAGAAATTTTAGTGGAAATGTTTGAAGTTGAAGAGAAAAATATTAGAGAAGATGCACTTCTCTCTGATGACTTGGATATAGATAGTATCGATGCCATTGATCTGATTGTTCGTTTGAAAGAACTCACTGGAAAGAAAATTTCTCCTGAAGAATTCAAGAGCGTCAGAACTGTTGGTGATGTGGTAAAAGCCATTCAAAAAGTTATGGCAAATCAATGAAACGTTACGTGAAACTATTATTTTCAGTAATATTGATCCTGTATCCATTAACAGTTTACTTTGGTCTCCAGTACCTATCTTTAAATAGCATTCTGATGTTATTGCTTTTAATTACAATAATGCGGTTAGTATACAGTGATGATAATGGAAAAAAAATAGGAGGAATGGTTACTCTTTCTCTATCTCTAGTGCTTGTCCTTTCGTGGTTACGTGATGACCCAAATGGATTACTCTGGTATCCAGTTCTTTGTAATATAATCTTATTTTGGTTGTTTGCTTATAGTCTAAAACAACCTAAAAGTATAATTGAGCGTATTGCCCGGATAAAAGAGCCTGACATGCCTTACAATGGTGTAGTGTATACCAGGAAAGTTACAAAAATATGGTGTATTTTCTTTTTGGTTAATGGATCCTTTGCCACAGCAACAGTAATAAATGGCAATATGCAAGTCTGGGTATTATATAATGGCTTGATTTCATATATATTAATGGGCTTGTTAATAGCTTCTGAATGGCTTGTACGCCGCCGCATCCATAATGAAGTGTGAATATTGCTGTGATCGAAGTTCAATTTAATCAACTTTTTGGATACCGAGATGATAATGAAACAGTAAGTCATACCCTTACTGGCAAGGTTAATTTTCAGCAATTTAAAAAAGAACTTGCCTGGGCCAGTTACAAATTAAGAAATATAATAGCCAAAAAAAGAATATCTCGAGTTGCTATTTACTGTGAAGATAGTTATGAATTTTCTATTTTATTTTTTTCAGCTTTATCGTGCGCAAAAATTGTTGTCGTGCCTGGTAATAATAAAAGAATCACAATCAATTCTTTTGCGGAACCGATATTATTTCTCGGTGAGTGGAATAGAAAAACAGTAATAAAATTGGATGAGTTACTCCTAGATACAGGAGATCAAAAATTACCACAATTTTTTTCTAGTAGTATTCAGTTATTTACCTCTGGTAGTAGCGGTAGGCCGCAAGTTATATCCAAAAAAATTGAGCACCTATTTAAAGAGGTAAGTGAACATGAAAAAAAATGGAATTCATTGAATCGTAAAATTACTACTCTGGCAACCGTCAGCCATCAGCATATATATGGCCTCTTATTTAAGATACTATGGCCTATAATGAGTGGTCGAACCTTCGTAAGTAAAACCTATACAGATGTTCCTAAATTGCTTTTAGATGCGGCTAACTGGGCACCTGCGATGTGGATTGCGAGCCCAGCTCAGTTGAGTCGTAGAATGACAACTTGGCCTTGGCACCTTGGCAAGGCTTTTACGCATATATTCTCATCTGGAGGAGCACTGCAACTAGAGGATGCACAGGCTATCGAGAAACTCTGCGGAATTGTACCAAATGAAATTTATGGCAGTACAGAAACAGGAGGAATTGCTTGGCGTTGCCAACAAACTGAACCAAGCTGGACCCCATTAGCCAAAGTCAACCTATCTTCAACAAGTGATGGTCTGCTGAGAGTTAATTCACCCTGGTTGGATTTTCCGTTTTCCTGTCATGACAGGATAGAATTGCTTGAAAATGGAAATTTTCATCTTCTAGGAAGGATAGATCGCATTGTTAAAATTGAAGAAAAGAGAATTTCACTTTCTGAAATAGAGATCAGGTTGATTGCTCATGATTATTTTGTTAATGCGAAAGCCTTAGTTGTTGAACGAAAACGAAAAAACATTGCTGTAGTGGCAAAACTATCCGAGAAAGGATTAAATCTGTTAAAAACAGAGGGCAAAGTCCGATTTATAAAAAAGGTACGTAAATACCTGGCTTTAGACTTAGAAGGGGTAGCCTTACCGCGACTCTGGCGTTTTGTTGATGAAATTCCAACCAATCAACAGGGGAAAACACCAAAAGAAACTCTAATGCGAATGTTTGATACAACACCAGATACTATGGTACCTCATGTTGAAAAACGTGAGCAAATAGGCAATAGAGGCAAAATTGTGTTCAGGGTAAATTCAGACTTGCCTTGTTTACCAGGCCATTTTTCTAAAGCACCAGTTGTGCCTGGTGTAATTCAAATAGATTGGGCAATGCATTTTGGTAGGGAACTATTTGGTATTAGTGATATATTTTCTCACATGGAGGTGATTAAATTTAAACAGTTAATGTTGCCAGAAGACTTGGTTGCACTAATTATTGAGTTTGATCCGGGTAAGAAAAAATTGTTCTTTTCTTTTCATGATTATAATGAAAGCAATAAGGAGTACAGTAGTGGAAAAGTGTGTTTCCGGCATGACTAGTTATTGCTTTGTAATCCCTGTCTATAATCACGAATTAGCTATAGGTAAAACGCTAGCATCCTTGGACCTATTTAAGCTTCCATTTATTTTAGTAGATGATGGCAGTAATAAAAAATGCCGGGAAACGCTTCAGTCTATAGAAAAAAAATACGCCGGGCAGGTTCGTCTGATAGTAAGAGAAGTAAATGGAGGCAAAGGTGCTGCAGTAAAGGCGGGATTAAGGGCCGCTAAAGAATTTGGGTTTAGCCACGCCATACAAATTGATGCCGATGGACAGCATTGCCCGACGGATATTCCACGGATACTTGATGAAAGCCGAAAGCAACCTGATGCTTTTATCTGTGGATATCCGATTTATGACGAGTCGGTGCCAAAAATTCGGCTTTGGGGTCGATATCTAACTCATGCCTGGGTATGGATTAATACTCTTTCTTTAGAAATCAATGACTCAATGTGTGGATTGAGATGTTATCCATTAACCACAATTGTAAAGCTTTTAAATACAGAATATGTGGGTAATCGTATGGACTTTGATCCTGAAATATTAGTGCGATGGCATTGGCATAGAAAACAGTTAAGGCAAGTACCTGTTAATGTTCGTTACCCAGAAGATGGTATTTCTCATTTTAGAAGCTTTAAGGATAACCTTTTAATTTCCATTATGCATACCAGATTGTTTTTCGGAATGATATTACGTCTATTCCGGATTCATAAAGTGGAGTATTGATCTTGTTTAGTTTGCACTGGTCCAAGTATAGAGAGCAAGGTTTTTTTCTGGGCATCCGTTTTCTATTTTGGTTGCATCATAGGATTGGGCCTTATGCCTTTAAAGTAACAGTGTATCCCGTAGTGCTTTTTTACTATCTGAAGAATCGAAGTGGTCGCAAAGCAATAAGAGAATACCTTGATCTTTTTTCGAAGCGTTTTCCAAATAGTTGCACACGTTCAAATTGGAGAACCGGGTTTCAAATTTTTCTCAATTTTTCCAATAGCGCGATAGAAAAACTCGAAGCTTGGTTTGTAGGAGTGCCTGACAATCAAGTAAATTTTCCTAACAGAACAGTGCTGCATCATTTGGTGACAAGCGGGCAAGGTGGACTGATTATTGGCTCGCATCTGGGAAACCTCGAAGTTTCCCGTGCATTAGGCAGCTTGACTGAAGTGCGTGTTAATGTCCTTGTACATACCAAGCATGCGGTGAAGTTCAATCGGATGATGAAAATGTTGAATCCTCTTAGCCAAGTGCGATTGATACAAGTAACGGAAGTCTCACCAGCTTTGATGATGCACCTCTCAAAGGCGATTGGATGTGGAGAGTTAATTATTATTGTGGGTGATCGAATTCCGATTAACTCTGTTGGAAGAACTTGTGATGCTGTTTTTCTCGGGAAACGAGCACCCTTCCCCCAAGGGCCATACATCCTTGCGTCATTACTCAAGTGCCCGATTTATACGCTTTTTTGTCTAAGTAGTTCAACTGGTTACGATATATATATGGAAAAACTATGTGATCGTGTTTTGATGAAAAGGAATGACAGAGAAGGCCATATTAATTTTTTGGTATCGGAATTTGCCAAGAGGTTGGAGCGATATTGTCGCCTGGCTCCTTTGCAATGGTATAACTTCTACCCATTTTGGGATCAGCAAAGATGAATGCAGCAGTTTTGCAAGATGGCCAGGTAATTTTTGGTGGTACAGATTTAACTATTAATCAGATAAATAGTATCGCTAAGGGACATGCGGAAGTGTGTCTGTCAGAGAAAGAGGAGTTTATTTCCAGAATCAACCGTGGAGCTGAATTTCTGGATAATCTTTGGAAAAAAGAGGGGGTTATTTATGGTGTTACCACTGGGTATGGCGATTCTTGTACTGAAAGTATCCCCACTGAATTGGTAGAAGAACTCCCTTCTCATTTGTTCACCTTTCACGGTTGTGGGATGGGGGAGATGTTTTCCATCGAGCAAAGTAGAGCGATTTTAGCTGCTCGAATTGTGAGTATTGCAAAAGGATTCTCAGGCGTTCGTTACAAGCTGCTTCAAAAATTGGTTGATCTTTTAAAGAAAGATGTGATCCCGGTAATTCCACAAGAGGGATCTGTGGGGGCGAGTGGTGATTTGACTCCTTTATCCTACATTGCTGCTGTATTGTGTGGTAAACGTAAGGTATGGTACCTAGGTCAACAGATGTATACCACAAAAGTCTTTGATGCTTTGCAGATAGCGCCCCTAAGGCTACGTCCTAAAGAGGGCTTGGCAATAATGAATGGCACAGCAGCGATGACGGGCCTCGCGTGTCTGGCTTATAAACGTGCTGAATATTTGTCGCAGATAAGTGCTCGTATCACATCAATGATGTGTATCGCATTACAAGGCAATGCTTATCATTTTGATAATTCCTTGTTTTCTGTAAAGCCCCACCCAGGCCAAAATCAGATTGCCCAATGGATACACGAGGACTTAAATGTAGGAGCGGCACCTAAGCATAATAATCGATTACAGGATCGCTATTCATTACGCTGCGCTCCTCATGTTATAGGTGTTCTCCAAGATTCACTACCTTGGCTAAAGCGATTTATTGATAACGAGCTTAACAGCACAAATGATAATCCGATTATTGATGGTGAAAATGAAAAGGTTCTACATGGTGGACATTTCTATGGGGGTCATATTGCTTTTGCAATGGATAGCTTGAAAAATGCTGTGGCTAATCTTGCAGATTTGCTTGATAGACAAATTGCTCAACTATCCGATGTGAAATTTAATAATGGATTGCCCGCTAATTTATCTGGAGCAGTAGGAACTCGCAGTTCAATTAACCATGGTTTCAAAGCTGTGCAAATTGGTGCCAGTGCCTGGGCAGCTGAAGCATTAAAACAGACCATGCCTGCCAGTGTATTCTCAAGATCAACTGAATGCCATAACCAGGATAAGGTGAGTATGGGAACCATTGCTGCGAGAGATTGCATCAGGGTGATAGAGTTAACTGAACAGGTTGCTGCCTCTGCGCTAATGATAGCTTGGCAAGGAATTCAGCTCCGCATACGTAGTAATTCTATACTTTGGAACAGTCTTTCTTATTCTTTGAAAAATACAATAAAGCAAGTTTCCGATCAGTTCACACTTCTCGAGGAAGATAGGGAACTTGAAGATGCTCTGAGGCGATTTGTTAGTTTAATCCAGAAAAGACACTGGAGATTATATGAAGCCTAATAGCAATAAGATATCAGAAAAATGGCGTGCACGAGTAGAAATACAGATACCTTTTCATGATGTAGATGTAATGGAAATTGCTTGGCACGGACATTATACAAAGTATTTTGAAATTGCCCGTTGTGCCCTCTTAGATAAAATCAAATACAATTATCCTCAAATGCGTGAGTCGGGTTATGCATGGCCGGTTATTGAATTAAAAATTCGTTACATAAAACCACTGATATTTAAACAATGGATCGTGATATATGCTGAAGTTTCAGAATATGAAAATCGCCTAAAAATAAACTATACCGTATACGACAAAGATAGTGATAAACGTCTTACCAGGGGGCATACAGTACAAGTGGCAGTAGAAATGAAAAGTGGGGAAATGTGCTTTGTATCACCTCCATTATTATTAAAAAAACTTGGGATTTAAAAATGTCGAAGTTAAAATTATTCGTGCTTTGTTTGGCTATTTTTCTGATGCCAAGCTGCCTTCTTGCCTTGACTACAGAACAACGCCAAGTACTGGAAAAGATCGAAGATAGAATAGAAATAACAGGGCAAATGATAGGAAATTTTTCTCAAAAAAAAACAATCCCGCAACTACCACGCCCTTTGATTTCTAAGGGTGTAGTGGCAGTTTCCGATGATTTGGGTATAAGTTGGAGGATAGAAAGTCCTGTTAGCTCTCATCGAATTTTCTGGAATCCTGATAATAATAATGGAAAAGGTTCCTCCACGGATCCAATAGATAACCAAATAACTTACCCACTTTTACAGATTATCAAGGGCAATTTCTCTTCTTTAAATGATTTGTTTTATCTGAATGCACAAATAGAGCAGGAATACTGGCGAGTTAGTCTTATACCAAAACAGAAATCTTTTAGGGAGATTATAACTTCATTAGAGATTTCTGGAAATCATCATGTCAGAAAAATTATAATAGCAGAAACGAATCGAGCAATAACAGAGCTGGAAATCTCCGATTTTTATTCAATTAATCAAGAAAAAGAGAAATTTTTGGCTGAATTCTCGGAGAATAAATAGGAATAGGCTTAATGAAGTTTCGAATCCTATCCTGGCTATTATTGGTTTTCTCTATATCTATTTTAGCAGCTTTAAATTATCACGACGAGTGGATTCAAACTGATATTTTATTGCTAGCAAATAATGATGAACTTCCAAATAATATAGAAAAAGTTCAAAGCCAAATTAATCAGAAGCTGCAAGGAGGTGTGCTGTGGGTGCTGGTAAGTTCTTCAGAAGATACTTCTACTTTAGCAAAAGATACAAAACAGCTAGCAAGTAAGTTAACAGGTAGTAGTATTTTAACATCTGTAGAGTTTCGCTGGGCCAGTGATAAAAGCTTCAACAATGAATGGAAGTTTCTTTATCCGTTTAGATATCAACTACTCAATTTCAATGATAGGACTATTTTATACAAAAATCCAGAGAAATTAATTCAACAGCAGTTAGAGGTGATTTATGGACCTGGAGGCGTAGCTATTGATTGGAGCGGAGATCCCTTTTCTATTTTTCGTCGTTATTTTTCTCTTTCCGCAGATACTAAAATTGAGATAATTGGTGGAATACCAATTCATAAAGTGGGATTGAAAAATTATACCATAATTTATAGTGTGGCCACTCCTTTTGATCTCGGAGGAAACGCTGATACTCCCCTGCTGCTGTTACAAAAAAAATTAAAAGATTGGGCAAAAAAAAATGGAAATCAGCTGCTTGTTGCAGGTTCACCTTTACATACAGAATATGCTGCTAGTAAAGCGCAAAGTGAAATTCGTACTATAGGAGCAATATCTATAATTGCTATTTGTGCCTTATGTATTTTCATATTCCGTTCTTTATTCCCACTTTTGGCATCGATATTTTCAATCTTACTGGGCATACTTTCTGGTATAGCTGGAGTGATTATTGTTCTTGGCCAGATGCACATTCTTGCCTTTGTATTTGGAACAATTGTATCTGGATTGGCAATTGATTATGCATTTCATTTCATTTGCAATAGATTGCGTCCAGGATGCCCTAGAGACAATGATATTTTTCAGGGTCTTTTACTTGGACTAGTATCGAGTTGCTTAGCATTTTTTGCTTTATCTCTTACTCCATTTTCTCTGTTAAAACAGATAGGCATCTTTGTCGGCTTCGGATTATTGGGTGCTTGGCTAACTGTTTTTTTACTATTTCCTGCAGTTATAAAATTGAATTCGCGGACCATTACCTTATTTGATAATATTCCAAAAATAAATCCGAAAATATATTTTGGCCTAATTGCGATATTGCTTATTCTTGGTAGTATGATAATTCCACAAATAAAATTGTCTAGTGATATTGATTTATTTTACCAGTCACCAGAATTTCTTAAATTGGATGAAAAAAAACTAAATTCTTTGGTCAAAACACGCCCTGAGTCAAGCTACTTTCTTGTTTCTGGTAATAGTGAGCAACAGGTTTTATCACGGGAGTGGGCTTTAAGAGATTATCTGAATAAATTGAAAGAGCAAGATATTATAAAAAATTTTAAAGGGGTAACTGACAGATTTCCGCCGAAGGAAGTTCAATTGGCTGACTGGAATCTATTAAAAGAATTTTATAAAAAAGATCTGGTGAAAGAATTTTATTATAAACTTGGATTTAAATCCGAAGAAATTAATGATAAAATTAAAAAAATGAACCAGCCATTTCGTATACCAAGCTTAATGGCGTGGTCAGAAGTAACAGGGGAATTATTTCAAAATCTTTGGTTGGGCTGTCACGAAGACCGATGCTATTCTGTGGTTCGTATTTATGGTTTAGAAGGCACCATTCCTGAGCTAAAAGAAATTTCCGGAGTTGTTTTTATTGATCCGGTAAGCACTATTTCTAAAATTATTTCGTCGCAAAATGACCAATTGATAAGACTTTTACCGATAATATTAATTATTGTCCTTGCTGTTACAATAATGCGACTCGGGGTTAAGCAGGCGATAAGTGTAGTCATACTTCCTTTGAGTTCAGTTATTGCGACAATATCAACCATTATTTTGATGGGCACTTCAGTAAATCTCTTTCACGTTGCTGCTTTGTTGCTTATTTTTGGCATTGGAATGGATTATGCGGTTTTTGGTCATATATGCCAAAGGAAAGAACAGCATTATACGCAACTTTCTATCACAATGGCGGGATTAACAACTCTCTTGGGATTTGGCCTATTGGCGTTATCAGAAACACCGGCAATAGCAGATTTTGGCTTGGTCTTAACTATCGGATTACTATTAAATCTAACTTTAACATTTTTATACTTTTGTATTAGAGGTGAAAGATAAGATTACATGAAAAAGATTATCTCTGATGTTGTGATAATTGGTGCTGGCCCGGCTGGAGCTATTGCTGGAGCTTTAATAGCAAAACTAGGTTGGGTTGTTAATGTGATTGAAAGAGAAGAGTTTCCTCGTTTTTCTATAGGAGAAAGCTTGCTGCCACAATGTATGAAATCTCTTGAGCGTGCAGATATGATGAAGGTTATAAAATCCGCTGGATTTCAATTAAAAAATGGAGCTGCATTTGAATGGAATGGTGCAAGAACATCCTTTGAATTTTCTGATAAATTCTCTAATGGTCCGCAAACCACTTTTCAGGTGCAAAGAGCAAAATTTGATAAAATTTTAGCAGATGAAGCGGAACGCCAAGGTGTAAAAATATATTATAATCATATAATAAAAAAAGCCGAGGTGAATAAACAAAAAGCAACATTAATTGTAAAAAATGGGGATGCAAGTTTGATTTTTCAGGCTCGCTTTGTATTGGATGCGAGCGGGTTTGGTAGAGTTTTACCGAATTTGCTTAAGCTAGATATTCCTTCAGAGTTTCCTGTGCGTGAATCGGTATTTACCCATGTCGAGGATAATATAAATGATAGCCAGTTTGATAGAAATAAAATTTTAATAACAGTCCATCCAAAAGAAAGAGATATATGGTATTGGCTAATACCTTTTTCTGATGGCCGTGCTTCAATAGGTGTAGTTGGAGACAAAAATAAGCTTGCATTTTTGGGAGATTCCCCTGAAGAGGTTTTGGAAAATTCAATATTATCTGCTCCTTCTCTTGCAAAAACACTTGTAAATGCAAAGTATGATATGCCAGTTCAGAGAATTCATGGTTACTCAAGTAATGTCTCAAGGCTTGCTGGACCAGGATTTGCCCTGTTAGGCAATGCAGGTGAGTTTCTCGATCCCATCTTTTCCTCTGGCGTCACTATAGCCATGAAGTCCTCTGAGTTGGCTGCAGCTTGTCTGCATAAACAACTATCGGGTCAAACAGTTGATTGGGATGAAGAATTCTCTAAACCTTTAAAAGATGGTATTGAAGTCTTCAAAACATTTGTAAAATCCTGGTATGAAGGACATTTTCAGGACGTTATATTTTATCAAACTGAAAAAAAAGAAATTAAGCGTATGATATGCTCCATTTTGGCTGGCTATGCGTGGGATAAAACAAATCCTTTTGTTGCTGCTCCACAGCGAAGGTTAAATGCATTGGTGGAAATATGTTCTTCAGAATAGCACAGATTATATGCCTAATATTTCTTGTCGGTTGTACGAATCTTTCTTTGACTAAAGAAAAATATAATGCCTTACCTTTGGCGCCCTTGTTAGATGAGGATAAACGACAATTAAGCCAACATATAAAAGTAGATTATCTCGGTGAACGCTATGATGTTATTGCAGCATCATTGTTTTCCTCCACTGAACTGAGGGTAAGTTTTTTGAGCCTTGAAGGTATTAACTTACTCGATGTTCTGTATGATGGGCACAATGTACATCTGAAATATTATCTAAAAAAGCCCATACAGTTTCCTCCTGAAATGTTATTGGCAGATATTCAGCTTGTTTATTGGCCTGTTGAAATACTCCGTAAACAGTTACCATCAAATTGGAGGTTGAAAGAGTTGTCGGTTGAGAATACTTATCAGCGTCAGTTAATCATTGATGGGAGAGTATGTTCTGAAGTTCACTATAGCACCGATGACATTTGGATTGCTAACGTTCAGCTTGAGCATAAATTCCTTGATTATAAGCTAAGTATAAGGAATCTTTAGCTATGAATGGCTGTTTCCTTAATCATATGGGTTTGGCCTGTGCCCTTGGAGAGACGGAGAAAGATATTATAAAGTCTTTGTTTAAGGGGGATACCTCTTTCATGCGGCCGGACCTTGATCGAATACCAGGATATCATGGATATTTTGGTAAAATAGACTTTCACTTGCCAGAGATACCTCGGTTATATGAGGCCTACGATTGTCGTAATAATCGGTTAGCTTTGGCAGTTTTGCAGCAGATTGAGGGTGAAATTTCTAATTCCATTGCTCGTTATAGTGCTAATCGTATTGGTGTTGTTATGGGAACTTCAACTTCGGGGATTGAGTCTGGAGAAACCTATCTCAAGGGTCATGAAGAGAAAAATTTTAATTATCGATACCAACAGCAGATGGGCGGATTGAGTTCGTTTATAGGAGAGTATCTGGGTATTCATGGACCCCAAATTACTGTTTCTACAGCTTGCTCATCCAGTGCTAACGCTTTTGCTTCTGCGCGACGCCTTATATCTATGGATATTTGTGATGCAGTCATTGTTGGAGGAGTCGACTCCCTATGTGATATGACAATTAGAGGATTTCATAGTTTGGGAGCACTAAGTGCTGGCCAAACCAATCCCTTCAGTACTAATCGGGATGGTATTAACCTAGGGGAAGCTGGTGCAGTTTTTTTGATGAGCAAGGAACCCAGTGGGGTTTGCTTATCGGGTATTGCTGCTTCATCAGATGCGTATCATATGTCAGCACCGCACCCTAAAGGGCGCGGTGCCGAGATATGTATGCGAAATGCACTAGTTGATGCCGGTCTCGAACCTTTCGCAATAGATTATTTGAATCTTCATGGCACAGGCACTCACCATAATGACTCAATGGAAGCAACTGCTGTTTGGAATGTATTTGGCGATAATATTATTTGTTCTTCTACAAAACCATTGACAGGGCATACATTAGGTGCGGCTGGAGCGCTTGAAGTGGCTTTTTGTTGGTTGGCAATCAAATACGGGCAAATCTTGCCCCATTATTTCGATGGTAATTATGATCCTCATATATCACACATACAGTTATTTCGATATGGGGATAATAGCAAGTGTTTACGCTATGTTATGAGTAATTCCTTTGCATTTGGTGGCAACAACTGCTCGGTGATTCTCAGTAAGCTGGAGATTTAACAGATGCAGAAGTATACAGCTGAAGAATTGGTTCCACACAGCGGTGGTATGTCGCTTCTGGATGAGATTCTTTTGGTGGAGGAAGATAAGCTAAAAGCTAAGCTACAAGTACGTGATGATGGGTTGTTTTCCCGTGATAAACGAGTTCCCGCATACGTTGGTATTGAGTATATGGCACAAGCAATTGCAGCCTTCTCTGGGTATCATGCCAAAGAAAAAAGTGAAGATATTCGTTTGGGATTTCTGCTTGGAACGAGAAAATTCGTGAGTAATATTGAAAGTTATCAGTGTGGAGATGAAATTACGATTCAGGCTGAACGTCTCTTACAGGCTGAAAATGGTATGGCAACATTTGAATGCCGGATAACTGGATCAGGTGTGGAACAAAATGCACGCCTAAGTGTATATCAACCTGATAATGTAGAAGTATTCCTGAAGGAAAAAAGCTAAATGTCAAAGTGGGTTTTAGTCACAGGATCTAGCCGTGGTATAGGTCGAGCCATCGCAATTGAATTAGCTAAGGATGGTTTTAACATCGTTTTACACTGCCGTAACCGTCGTGATCTGGCAGAGGTAGTTGCAGGAGAGATAACCAGATTAGGATGTAACTATCGTATACTGCAGTTTGATATATCTGAACGTGAATCTGCAAAAGA
This sequence comes from Microbulbifer sp. MI-G, assembly GCF_030440425.1. Lineage (NCBI taxonomy): Bacteria > Pseudomonadati > Pseudomonadota > Gammaproteobacteria > Cellvibrionales > Microbulbiferaceae > Microbulbifer > Microbulbifer spongiae. The sequence continues at coordinate 110,079 of NZ_CP098023.1, forward strand.
GATTCTGCTGAAAGATATTGAAGACAACAGTTGTTACTATGGCATTGTGTGTAATGCAGGAGTTACTTCCGATAACGCATTTCCTGCTATGTCAGGTAAGGAATGGGACAGTGTAATACATACCAATCTAGACGGTTTTTATAATATCTTACAGCCATTGACTATGCCAATGGTACGACGACGGGCTCCCGGCCGGATAGTAGTCATGACATCAGTATCCGGGCTCATTGGAAATCGGGGGCAAGTTAATTACTCTGCTTCTAAAGCCGGGCTAATCGGTGCAAGTAAAGCTTTGGCTTTGGAATTGGCAAAAAGAAAAATTACGGTAAACTGCGTTTCTCCAGGCCTTATCGGCACTGATCTTTTGAGTAAAGACTTGCCCGTGGGTGAAATCCTGAAGATGATACCCGCTAGACGGCTTGGTAAACCTGAAGAAGTTGCGGCAGCAGTATCTTTTCTTATGCACGAACGCGCTGAATATATCACCCGGCAAGTAATTTCTGTAAATGGTGGTCTTTGCTAATGAAACGTGTGGTTATTACCGGAATGGCAGGGATTAGCCCTATTGGACAGGGATGGGATGCGGTCAGCTTTTCCTTGCATAATCGCCTTACAGGCGTAACTTACATACAGGATTGGGATAAATATGAAGGGCTTGAGACCCGCCTTGGAGCCCCTGTAAGAGAATTTAAAAAACCGGTCCATTATGACCGAAAACGTACCCGTAGTATGGGGCGGGTATCTTTAATGGCTGTTTTTGCCAGCGAACAGGCCTTACTAGATGCGGGCCTTTTAGATGACCCCGTTTTGAAAAGTGGTTCAGTAGGCATCTCTTATGGATCTTCGGCTGGCACACCAGCTGCAATGGCTGACTTTGGTAATATGCTCCTCAATTGCCGTACCGATGGTTTAAATGCAACCAGCTATATTAAAATGATGGCCCATACTGCAGCGGTGAACATCAGTGTATTTTTTAGGGTATGCGGACGTATTTATACCACCAGTTCTGCTTGCACTTCTGGTAGCCAGGGCATTGGTTATGCCTATGAAGCAATTCGGAATGGTGTTCAAAAGATAATGATTGCAGGTGGTGCAGAAGAACTTTGTGCGACGGAAGCTGCAGTTTTTGATACGCTCTATGCAACCTCTACCAAAAATGACTCCCCAGAAACTTCACCTCGGCCTTTTGATAAATACAGGGATGGGCTAGTTATTGGTGAAGGCGCAGGAACTCTTATTTTAGAAGATTACGAGCACGCAATTGCCCGTGGCGCCAAAATATACGCTGAAGTTGTTGGGTTTGGTACAAACTCTGATGGCAGTCATGTAACCCAACCTCAGTCATCCACGATGGGGGTTGCTTTACAACAGGCGATGTGTCAAGCGGGAATCAATGGGAATGATATTGGTTATGTAAGCGCACATGGTACAGCGACTGATCGAGGTGATATTGCCGAAAGCCATGCAACTTATAATGCATTCGGAAGACCCGTTGCAATTAGTTCATTAAAAAGTTATACAGGTCATACTCTTGGAGCCTGCGGGGTTCTGGAAGCTTGGGCCAGTATACAAATGATGCGTGATGGATGGTTTCACCCCACAATTAATCTAAGCGAGGTCGACCGTGACTGTGCTGACTTGGAATATATAACGGGCAACGGTCGCAGGATAGATACTGAATTTGTGATGAGTAATAATTTTGCTTTTGGAGGAATAAATACCTCTCTTATCTTTAAACGTCTGGAATAACATAATACGTGGTTTCGGATACTAAGTGCAATTGGATAAGGAGAAGAGCCAGCTGGTAGACTCCACGCATCTCCCGACCAAGAGATGAAGCACTGATGAGTTACCACCAGCTGACCGAAGAAGAAAGATACCAGATTTACGTATTATTGAAAGCAGAACATAACCAGAGGGAGGTTGCGGCTTTGTTGGGGTGCTCACCTTCAACGATTAGCCGGGAATTGAAGCGTAACCGGGGTTTGAGGGGTTACAGACCCGACCAGGCGCAACGCTTCAGTAACAATCGCAGAACTACGGCTCACAAAGCAATCAAAGTGACAGATGAGGTGAGAAGCTGGATAGAAAAGCTGCTTCGCCAGGAACTGAGCCCTCAACAAGTAGCAGACTACCTGTTGAGGCACAAGCAGGTGTCGTTGCACCATGAGACGATTTATCAAATTGTTTACGCCGATAAGGCTGAAGGCGGAGAGCTTTACAAGCATTTGCGAGTGCTCTCCAAGCCCTACCGCAAACGGTATGGCCATTATGACCGACGTGGACAGATCAAAAACCGCGTGGATATCGATGATCGTCCAGAGGTGGTTGATAGTCGTTGCCGAATCGGTGACTGGGAAGGCGATACCGTGATGGATAAGGGACGCAAGAGCGCTTTGTTGACCATGGTAGAACGCAAAACGCTGTATACGGCTAACCGGCTAACCGGCTAACCGGCTAACCGGCTAACCGGCTAACCGGCAAGCGGGCCGACTTACTTGCAGAGGCAGCTGTCACGAGCATGAAACCTCTGAAATCGAAGATTAAAACCATTACCCTCGATAACGGTCTGGAGTTTGCGGAGCATGAGAAAATCGCCATCGGCCTTGGTGGAGATGTCTACTTCGCTTACCCGTATGCTTCCTGGGAGCGATGTATCAACGAAAACATCAACGGTCTTATTCGACAGTATTTTCCCAAAAGCACCGACTTCAGTGAAGTCACGGATGAAAAGGTACAAGCAGTGATGGATCGACTTAACAACCGTCCGAGAAAGACATGGGGCGGTCGATCACCAAACGAACTATTTATGGGGCAGCGGGCAGATTTGCTTGCCGTGTAGTGAAATTGCAGTTATTACTTGAAACCGCGATACATTAACTATTTGATTTTTATGAAAATTATAAAGGGGCAAATAATAAGTGGCGTTTAGAAAATACTACTTTTGGGCTTGTTAAATTTCGCGAAAAATACAATAGGATAAGATTTATAACTAGTGATGCTGTGTATAATTTGAATTTTTAGTTGGCCCAACCAATTGAAAAGTTGAGCCATGGGTCAACTTCAGCGTGACATTTCTTTAATTATCGCGCTGTTGAGGTTGTTTATCCAGCGGTTATAACTTCTGTGGATGGTTTTTCGTTGGCCATCATAATCAAGCATTTTGCTATCTTTATAGGTGATGCTATAACTATCATTGTCGTAATTGATGTTAGCTTCAGCATGATGTTTTCTTATATCAATTGAGGCCAAAATTTGACCTGGAGAAACTTCCTGGCAAGACCATCCTTTTACAATGCAACCAGCAATAATTGATTGTTTAACGGAATCTCTAGTTTGTGACGAACCATCTATGCGGCTGGGTACAATTCGGTCTTGAATATTTAATAGTGGATAGCTGGTGCATGCTCCCAAGGTTACAGCGACTAAAGATAAAAATAATACTCTTTGCATAAGTTTCATAAAATTTCCTGATTATGGTTAAGGCAGAATCATTGGGGATGAATAGCTTGGATGGTTTTTCATGCTTGGTCGTTGTTAGGGCTGGGTAAAACGTCAACAGCACGGGAAATCGACCTAAAAGCTTGTACCGAAACCATTTGAAGCGCTCCTCATAGTAGCAAAACTATCTAATAATTTTGCAGCTTTGTAAAGGTAAGGTTTCAAGATTGTTGCCTTTTTCTATGCTGTCTCAGTTCCTGCTGAGATGTTAGTCCTGAATCCCCCCGGGTTTCTCGGAGGCTAACTTTCTTGAGAGAATTAGCCAATGAGCAAACGACCTGGATACTCTCCCGAAGTACGGGAGCACGCAGTTCGCATGGTATTGACCAGCGAGCACGAGCACCAATCACGCTGGGCAGCGATCACATCTATCGCTTCCAAGATCGGCTGCACACCCGAGACCCTACGATCATGGGTCAACAAGATGGAAGTCGACAATGGTATTAGGCCTGGCACCACCAGCAGCGACACGGCCCGTCTCAAAGAGCTGGAGCGCGAAGTCCGCGAGCTGAAGCGCGCTAACGAGATCTTGCGCAAGGCTGCCGCTTTTTTCGCCCAGGCGGAGCTCGACCGCAAACCGAAGTAATGGTGGCACTCATTGACCAGGAACGTGAGGCGCACGGTGTCGAGTCAATCTGTGAGGTTCTGCCGATTGCACCGTCGACCTTTTACCGCTGCAAGCATCTACAGGCCAATTCAGAGCAACGCTGTGCGCGCGCTCAACGTGACGATGAGCTGAAGCCTGAGATCCAGCGGATCTACGAAGAAAACCACCGCGTCTATGGTGCACGCAAGGTCTGGAAGCAGCTTAACCGTGAAGACGTAAAGGTCGCCCGCTGCACAGTTGAACGGCTGATGAAGGTACTGCAATTGGAAGGTGTTCGAAGAGGCAAACGTTGCGTTACGACTATCCCGGATGAGCTGGCCGATAAGCCGCTGGATCTGGTGAATCGCGAGTTTACGGCAGAGCGCCCCAACCAGCTTTGGGTGGCCGACATAACCTATGTTGCAACTTGGTCTGGTTTTGTTTATATCGCATTCGTTGTCGACGTATTCTCCCGCCACATTGTTGGCTGGCGCGTATTAAAGAGCCTTCAAACCGACATTGTGCTTGATGCTCTGGAGCAGGCACTCTGAGCACGAGGTAAGCCCCGTGGCGTTACCCATCACAGTGATCGAGGTAGTCAGTACCTGTCAATTCGATATACCGAACGGCTTAGTGAGGCGGGTTTTCAGGCGTCAGTCGGCCGTGTCGGCGACTCCTACGACAACGCACTGGCAGAAACCATCAACGGTTTATTCAAGGCGGAGGTCATCCACAGGGCAGGTCCCTGGAAAGGGCTGGATGAGGTTGAACATGCAACCTTGACCTGGGTCGACTGGTTTAACCATCGCCGCATTCTTGGGCCAATTGGCGATATGCCTCCAGCTGAATACGAAAACCTGTATTATCAACAAACCGAGTCTGCCCAAGCGGCATGACTCAAATCAAATTGCCTCCGACAAACTCGGGATGATTCAACTTGTTGGAGCGGGAATTTACTGCAGACAAAATACAGCTGTCGGGAAAATTCCTGTAAAAAAATTTCTTCAATTCTTCTAAAGTAGAAGCTGTCTCTGAAAAACTGCTAATGTGCTGAGCTAGAAAGGAGTAGGCAGTGTTAGAATTCACTGAAGTTAAGTATAATCTCACCAGAGAGCGAAGTGCTCTTGACTGTCTCCGCGAGGATAACTTTGAGGCGAAGAAAACCTCTTAAATCTGCTTCTGTTCTTACTGGTTGAGACCAATTTTGTCAAAACGCATACCGTCGGAAGCACAATATCATCACTCATGAGTTTTTCGACTCCTGCTGCAGAATGACTGTAGCCCTGCCCGTGTCATGCAATGACAAGTATCGCAGTGGTTTGGTCATTGACAGGCGGACCAACTGACATGTGGAGTAGGTTCCCGATATGAAAATGGGGGAAGTGTATCGAGGAGGGATTTGGCCGGTGCAAAACTGTGGGCTCACTCAACCCTATCAAAGTATGAGGATAGGAGCAAGGTGGTGTATTTAACATGGCATACATCGGTTGGAATTTAACGCGAACGGTGAATCTGTAAGGATAGTTTATTTGATGAGATGGAAAACAAGGCGATGCTCCGGAGATCTGGTAACAAACTGGCCAACTTCTTCACTTTATCGTTGTTTTTTCAAGAATGTAAGCGATCTTTCTGGGCAATTCCCAGATTGTTTAAATAGCCTTCCAATCTATGAATGAATAGGCATTCACAAAAACAAGCATCACAAAGGATTCACATGAATACGTCTGCCTCGAACCTGCTCATCAGTAATCAATCAACTGCTAAAATTCGCATGAATCTTCTGGCCACACCCCTTGCTTCAATTTTTGGGAGTGGTTTCCTGGTAATTTTACCGGTACTGGCCACAGCCACAGGCAACGGGATGGGGATAGCCATTATCGTAGTGACATCTTTGGCGTATGCTGTTGGAACAGCGATTCGTTTTAATATTCAACATGCGGAACCAATAATCGAAAAAGGCCAAAATACGCTGGTCTCATCACTAGACCGCATCTCTGATGTGTCAATATCCGTTGCCTATATCATTTCAATTACCCTGTATTTACAAATACTCTCATCATTTTTGCTGGCTGGCTTCAATCTTACTTCTCAGTTATTCCAAGATATATCCACCACCATTGTCATTGTCTCTATAGTCATTGTCGCTTTGACACGCGGATTGGGGACGTTGAATTTCCTGGAAACATGGTCTTTGATGACAACGCTCGCATTGGTCGTTGTTATTATTCTTGGGTTTATTCAATATGATCTCGCCAGTATTCAGCAGGGAGTACAAAGTATTCCCACACCAACGGCAAGCTGGTGGGAGATGGCAACGGTTGTAGGTGGTGCCTTAATTGTTGTTCAAGGTTTTGAAACCCCCCGTTTTCTTGGAAACAGCTATGATGCAGGCCTTCGTGTGTGGAGTTCACGCTGGTCTCAGGTTGTTTCCTCGACTATCTACATTGCATTTGTATTCCTCGCGATACCACTTATTCCCGAGTTGGGTGGTCAGTACGCGGATAATCTTTTGATTAAATTGGTCACTTATACAGCGATACCTTTCTTGTCAGCCGGAGTTGTGAGTGCCGCATTGCTAAGCCAGTTTTCCGCTGCGGTAGCAGATACCATAGCGACTCAAGGTAATGTTACGGAAGTATCTCAAAAAAGAATCCATCCGAAGTTAATCTATCTTTCAATAGGGATTTTGGCGATTATTTTAACTTGGTCAGCGGACACCTTTGAAATTCTAGCACTGGCTTCAAAAGCCTTTGCATTTTACTATTTTTTGCAGTGCCTGATCGCACTGATTATTGCACCAAATAATCTCTATCGTCTTGGCTTTTCAGCAATCGGGGTTGCCATGTTATTTATAGTGCTGTTTGCAAAGCCTGTAGGATAGCTAGTGGGTCATGTGATGAATTTTATACCGATTGTTTTGCCCGCTCGGCTGAAGCCAGAATTTGACTTGCTGGCCTTGTCGGTTTTTTACCGGCTGTGTGGTGCATTGCACCGAAGTGGGTAACTCCCGTCAGATACTGCACTGCCGCGAACTGAGTGTCGCGCTGGTTCAACGCTATGTCACCCTGGCTGCCGTGCTGCGCTTTGTGACCGATTATATCGGTTATACTGTGGCTAACCAGGGATTCAGGTAAGGGGAGCGCAAGGGTGAATTGCTTTACAGCATGCTGGTATACGGCCTGATCGGATGGCTGGTGTTTTACTATGTGTTGATGCTATGGAGAGAGACTTTTTTCACTGCGATGCTGGCCGCGGTCAGCGCCTGCTGAGCAGTGGGGCTGCTTTGGCGGAGATGGGGGTCGGAAATGGTACTTTGAAATACTCTATTGGCTGAGACTTATAACCGATAATGGCCAGGGAGCTCTGTGGAACCGCTTGCAGCAGGATACCGGTATCTAGCCTTAGCAAGTGGCTGTGACCCTGATGAACGGGACAAAGCTGTATTGTGATGTGGTGCAGGATTTTGACAATACAGTGGTGTGACTTTTTGAGACGGATCAGCTCGGAAATATTGCCCTCTATGAAAACCTGAAAAAAATCGGACTGGAAAGATGGGAAGGAAGTGAAATTTGTGCGCAGCGATAGCTGGGGAGACAACTTGAACTACATCTCCAGCCGGGAAGTCAGGTATGTGGAAGTACGCTACCTGAAGAAAAGACGCTAATCCTTATCGGGCTCCGGTTTGTCGCGGTCTGGTGGGGTTTGCTTATCACCAGCCTTTTGGCCCCGGCTTACATACGGGCTCTTGTCGTCATTATCATTTTCATCGGTCATCGAAGTTTGAAACCGCTTTTTATTTAAAGGCATAATGAAATCTCCTTGTTTGTTTGGTGGGGATAAAGGAGTATCATGTCTAAGTTGCTACAGTTGAAATGTTTATCAGGTATCGAGATATGCAGAGCAAGGCCGATAGTAAGAGGTAAATACCCAGCTCAATATGAAGATAGAAGGGAAGGGTAAGTAGTACATGAACTATATTCCTCTTAGGGCCTGTTCACACTAATTAAAGTGTCGACAATAAGCGCAAAGTGAATAAAAAATGTGAAAACGACATCCAGTTTGTCAAAACGAGAGAAAATTCTTCTGAAGCCCTTCAGGCGTCGAAACAGCCTCTCCACTTCATTTCGTTTTTTGTACGCCTCCACGTCGTATTTCCAGGTGCTCATTCGGTTACTCTTCGGTGGCACGACAGGTTCCATGCCCAGATCGAATACCAACTGCCGGGTTTCATTACCCTCGTAGGCCTTGTCCATGATCACTTTGGCACCATCCCAACCGCAGTTCTCAAGGCCTTTCAGCAGCTTTCGGCCCTCCGGAGCGTCTCCAGCCTGCCCCGGTGACAGAGAAAATACTACGGCGCGGTTGTGGTCGGCTGCAACCATATGAATCTTGGTGGTCCATCCTGCTCGTGATTTGCCGATAGATTGAGGACCGTTTTTTTTAACGCGCCAGTGCCATCTGGATGAACTTTAACAGCCGTAGAATCAAGAGAGATATGATCGACCTGGATATTGATCACATTATTTTCCTGGAGGGCCAGAAAGACCCTATCCAGTACACCTTGCTTGGCCCAACGATTCGCCCGCATGTAGACGCTGTGCCAACGGCCGAATTTCTTCGGCAGACCTCGCCATTTGCAACCATGCTCGGCTATGTAAAGAATGGCGTTCAGCACTTGTAAGTTGGATATTTTCACATTGCCGCGCTGAAGGGGCAGAAAATCTTCGATAATTTTGTATTGTTGCGCTGTAATTTCCATGAGGGGATTATACAGGATTTAGTGTGAACAGGCCCTAGAAAAGGATGCGGTTTATTTACCGCTTACATATGATGTCAATCTAAAAGAATGAAATCATGGATTTCCAACTCTACCCTAAGAAATACGAAAATTTGGTTTTGCAGCATACAATATCAAAATTGAACGAAACCCGAATGGCTGATCAAATAAAAACAAAATAGGTGATCAAGATAGGCCAGAATCTGCAGGCGCAACGGGGATGGTGAGTCAGGGGTGTAAACAGTTTGGCAGGAATACACTAAATTACTTCACTATATTGAGGCTGCAGAAGCTTTAAATAAGCTTAAAAGAGGTGTATAAAATACAGTGTTCACGTTAACGGCTTTCTAGGGACAATGGATAAAGGATAATCATGGCTATTGAATATGTAGATACAGCGCCCAATAACATCATTGAAGACTCAAGACCACAGATAACAGGAGAAGATATTGACAGTATTGTCGAAATCTTTAATACCCCTTTAACCGGATCCTACAACTGGGACTACGACTCTGCCGACAATCGTATTCGTAAGCTTTACGAATTGGGTAAACGGCTCAATTGGAACGCTTCTATCGATGTCGACTGGGCTATAGAGCTCGATAAAACAGAACCCCCAATGGAAAAGGAGTTTAATCCCTATAGCGACTACCCCGATTTTCTAGCCCTATCCCGTGAAGAGCAGCTCCGTTTTGGCTGGCACAACCAAGCCTGGACGCTGTCGCAGTTTCTCCATGGCGAACAAGGGGCCTTATTGGTCGCTTCGCAACTGGTCTCCTGCGCCCCGACCTATGAAGCCAAACTCTACGCCGCCTCTCAGACCTTTGATGAAGCCCGCCATGTAGAGGTCTTTGCCAAATATCTTAATGACAAAGTGGCTATCCGCTATCCGGTCAATAAGCCTCTCAAGCTGCTGCTCGATAAGATTCTTACCGACCCACGCTGGGATTTAAAGTTTATCGGTATGCAGATCATTATTGAAGGACTTGCCCTCGCCGCTTTCAATACTGTCAAAATTACCTGCAGAGATCCGCTGTTAAAAAATATCATTCATTTGGTGCTCCGCGATGAAGCACGTCATGTCTCCTTTGGCGTTAATTATTTAGAAGCGTTTGTACAATCACTGAGCGAACAAAAGAAAGAAGAGCGTGCTAAATTTGCCTATGAAGCCTGTTGTGTCATGCGTGAGAGACTGATTGCCACCGATGTCTTCGAACATTTTGGCTGGGATGTCGAGGCGGCAAGAAGCCATATTTTGAAGTCGGATATTATGGTTCATTTTAGAAAACTACTCTTTACCCGAATCGTGCCTAATCTTAAGCGTATCGGCTTGCTACCGGAATCATTCCGCGATAAATATGATGCTCTCGGTATATTAGAGTTTGAAAACCTCACCAGCGATGCCGTTATTGACTGGGAGGAGATGGCCAAGCCTCTCTATGAAGATGTCGACACCCCATAAAAGTCACTGTCGTTAGACACACAAAGTTATGATTTACATCACTATTAGCATGTCTCTTGATCTAAGCAAAGGCCGATCATCGCCATAAACGTTAGGACATTTTTTATGGTTGATTGTTTCGTGCCTAATGGATTCAGTAAGATACAATCCCGAAGGGGCTGAGCTTTTTTCAAGATTTATTTGGGGATTGGTAGTGCAAATGAATCTGGAAGAAGAAAATGGCATTGCTCACGAGAGATTCCGGCTAACATAGGATCTGGGAAAAAGACTCAAATAAGGAAATCTGGTAAAGGGGTTGGCACAGATGTGTAGTGTATTCGATGTGGATGATCACGCCGGTATGGAGCGCTTCCTAAAGGAGTATGGAGTACACCATCCGAAGCGCAAGTTGTATGGCCGCCGCAGACGGCCCACCCAGAGGGTTTCCATTGTCACTGCCAGGCATGGGGAGCCATCAGTTGAAACTGCAATCTGGCACCTGTATATGGAGCGCGACGGCGACAATTGGCAGAAGCTGGACAAGCGCCCCGAGTACCGCAAATCCCGCTGCCTGATCCCCACCACTGCCTGGGTCGAAAGCCTGCATGCCAAGAATCCGGTTAAATTTAGTTATGGGGAACCCTTTTTCTTTTGCGGGCTGTATAAGACCTGGGGCGACAGGTTGAGCTGTTCCATCATCACCATTGCGACCCATCCCAGGACCAGGAGATATCACGATAAATCCCTGCCCATGGTCGCGCGGGCCGATCAGGACTTTGTGCAGGACTGGCTCAGCGGAGGAGAGGATATCGCCTCCTTTGGACCCTACCTGCATCCGCATATTGAATACGCCGGTCATCCGCTGTCGGTGCGGCCGGTGGAAAGGGCGACTTCTACGCACTACACTGGCGAGCCGCTGGACCTTTCCTGATTTCAATTCTCTTCATGGTATTTTGCCGCCAGCGGTGAAGGTTTATCACGCCCCTCCCCACGCCTGCCGGCTTTGAGCTTTTCTTTACCCAGTGAAATTGGAAAACTCCGCAAACCCACGCAAGCCGTGGGTTGCAGCGATTTTTGGGATTTCACAAAATGAAGAGTTTTGAATAAATGTGAAGAGGTTTTTCACAGGCCAAAATGGCTGAAAGCTAGTAACCACGGGGTTTTCCGCAAAGTAAGGAGGTTTTGGAACAAATCTGCTCAGAGGGTGAGGAGTGAATATTGCGTTGGCGCTTTGTTGACACATTAGCGTCTTTATAACGCCAAGAAAGAGATCTACCCAAAAATTGAAAAACCCGCGAAAGCTGGCGCTGGCGCGGGTTTCAGGCATGGTGCCCAGAGGCGGAATCGAACCACCGACACGGGGATTTTCAGTCCCCTGCTCTACCGACTGAGCTATCTGGGCATTGAGATCCTCACGGGTCCCCCAAGGGCCGCGAGGCGCGTATTAAACCTGCTCCCAAGGCCGGAGTCAATGCCTTGATTGTAAAAAGTTTTTCCTTGCCGGGGGCGGTTTTCACAGCCCCGTTAGGGGCCCTCTGGGGGGGCGTAACCCTCCACCAGATCGTACTCCCCACCGCTTAGAAACTTCTGCATCTGTTCGCTCAGGTAGGTGCGGCTGGACGGCTCCATCATGTTCAGATGCTTTTCATTGATCAGCATGGTCTGGTGAGACAGCCACTCCTGCCAGGCTTTTTTGGAGACGTGTTCAAAAATATCCATACCCTTGGGGCCAGGGAAGGGGGGGGTGTCCAGTCCCTCCAGCTCTTGTTGGTATTTGCGGCAGAATACGGTTCTGGACATGGATTCCTCCTGGTTGTCAGTCGGTCGTGGTCAGCAGGGGCGCCCGCAGTGCAAGTAGCTGTTTAGCCAGCTTAACGATTGGTGCGGGCAACCCTACCTCCTGAGCGGCGCGAGGGCGATTCAAGTTGCGCAATTTATACCAGCCGACACCGCGTTTTGCTACTTGTGTGGGGGCTTTGGCGAGCTGTACCCACACCGGGGAAATATCCAGGTGGAAATGGGTAAAGGTGTGGCGCAGCGGTGGCAGAGGCTGAATTGTGCTGGCGCGCCAGCGCCGTTGATTGAGCCAGTCCTGGGTGTCGTCAGACTGGGGCGGGCACCAGAGGCCGCCCCAGATGCCTTTGGCAGGGCGCTGCTCCAGATAGATTTGGCCAGCGTATTCCAGCAGCAGCATGGTGGCGCTACGTGTGGGTTTTTGCTGACGCGGCTTCTTGTGAGGATACGTCTGGGGATTGCCCTGGGCATGGGCCCTGCAGCATTTCTTTAGCGGGCAGCCGTGGCAGTTTGGTGTGGAGCGGGTACAAAGAGTGGCGCCCAGGTCCATGATGGCCTGAGTGTAAAGGTTACCCTGGGTGTCGGGGGTATAGGTCTCGGCCAATTGCCAGAGTTTGTTGGCGACTGCTGTGCGACCGGGCCAGCCCTCCACAGCGTGATAGCGGGCCAACACCCGCTTCACATTTCCATCCAGAATCGATGCCTTCATCCCCATGCTGATGCTGGCAATGGCGCCGGCGGTGGAGCGGCCGATACCGCTGAGCCCGGTGAGGGCATCCAGGTTGCGGGGGAACTCGCCATTGTATTGATCCTGTACGGTCTGCGCGCATTTGTGCAGATTGCGAGCGCGGGCATAGTATCCGAGGCCGCTCCAGTGGGCCAGCACTTGTTCCAGAGGTGCGTTGGCCAGGGTTTGCAGGGTGGGGAAGCTGTTCATAAAGCGTGCATAGTAGGGAATCACTGCACTGACCTGGGTCTGTTGCAGCATGATTTCCGAAACCCAGACACGGTAGGGGGTGATGTCCTGCTGCCAGGGCAGATCCTTGCGCCCGTGTTTGTGAAACCATTTGAGAATGGCATTTTGGAACTGCTTGGGTGTCATGGATTACTGTGCGGTTGGGCGGTGTGAATACCTGGAATGTGCACCGGGTGTGACCCGGTGCGGTTTCAATCAGCGACCGAAGAGATTTTTCAGTTTTTCTTTCAGTTCGTCGACCTTTTCCTCCACTTTTTCGCCGTATTTCTTTTTGGCTTTGTACTTCAGTTCTTCGCGCAACAAATCGTCCAGGCGGCGGCTGTCGGGTTTGCAGGTGCCGATATCAATATCGTCGAATTGGCCCTTGCATCGCAGTGGCAGTGGGCGATTGCGCAAGCGCGGATTTTTTACCGTACAGCCGTCGGCAGAGGTGTTTTGGCCCACCAGGGAGAGACCTAGAGCGAAATCGAAGTTCTGTCTTTTCAGATTTACCGTGCCGTCTCCGGTCAAGGCAATATTCTCGATGCCCGCGAGTAGATCGCCTACTTTCACCTCCTGACCTTTGATCGTGATCGTAGCCCGCAAATCCTGCAGATGGGTTTTGGCGGGCCAGTCCCGATTCGGCATCGGGGTGTTTTCCGCATAGCTGAAAAGCTGGCACAGGCCCTTCTCCAGATTGAACGGTGCAATGGACAGCTCCCTGCTGGAGAGCACCGCAGAGGCGCGCAGGTTTTGTTGCAGGCTTCTGCTGGTTTTGCCCTTGGTGAGTGCGTCCCAGTTGAGACTGGCCGCGCCGGCCAGCTGCACTTTCCTGTCGGGGAAGAGGGCCTCCTGTACCTTGCCGAGATCCACCCCGGTGAGGCCGCCGTGCACCTGGGCTTCGGCGGACTGCGCGCGCGCGTTGAGTTCACCATTGGTATCGAGTTGGCCGCCGTAAATACTGGCGCTGAGCTTCTGAAGGCGGTAGAGACCGTTGTCCACGGTGAGCTGCAGCTCGGGGCTGACCAGTTGCAGACCGGCGGCGTGCAACTGGTCGAGGGCCAGGCTGATATTGGCGGTAAAGCCGCGCAGGGCGCTGAGGGGCAGGGGCTCTGTGGTAGCCTGCCGGGTCCCTTTTCCAATGCGGGCTGACGCAGCGGGCTGTACCGTGTGGGCCTTGGGGGCGGGCTGAATCTGCTTGGCCGCCCGGGAAGCCTCAGGCGCTTGTGTCTCCCCGGCATTTTCTTCTGGCGGGGAGGGCAGGTAGTTATCCAGGTTAAAAGTTCCGCCGCGCAGGCTCAGGTCGAGGCCCGGCAGTTCGGCATTGCGCACCTGGGCACTGCCACTGAAGGCAGTGCTGTCAAGCCGCAGTTGCAAGGGCGTCAGGTCCAGTTTCTGTTCCGAGCCCTCGATACTGGCCTCGATACTGAGTTTTTGCAGGGCGGTATCGTCACGGGGGGTAAATGCCGTTTCGGTCAACGCCAGCCAGGGGCGCAGGGGGTCAGCACTGGCGTTGAGGTTCATTTGCACCCGCCAGGGCTGATTGCTGTTGTCACGGCGCAAGTAACCGCGCAGGTGTACCGTGGCTCTGGCGCCGTTGTCAGCGGCAAAACCCAGCTGCAGGGGCTGCAGGCGCAGTCCGTTGAGACTTTCATCCAGAGCGAGGGTACTCTCCAGTTGCAGCTTCAAGGGGGCCTGCAGGCTGCTGCCGCGTACCTCGGCGTCGGCGCTGAGCTGTCCTGTCTCGCCCCCGGGAATCAGGTTGTCGGCAGTGACGCGCAAATCTGCCAGTTTGAATTCCCTGCCGGTGCGGGCATCGCGATAGGCGACAAGGCCCTGCTGGATGCGCAGTTTTTCCAGGCTGAATTGTATGCTCTGCTGGGCGGGCTGCTGCGTGTGTTTGGGGATATCCAGTTTGGGGGGCAGCTTGCGCTGTGCTTCCAGCGCCTGGCTGACCCGTTGCCAGTTGCTGCGCCCTTCGCTGTCCACGGAGAATTCGATCTGCGGTGCCACCAGCACAACTTCCCGGGCCTCTATACGGCGCTGCAGAAGGGGTTTGAGGGCGACACCCACGGCGATACGCTCCGCACGCACCAGTGTTTCCCGGGGAAGCTGCAGCGGGGCCAGCTGTACGTCGCTCAGTTGCAGGCCCAGCTGCGGCCAGAGCTGCCAGCTGATATCCCCGTCGAGTTTGAGGGCAATGCCCTGTTTGGCGGCGAGCTTCTCAAATTGGGGCTTGTATTGGTTTACATCGAGGCCCACCAGCAGCCAGGCAACTGCGCCGGCGAGCAGCAGGAAAATGATCAAAAGGGCGATAAAGGTGCGCTTGATCCAGGCCATGGAGAGGGTTGTCCCTGTTTGTTCACATGAGGGCGGGTCGCGTGTGCCGACCGTGCGGATGTTGCGGCGTGGCCCGAGGTTCCCGCGCTCTCTGCAATGAGCTTATGCGGGAAGTGTAGGAGATGCAGCCCCACGGGGCTGAGCGCGCCGCGGGGCCATTGAAGCAGTTGTCTATCAGAAAATAAACCGTACGCCCGCCTCAAAGCTGCGACCTGGAGCTGGCGCAAAGTCCCGCAACAGGGAGGTGGAGTAACGTATTTCCTCATCGAGCAGGTTGTGCGCGCTGGCAAAGAACACCGCATCGCTGCCGCCGATAGTGAAATTGTAATGGGCCTTCAGGTCCATGCGGGTGTAGCCATCGGTGGGTTCTTCAAAGGGGCCAACACGGTCCTGGTCAGCCGCCTGTACCGTGCGCCATTCCCAGCCCCACCGGTCATAGTCCGCACCTAGGGCCAGGCCGGCCCGCAGAGGTGGCATGCGCGGCACATAGGAACTCTCGCCGGCAATGGTGTTGTCAAAGCGGGCACGGACCATATCGCCGAACAGGGTCAGGTAGAGTGTTTCCCGCAGGGGCAGTGTGGCGGACACCTCTGCGCCGTAAAAAGTCGCATCGCGATTGGTGTATTGGTAAACCGGTAACTCCTCTTTGAAATCCTCTGTATTTTTTGCGTAGATGTAGTCACCAATACGGTTGTAAAAAAGACTGGCCTCAAACTGTAAGGCGTGCCAGCCTTTGGCCTGTCCATTGTGGTGGTGATAACCCAGTTCAAAGTTGATTGCAGCCTCTTTGTCCAAGTCGCTATTGCCCAGCACATAGCGGAACTCGGCCAGGTGAGCGCCGTCGGCAAACAATTCCTCTGCTACCGGCGCACGCTCTGAGCGGGTGGCACCGAAACTGAGGTGCTGGTGGTCGGCGAAGAAGTACTGGAGCGTGCTGCTGGCGCTCAGCAGTGAGTAGTCGCGCTCACTGCCGCTTTGCGGGTCGATGTCTACCCGCTCCAGGCGCGCGCCCAAGTCCAGGTGCCAGTTGTCCCAGGCCCGCTCCTTCATCGCGAAGGCACCGGCACTGCGGGTGCGCGAAGGCTGGATAAATGCCTCTTCACCACCCATAGCGGCGAAATCTTTGTCCATAAGTTGCAGCCCGTAGGCGCCGCGCCATTCACCGCCGCTGTCGTGGGTCAGTTCCACGCGTCCCTCCCAGGCCTGGTTGGTAAAGCGGGTGCCGGGCACACCGCCCTCCAGTTCCGTGTGTTCGTAGTCGTTGTAACCGATACGCACGCGCAGCTTGTCCCAGTTATCACTGTCGAAACGGTGCTCCCCTTTCAGGTCGTAGCGGGTCTGCGCCATATCGATACGCACCGCTTCCGGCTCGCCGTGCTCGTCGTGCTCAAGTTCGTCGTGATCCTCGCCCTCGTGGTCCTCTTCATCTTCGTGGTGGTGTTCGTGGGTACCCAGCGGGATGCCATAGTTGTTTTTGAGGCGGTTTACCGATAGGCCCACATAGCCGCTGTCGGTGATCCAGGAGACTCCGCCGCTGTAACTGTGGGCACGGGCATTGGTATTGCCCACAAATCCATTGGTATTGAATTCTTCCTCGTGCTCGTCTTCGCCATGTTCCTCATGTTCCTCATGCGCATCGCCGCGCTCCAGGATAGCGAGGCCGGGAATTTCCGTATCGCCATTTTCCCGGTAGACCCCATCCAGATACCAGGCCAGCTGCCCGGTGCCGCCACCCAAACGAAAGACGGAGGCGTCCAGGCTGTCGGCGGTGTTGTGGCGCAGCTCCAGCGCACCCTCAAGTTCCTGGGGGACTACCGTGGGGATACGTCCGTCGATAACATTCACCACACCGCCGATCGCACCACTGCCGTAGCGCAGGGCGGCGGGGCCGCGCAGGATCTCAATACGCTCAGCCAGTAGGGGTTCGATACTGGCGGCGTGGTCGGAGCTGGTGTTGGAAGCGTCCGCCACATCCAGGTTATCGCTGAGGATCTTTACCCGGTTGGCGCTCTGCCCGCGGATCACGGGCAGTCCCACGCCGCTGCCAAAGGAGGCATTTGCCACTCCGAGCTGGTCCTGAAGAGTCTGGCCCAGTGTGGCGGAGGCGGCACTGCGCAGGGCGTTGCCCGAGAGGATGGAGACCGGCGCTGCCACGGCATCTGCGGGCTTGTCCAGCGGGGATACGGTCACACTGACCTCTTCCAGGGGGGGAGTGTTTTCTTGTGCGGCATAAACTGCAGGTGTGGCGAGGCTGGCGATAGCCAGGGCCAAAGTATTGAATTTGATCATTGGTTTTATTCCTGTCACTGGAGGACACTACCGCACAGGGCAAGGTTTGCCTCCTTCAAGCAAAGTAAGTGGTGAATTTGGATTAGCTGGGTGACAGGAAGGGGGGCGGCGCGCGTGCGCTCTGGCGCTCTGGCTGGCGATTGTGTGGTATTGCCGCAGTGGGCTGGTTTTCGTGGCTTTCAGGCTTTGCCTGAATGGGCGGGAACTCGCTGGCAAGTGCTGCGGGCATCTGCATACAGCACAGGTCACACACCTCTACCTGGCTGTTATCCAGGTGGAAATGTTCCGCCCACAGCGGCTGTGCGGCTACCAGGGCGAGTAGCAGGAACAGGCTGGCCCAGTAATGGGATTTTCGGCGTTTATGACTAACCATGGGCCTATGATATTTGCACGGCGCTGTGAATCAAGTTTCATTTGCCACCGGTGGGCCACAGAAGGTGCTATTCGTCCTATAATTTGCGCCCTTCGTCTTAACGCTCAAAATAGGATCGCCCTCAATGCGCAAGGCAAACGTCACCCGTGACACCCTGGAAACCAAGATACGTGTCAACCTGAATCTGGATGGCCAGGGTCATGGCCAGTTTGTAACGGGGGTCCCCTTTCTTGAGCATATGCTCGATCAAATTGCCCGCCACGGTATGCTTGACTTGGATATCACCTGTGACGGTGATACACATATTGACGATCACCATACCGTGGAGGATATCGGGATCACCTTCGGCAAGGCCATTGCCGAGGCGCTGGGGGACAAGAGAGGCATTACCCGCTACGGCCACAGCTATGTGCCCCTGGATGAGGCCCTCTCCAGGGTGGTGATCGACTTTTCCGGGCGTCCCGGTCTGGTGATGGAGGTCCCTTTTACCCAGAGACGTATTGGTCATTTCGACACGGAACTGTTTTACGAATTTTTCCAGGGGTTTGTAAACCACGCCCTGGTGACGGTACATATCGACTGTCTGCGTGGCCACAATGCTCACCACCAAGTGGAAACGGTGTTTAAGGCCTTTGGCCGCGCCCTGCGCATGGCGCTGGCCCCAGATCCGCGTATGGCGGGTACCATGCCCTCTACCAAGGGGGTGTTGTGATGGGGAAAGTTGCGGTACTCGATTACGGCATGGGCAACCTGCACTCGGTGGCCAGTGCCCTGAATCAGGTGGCGCCGGATAGCGAGGTGGTACTGGCAACCACTCCGGAGCAGGCTCAAAGTGCTGGGCACCTGCTGGTGCCCGGCGTGGGGGCCATTCGCGACTGTATGGCGGGATTCGAGGCGGCGGGTTTTGCCCCCCTGTTGAAAGAAGCCATCTCCGCCGGTGTTCCGGTGCTGGGCATCTGTGTGGGCATGCAAATCATGATGCGCCACAGCGAGGAAAATAACGGGGTCGATTGCCTGGATATTTTTTCACAGCCGGTAAAATTTTTTGGCGGCGATCTGCCGGAGCTTCCGCAAGGGCGGCATTTCAAGATCCCGCATATGGGTTGGAACTGTGTGCAGCAAACCTGCAAACACCCTCTGTGGCAGGGTATTGTCGACCGCAGTCGCTTCTATTTTGTCCACAGTTATTATGTGCCCGCTGTCGATAACTCGGAGGTGGCGGGGCAAACGGAATACGGAATCCCCCTGGCTGCTGCTTTGGCGCGGGGAAATATCTTTGCCACCCAGTTCCATCCGGAAAAAAGTGCCCGAGATGGTCTGCAACTGCTGAGCAACTTTGTCAACTGGGATGGCCGCACCTGACCACCACGGCTTTTTTCAGACCACCAACAACGACTGCAGATATAAAGACAGAACATGATTGTAATTCCCGCGATTGACTTGAAGGACGGCCAGTGCGTGCGCCTGCGCCAGGGTGAAATGGACCGTGCCACGGTGTTTTCTGACGATCCCCTGGCCACCGCCCGGCACTGGGTGCAGCAAGGGGCACGGCGTTTACACCTTGTGGACCTGAATGGTGCCTTTGCCGGTAACCCGGTCAATGAAGAGGCTGTCACCGCTATTGCCAGCGAATTCCCGGATCTGCCGGTGCAGATTGGCGGTGGCATCCGCAGCTTGCACACCATAGAGCAGTACCTGAATGCCGGGGTCAACTGGGCCATTATCGGCACTGCCGCGGTGAAGAATCCGCAATTGGTACAAGAGGCCTGCCGCGAGTTTGAGGGGCACATTATTGTTGGCCTCGATGCCAAAGATGGCCTGGTGGCCACCGAGGGGTGGGCCGAGTTATCCGGACTGCAGGCCAGTGAACTGGCCAGGCGTTTTGCCGATTCCGGTGTCAGCTCGATCGTGTACACGGATATTGCCCGCGATGGCATGATGCAGGGTGTCAATATCAAGGCCACCCTGGAAGTGGCGCAGGCAGTGCAGGTGCCCGTCATCGCCTCCGGCGGTATCGGCAGCCTCGGGGATATCCAGCAACTGCTGGATGCCGGGGGTATCTACGGTGCGATTACCGGTCGTGCACTCTATGAAGGCGAGCTCAACCTGGGCGAGGCGCAGCGACTCTGCAGTCGGGGGGAATAACAGTGGCGCTGACGAAACGTATAATCCCCTGTCTCGACGTCGATGCGGGTCGTGTGGTCAAAGGGGTGAACTTTGTCAATATCCGCGATGCCGGTGACCCGGTGGAAATCGCCCGCCGCTACAATGAGGCCGGCGCCGATGAACTCACCTTCCTGGATATTACTGCCACTCACGAGCGGCGCGATACCCTTCTGCACACAGTGGAGAAGATAGCCCGCGAAATCTTTATTCCACTGACAGTTGGCGGTGGGGTTCGCACCTTGCAGGATATCCGCAATCTGCTCAATGCCGGCGCGGACAAAACCGCGATTAATTCTGCTGCGGTGCGCAATCCCGAATTTGTGCGCGAGGCTGCCGAGCGCTTCGGCAGCCAGTGTGTGGTGGTTGCTATCGATGCCAAACAGGTGGGCGACAACCGCTGGGAGACCTTCACCCATGGCGGTCGCCAGCCCACCGGGATTGATGCGGTGGCCTGGGCTGGGCAGATGGCGCGCTTTGGTGCCGGGGAGATACTGCTTACCAGTATGGACCGGGATGGCACCAAAAACGGTTTCGATTTGGCGCTGACCCGTGCGGTCTCCGAGGCAGTGCCCGTGCCGGTGATCGCCTCCGGTGGTGTGGGCAATCTGGATCATCTGGTGGAGGGTGTATTGTCTGGCGGTGCGGATGCCGTGTTGGCAGCGAGTATCTTTCACTTTGGCCGATACAGTATCGCTGAGGCCAAAGCGTTTATGCGGAACGCCGGTATAGCAGTGCGACTGTAATCCCGCCGCCCGCGGGGAGTGGCCACCGGGGCTTTTTTTCTGCTTGCCGGGTATATTCTGGTGTGTGGCAGAGGGCGTTGGGCGGCGCCCCGAACTCGCTGTGGTGCCGCTGGGTGCCTGAGCACGCAAGTGGCAGGGCTGTGGCGCGCCTGTTACAACCTTTCTTCTGCGCGGGCAATACGCGCGCGCAGTCCTCTGTCCCTGTGTGCGTAGAGATTCAGGCCCTTGAGCAGGTTGAGCGCCTCAAAGATCTGATTGTCGCGGTCCAGCCAGTTATCGAATGCTTTTTGGGTGCGTGCGCGCGCTTCGGCATTGCGATCGGCACCGCCATTGCCATTGTCCAGGTGTCTGGCCAGATCTGCCTCAGTCGGGTGTGCCGCCTCCTCCAAACGGGTCACTTTAACTCGCTCTACGATGATATCGGGGGTGATACCCTGGGCCTGGATAGAGCGGCCATTGGGAGTGTAATAGAGGGCGGTGGTCAGTTTGATAGCGCGCTCACTGTTGATGGGAATCACAGTCTGTACCGAGCCCTTGCCGAAGCTGCCAGTCCCCATGATCACTGCGCGGCGGTGATCCTGCAGGGCACCGGCGACGATTTCCGCCGCCGAGGCGGAGCCGGCATTGATCAGCACCACCAGCGGCGTGCCTTCGGTCAGATCGCCGGGTTCGGCAGAGTAACTCAGGCTGGCGGCCTCACTGCGACCCTCTGTGTAGACGACCAGGCCCTCTTCCAGGAAGGCATCGGCCACTTCCACCGAAGATTGCAGCACACCGCCGGGATTGTTGCGCAGGTCGATAATCAGACCTTTGAGCTTGCCTTTGTCTTGCAGTTTGATCAGTGCTTCCGCCACATCCGTACCGGTATCCAGTTGGAACTGGCTGATACGCACATAGCCGTAGCCCTCGTCGAGGATCCTGCTGCGCACACTGCGCACGCGCACGGTATCCCGTTTGAGGGTGATGTCAAAAGGCGCTTTGTGGCCCTTGCGCGCGATCGTCAGAGTGACGCTGGTGCCTTTGGGGCCGCGCATCCATTCCACCGCTTCGTCGAGACTGACGCCTTTGGTGGATTTCCCGGACAGGCGCAGGATCACGTCACCGGCCTTGAGGCCGGCCCGAGAAGCAGGAGTATCATCCATCGGGGTCACAACGGTGATGCGGTCGTTCTCGATGCCCACTTCAATGCCGAGACCGGCAAACTCACCGGTGGTATTGGCTTGCAGGTCATCGAAGGAGCGGCGATCCAGATAGGAGGAATGCGGGTCCAGGCCCTGCAGCATGCCTTTGATGGCGTACTCCAGCAGGGTGCGGTCATCCACTTCCTCGATATAGCCTTGGCGAATTTGCTCGAAGACCTTGGCGAAGCTGCGCAGATCCTCAAGAGGCAGGCGTGCCGCGTTATCGGCAGTGCTCTTGTTCTGTGTTTCGCTCTCACACAGACCCAGTAAAGGCAGAATGGTGAGGGTGGCCGCACCGAGAAACCTGGTCAGCGCCTTGGGGGTGGACATATTGTTGTGACCTCTGCCTTGTTTTTTCGCCGCTTTGCGAAAGTGTAGACTGCAGGCGTTGGCGGGGATTCTAAGTGGGCGCCAAATTCTACTGTGCTAGGGGATTAGTCGCAGTGTGTCCAACTGCCTTACAGGGCGCTTCGAGCACACCGAGTGCAGGTCAGCTGCGACACCAACTGGCGGGGTCCAGAGTCTTGCCGAGGTGGCGGATTTCGAAGTAGAGGGCGCTGTGGCTGTTACCACCACTGTTGCCTACCCGGGCAATGGTGTCACCGCTTTCCACCCATTCCCCAAGACTGCGGGTGAGGGACCGGTTGTGGGCATAGAGGCTCATATAGCCATTGCCGTGATCGAGAATCACCAGCATGCCCTGGCCGCGCAAATAGTCCGAAAACACGACGCGGCCCCGGTGTATGGCACGAACAGGCTCGCCCTCGGCGGCGCGGATGGTGACCCCTTTCCAGGTAATGCCGTTGGTGCGGCGGCCGCCAAACGCATTGGTGCGACGCCCTGCAACCGGCCAGCGCATTCTGCCGCGCTGGCGCGCAAATGGCTTTTGCTCACCGGGGCCGACCAGAGAGGCAATGGCGCGGCCCACCTCGTCGATCAGCTTCTGCAGGCGCGCGCGGTCGCCCTGTAGCTGTTTTAACTCGCCATTGCCATCGGCGAGCCTTGCCACCAGTTTGTCCAGAGTGCGTTTGCGGTTTTGCTGGGCACTGTGCAGCCTGCGCTGGCGTTCCTGCAACTGCGTGCGCTTTGCACCCAAAGTCGCCTGCGCGCGCTCGATGTCACTGGCCACTGTTTTGAGGGCGGCGAGGGTTTGCAGATAGGTGTCGATAATACGGGTGCGTTCTTGGAGGAAGTAGTCGTGGTAACGAAGTTGGCGGGCGATATTCTGTGGGTCTTGCTGGTTGAGGAGGAGCTTGATCTGTTCCTGCCGGCCCAGTCGGTAAGCGGCGGCGATCTCCTGCTCGACCCGCCGCTGCATACTTCGTCGGGTCTCCTGCAGTTGTAACTGCTCACGCTGGAGTTCGCGCAGCTTGTCCGAGCGAGTGCGCAGCTCTCGCTTGATCTGATCAATGCGATGATGGAGTCCGGAGATGCTTTTTTCGTTTTCTTCCAGGTCCTTGAGCAACTGGTCACGCTGGTCACGCACCTGGTTGAGTTCCTGTTGCAGGGATTCGATGTGCCGCTTGATTTCCGCGAGGCGTGCCTGTTGATCTCCCTGTGCCTGGCTCCAGGCGGGCAGTGACAGCAGGGTGATCAGAAAGAGAGTGAGGGTTTTCATCAGTCCATTTTTACCAGGCTGCGGCCAGTCATTTCCGCCGGCTGTGGCAGACCCATCAACGCTAACATGGTTGGCGCTACATCCGCCAGACTGCCGCCATCACACAGTTGTACATTGCGTGTGCCGATATAGACAAACGGTACAGGCAGGGTGGAGTGCTGGGTGCTCACCTGTCCCGAGTCAGTGTCGAACATCACCTCTACATTGCCATGGTCGGCGGTGATGAGCACCTCGCCACCGGCAGCCAGGGTCGCATCCACAACTCGACCAATACAGTGATCGAGGGCTTCTACCGCCTTCACTGCGGCTTCGAAGACGCCGGTGTGACCCACCATATCGCCATTGGCATAGTTACAGATAATGGCGTCGATTCCCCCACTCTGGATGGCCGCCACCAGTTTGTCGGTCACTTCCGGTGCGCTCATTTCCGGCTGCAGGTCGTAGGTAGCCACATTCGGGGATTTGATCAGTTCGCGGGTCTCGCCGGGGTAGGGCGTCTCGCGACCGCCACTGAAAAAGAAAGTCACGTGGGCGTACTTTTCCGTCTCTGCGATTCGCAGCTGGGTTTTACCCCGGTCGGAAAGGTATTCGCCCAGGGAGTTCTCCAGAGTCTCCGGCGGGAAGGCGCAACTGGTATGGATATCAGTGGCGTATTCGGTGGTCATCACGAAGTCCGCCAGTGCCGGTCTGGTTTTGCGCTTGAAACCGCTGAAGTCTTTGTCGGTAAAGGCACGGGTCAGCTGGCGCGCGCGGTCCGGGCGGAAATTCATAAAGATCAGCGCATCACCAGCGTTGATGGGGGCCGGTTCACCGATACGTGTGGGGGCGACAAACTCATCGTTCTCACCGCGCGTATAGGCGGCGGTTAGCCCCGCCAGGGCATCGCTGGCCTCGTGCTCTGCAGTACCCAGGGTCAGCATGTCGTAGACCGATTCAGTGCGCTCCCAGCGCTGATCGCGGTCCATGGCATAGTAGCGCCCGGCCAGGGTGGCCAGGCGGGCATTGCCGAGGGTGTCGCAGACCTGCATCAGGCGGGCAACAGACGACTCGGCACTGCGCGGCGGTGTATCGCGGCCATCGAGGAAGGCGTGCACGTAAATGGATCGGGCACCGCGCTGGGCGGCCAGGGTCACCATGGCGACGATGTGGTCCTCGTGGCTGTGCACACCGCCCTCTGAAAGCAGGCCCATAATATGTACGGCGCCTTGGTTGGCAATGGCCTTGTCAACCGCTCTGGTATAGGCGCTGTTGCGAAAGAATTCGCCGTCCTTGATGGCCTTATTGATGCGGGTGTAACTCTGGTAGACCACACGGCCCGCACCCAGGGTCATATGGCCCACTTCGGAGTTACCCATTTGACCATCCGGTAGACCCACAGCCATACCCGAGGTCTGGAGCAGCGTCTTGGGGCGGTTTGCCCAGAGATTGTCCCACACTGGCGTATGCGCGGCGTGAATCGCATTGTGCCGGGGGTTGTCGCTGTGGCCGAAGCCGTCCAGAATCAGCAGGACCAGAGGGCGTTTTTGCGAGGCTTGCGAAACGGCCATAGCAACGGGTTTCCTGTTCCAAAAATTTGTACTGTGGGCGCGGATTTTAACCTGTTAGGACCCCCTTTCACTATGTCAATTTGCACAAGTATGGCTTTGTAGAGTCTATGCGAGGGCAGCGGCAACACCATTTAGCTGGTTAGAATTTCGCCAGAATCGTGTATACTCCCGCCACCCTTGGCGCTGGCGCGCCATATCGATAACCACTAAGGATTTTGGGGGCGAAGTGGATTTTTTCGTCTTTTTGAGTGAACAGTGGCTGCTGGTCGGCCTGCTTGTGGCTCTGCTCTATACGTTGGCTATCAGTGAGCGCTACCGGGCTGGTGTGCCGGTATCCCTGCATGAGGTGACCAGGCTGATTAACAGTGACGGGGCCCGGGTGCTGGATGTGCGTGACCGCAATGAATTTATTGCCGGTCATATCGTCGACGCCGTGCATATTCCCCATGGAGAGCTTTCCGACCGCCTCGGCGAACTGGTGCCTTTGAAGGACAAGGTCGTGATTGTAGCGGACAAATTGGGCCAACACGCGGGCCCTGCGGGGCGTCTGTTGAAACAAAAGGGCTTCCAGGTGCGCCGCCTCCAGGGTGGCATGAGCGAGTGGAGCAACCAAAACCTGCCTCTAGTCAAGGGCCAGGGCTAGGATGACCCATGGCATTAATGACATTCGATGAAATTTAGTAATGCAGGAAGTAGTCATCTATACAACCCGCTTCTGTCCCTATTGCATCCGGGCCAAGCGATTGCTGAGCGACAAGGGTGTGGCCTATCGTGAGATCGCTGTGGATAACAAACCGGGCCTGCGTGCACAAATGGCGGCCCTGGCCGGGCGACGCTCGGTGCCACAGATCTGGATCGGTGATTATCATGTGGGCGGTTGCGATGAGTTGATGGCACTTGCACGAGGGCACAAGCTCGACGACCTGCTTTCCGCCGCCAGTTGACGAAGGCTGGCGCCGGCGGCCACTCGCGGCCGCCGGTGTTTGCTTATTATCCAATCCGGGGCTTGAAACGGTATTTGTAGGCCCCATCTGGAGGCTTACTTACGGGGTCTTTCTCATGGAAGGCATCAATAATTTTTTTATAAAGAACAGGCGGTAACATGGCTGAAGAACTAAATGGCGCGGCGGCAAATGCAGAGGCTCCGAAAGTACAATTCGCGATGCAACGTATCTACCTGAAAGACCTCTCTTTTGAGACGCCAATGGGTGTAGAGGTGTTCAAAAAGCAGTGGAAACCACAGGTTAACCAGGAGTTGAATACCAAGACTGCCAAGATTGATGAAGATCTGTACGAAGTGGCACTGACCCTCACTATTACCGTCAAACTGGAGGAGGAGACTGCCTTTCTGGTGGAGGTGAAGCAGGCCGGCCTGTTTGGTATCAAAGGGTTGGAGGGCCAGCAACTGGCTCAGGCGCTAAATACTGCCTGTCCTCAAATCCTGTTCCCCTACGCCCGTGAGGTGATCGACAACGCCGTTGTCAAGGGCTCTTTCCCGGCTTTGATGCTGCCGCCGGTCAACTTCGATGCACTGTTCGCAACGGCTTTGAACCAGGCGCAAAAACAGGCCGAGGGTGCCCAGGCGCAAGCGGATGCTTAGTGGTTGCCCGCATGATAAAAAGGCCCCTCCGGGGCCTTTTTTTATCCCCGTTGTTCTCTTTTAATCAGAGGACAAGCCAATGGAATACCGTCTTCGCTGCCTGGGCTTTACGATCAAGCGTGTGGCCGGTAAATAATTGCTGATAGTCAGTCGGGAGTTGCCTGTGCAATGGGATTTACCGAACCCCTTCATCCGAAAAGTGCTTGTGGGTGCACACCATGTTGATGGTCTGCATCATGCCAACAACGCTGAATATGTGCATTGGTGTGAGGCCACTGCCTGGGCCCACAGCACAGCACTGGGTCTGGATGTCACGAATTATCAGGAACTCGACCGCGGAATGGCCATCCGTCAAAGTGAGTATGATTATATACTGGCGGCGAGAGAGGGGGATGAACTGATATTTGGCACTTGGTTAACTGATGTGGACGGGTGTCTGAAGGTGATTCGCCGCTTTCAGGTCTTTCGTGCCGCCGATGGGGCTGAGGTATTGCGGGCCCGGTGGCGGATGGTGTGCATCGAGCTGTCCACTGGCAGGCCGAAGCGCATGCCGGCGATCTTCAAGAAAATCTACGGTTCCGCAGTGACTGACCGGGAGGCTGAGAAAAGTGAGTGAAGAGTTTATTACCCTGACTGAGAACACAGGGACCCTGAGGGATAAGACTATTTTTATCACGGGTGCCAGCCGTGGCATAGGGCGCGCCATAGCGCTCAAGTGTGCTGCCGACGGTGCTAATATCGTGATTGCCGCCAAGTCCGCACAGCCCCATCCCAAGCTGCCGGGTACCATCTACTCGGTGGCTCAGGAAGTGGAAAATGCCGGGGGTAAGGCCCTTGCCCTGCAGGTGGATGTACGCGATGCACAGCGGGTAGAGGAAGCGATGGTAGAGACTGCGGATAAGTTTGGTGGTATCGACGCGGTGGTCAATAATGCCGGCGCGATCAGCCTGACCAACGTGGCCTCCACTCCCCCCAAGCGCTATGACCTGATGCAGAGCATCAACAGCCGCGCGGTGTACCTGACTGCACACCTGGCGCTGCCCTATTTAAAAAAATCGGGCAGCGCGCATATCCTCAGCCTGTGCCCGCCACTGAATCTTCAGCCCAAATGGCTGGGCCCTTTTGCCCCCTATGCGCTGTCAAAATTCGGAATGACGATCCTGAGCCTGGGCCTGGCGGAGGAGCTGCGCGAGGCCGGTGTCAGTGTGGCCACACTGTGGCCGCGCACCCTGGTGGCCACCGCTGCTATTGAATTTGCTGTGGGCAACCGCGAGATGTTTGAGCAGAGCCGCAAGCCCGCGATTATGGCGGATGCCGCCTACGAGGTACTGGCCACAAAAGACGCCGCACTCACAGGGCGCCAATTGATTGATGAAGAATTACTGGCAGAACGGGGGGTCAGGGATTTCACTGACTATGCCCATAATCCGGCCAACGCGGACAGTTTGACCCGGGATTTGTTTCTCGATTGAAGCCGGCAGGAGGTATTGTGTGAGCAGCGACAGCAAACTGTTCAAAGACGCCCTCGGAGAGCTTGGGGGTGTCAGGCCCTTGGTGCAGGAGCGCTGTGTCGCGCTGCGCAGGGAAGATATGCCCACGGCATTGGTGTCGCGGGAGCGCCGCGCTGCCGCCACTCGCCAGGCCGGGTGCGAAATGAACCCCCTCTCGGGCGAGTATCTCGAACTGGTGGTCCCCTGGGATCCGCTGGCATTCAAGCGTGACGGGGTGCAAAACGGAGTGTATCGCAATTTGCGCCTGGGCAAATACACGGTGGATGCACGCCTCGATCTACACCGCCACTCCGTGGAGATGGCGCGCGTTGCCGTAGTGGAATTCGTGCGGGACTGTATCGAGGCAGATGTGCGCTGTGCTCTGATTACTCACGGCAAAGGCGAGGGCCGCAGGCAGCCGGGCCTGTTGAAGAGCTGTATCAATCACTGGTTGCCCCAATTGGAAGAAGTCCTGGCTTTTCACAGTGCCCAGAAGTGGCATGGTGGTATGGGTGCTACCTACCTGCTGCTGCGCAAAAGCGCACGCAAGCGGCAGGAGAACCTGGAAAGACATTCGCGGCGCCGTTAGGCTTTTCCCTGACATTTGTTTGTCACTTTTGCCGATTAAGATACTTGGGCAAGACTCCCTTTATGCGCTTGCTTCTCTTTATTGTTATCTCTCGATTGTGTATTGACGACCCACTGGGTCGTTTTTTTTGGGCTGTTGCCCGCGCGCAAAGCCGATAGCGTAACCTAGCGCATCGTGTCCCGGACGCGATCGAATTCGAGCAGTGTGGACTCGTCGCTGTTGCGCAGGATCAATTGATCGCCCATCACTTCGAGAAAACGGGTATTTCGCAGTGCCCTTAAGTAATCGGTTTCCAACGCATCACTGGGGTAGATTTTGCCCATGCGCGAAATGTCCGGTGGGAGCGGCCAGGACAGCTCGCCATGGCCTGCAAGAGAGAATCGGCCCAGATAGGGATTGATACCGCCACTGCCACGCACATACCCGAAGCGGTCACAGGTAAAGAAGGGGCGGTCCCGCCAAAACTTTCTCCACAGAAGCTGGTACTGGTAGGTGTGCTCGCCATCCACCATATTTGAAAGAACCCAGGCGTGATCGCATGCGGACCAGTCGGACTGCCCGAGAGCCTGTGCTGGATGGTCAGTGGTCATACACCCCGACAATAAAAGGGAGAGTGCAATGGGGAGGATAAGTTGCAGGCGCTTCGAGTATTGTGGCATAGAGGCGCTCTTATTTTTTAACAGCATTAAACCACGAAAACAACCTGTTGTCTGTGCGTGTGTTCAAGGCCCGACATTGACATATTCTATGTAGATATCACCCGATACATTGCGCAGTATCAGGCGTTTGCCCCGGGATTTTGTAAATGCCTGGCGTGTGCCGGCCAGTGCACGCAAGTAGGTGTTTTCCTGTTGTAGCAGTACCTCCGGACCGCTCATCTTGGTAGAGGCGAAGCTGGAGGTATCCCACAGAAGCTGGCCGTTGTCGGTAACCTGTAATACGCCACGGTAGGTATTGATGCCACTGCGGCCCACTACGTTGCCGTCGCGGTTACACACGAAGGTGAAATTTGCAAGTCCTTGCACCGAAATGGCGGCGCCGTTGATCCGAAGGCGCACAAGTTGCCACTTCTTGCCGCAGACTGTGCTCATATTACCTGCCGACTGGACGACCCTGGCTTCTTCCACACCACTTGTCAAGCATCCACCAATAGCCAGCAGGGTTCCCAGTAGCCACAGTTGCACCAACCTGCGCATCGGCGATTGACTCCTTTATCGCTGACTCTGCCCCCGGTTTCCTTAGCTTAGTTGTTGCGCGCAACGGCGAGTCGATAAGGGTGACAAGCTATGTTCCCACTGTGACGGGAAAAATTACCAAAAGAAGACTGTTTGGCATGAACAGACGCACAAAAATTGTCGCCACGTTCGGGCCTGCCAGCGATAGGGCAGAGACCCTTTGTCAACTGATTGCGGCGGGCGTTGATTGGGTACTCTTCAATTTTTCCCATGGTGACCCCGTGGACCACCGCCGTCGTGTGGAGTCTGTCCGGGCAGAGGCGCCACGTTGCCCTGCTGGGAGATTTGCAAGGGGCCAAAAATTCGGATCGGTAAATTTACCAATGGGCGTGTAGACCATGAACACGGGACGGACTTTGTGTTGGACCCGGTCTGGCCTGTAGAGCGTGGCAGTGCCGAAAGGGTCTCGGTGGATTTTCCCGCGCTAGCCAGGGACTGCCATGTAGGCGACTGCCTGTTACTGGATGATGGACGCCTCACGCTGTGGAGAGCAATTTTTTCGGTACAGATAAAAAGGTCACGATGCGCTTAATGGGTTGGAGCTGCGGGAGCGGGCAATTAGGCGTGCGCACCTAGCAGGGGCGTATCCCGGCTGGGCATTGGCAATTGTGGCAGATCGTTGACAGCCTGCATCAACCCCTCCTCATACAGTTGTGCGGCTTTGTCTTTTTCTCCCAGTGCCTGGAGCAGGCGTGCCAGTTCCGCGGAGGTAACCGGGTCCTGGCGCAGCAGCAGACTCTTCTCAAAATACTGCTGGGCCCTGCCCCACAATTCGTTGCGCAGGCTCAAACGGCCGAGGCAAGTCAGCAGGTCAGCGCTTTCGCCATACTCCTTGAGCCAGCCTTCGGCGCTGGAAAGCTGTGCAGCGGGATTGACCCCTGTCAGGCGGCCGTACAGGTCGCCCAGCTCTGCACTCCATTCCCGGTTAAGCAGCCAGCGCAAATGTTTCTCCGCTTCGGTGTCCTCACCAACCTGATGAAGTAGTGTCGCGTAGCGGCTGCGCAATGACATATTGCGTTGCCAGCGTCCGTTCAGACTGTGCCAGATACGCTGTAGCCTGTCTCTGTCGTTGCGATTGGCTGCCTCGTCCAGCTGGTGTTGATAGATCTGCAATTCCAGCTGCTGTAACTCGTCATCGCTCATACCGGCGTGCTTTTCCAGCTCCGGCAGGAGCTCGCGCAGGCTGCTCCAGTCCCTCAGCAGGTAGTACGCTTGTCTGAGAAGCTGTAACAGAGCCGGGTGTTTGGGTTCCAGTTGCTTGGCGCGCTTCAGACTGGCGATGCACTGTTCATAGTGCTTGTCCTGCAGTTGCATACGCGCTTGGTTTAGGGCCACGGCGAGATGGGTTTCTTCACCGCAGGCCTCAGCTTTCGCCAAAAGCTCATTGGCCTCTTCGCGAAAGCCCAGTTCAAAAGCACTGCGTGCGGCTGCCAGGTAATTGATCAGCGGAGCTTCTGAGCGTGGGGCACTTTTCAACAGTTGACGCCGAGCGCGAGACCAGTTGCCCTCCATAAATTCCACCAGTCCGTTGGTGAGGCGCCGGCGTGCCACGCGCTGGCGGCCAAAGCGCAGGCGGTCAACACTGCCCCTGATCGCGCGAATCAGGCTGAGTATCAGCCAGACCGCCAGGAACAGGGTGAACAGTATTGTCAGCAATGCAACGAAGGCAAACCAGAGGTTCATTTCGTAGCCCTTATTGAGCTCGCCGCCAAACCCAATGACCAGGAAGCCTGGGTAATTGTTACTGACCTGTGGAAACAGGGCGCCCAGTAGCAGCAGTACCAGGGCTGCAAAAAGAATTTTCCTCACTGGGTACCCTCTCCCTGCGTATTGTCACTTTGGTCTGAGGTTGTGTGCAGTTGCTCAATGTAATTGTTCAGTGCCACCTGTGAGGCATTCAGGTTGGGCATCTGCGCCTGGATGCGCTCTTCGCTGAGTTCGGCCAGTTGCTGGGCGAGGGCGTCGCGGTGCGGGTTGGGCGTGCCATAGGTGAGCAGTAGTTCACGGGCACTGTTCAGGGCATCCTTGTATACCGTGGTATCGCCGCGCAGCAGTGCCAGTTGGGCCTGCTCCATATCCAGGCGCAGGGTTTGGCGGAAACGCACCTCGCTTTGTGGAGAGAGCATGACTGGGTTGATATCGCCATCAATGGGACGCACTGAATCTCGCAGGAAGCGGATAAATTTCTGCCAGCCCCGCTGCCAGGAGGGTTGGGTTACCCCTTCGGGTTGTGGCTCCTCCTCCTGCCCCTCCGGCTGGGGGTGGGTCATGTCAAACTCCGGCTGGATTCGGGCGCGGATCAGCGCGCCTTCCAAAGCGCGCAGACGCAGGAAGAGCCCCTCGCGGTCGATATCTTGCACCAGCTTGAGCGCGGTAATATCTTGGGCCAGCTGCTGGCGCACACCATACAGATCCGGCAGGTCCACTTCTCGCAGGATACTGTCCACTTCCTCCACCAGTCCCAGAGCGGCACGGCTGTCATCCTCAAGTATCAGGCGTTGATTGGCCATGCGCAGCAGATAACTGGCTTCAGCCAGCTGCCAATCCTTTCGGGTCACATTGCCCAACTCGCTCAAGCGGTTGCCCTGGGCAGTGATACTGCGCTGCAAACCGGCCAGCTGTTGTTGCAGTTCTTCGATAGTACGGGCCTGTGACTCTATCTGGCTGCTCAGGTCGGCATCCGCCTGTTGAGGCTGGCTGGCTTGCTGGTCCGGGGTCGGGGCTGCCAGTTGTGAGGATGGCGGGGGCGATTGTGCACCATCCGGCTCGGGTCCCCCCCCGGGCTCTGCTTGCGGTGGCTGTTCGATCGGGGCTGCGGGCGCACGGGTGGCGTCTGCCGGCTGCCGGGTATTTGCGGCACTCTGGGTTGGTCCAGCCTGGTTGGCGGGCGGGAGATGCTGATGGCCGCTGATGTGAATGCGCAGCTGCGGCCAACTGAACCAGGCAAAGGCAATCAGGGCAATCAGCAGCAGAAAGAACACCAGCCACCACCAGTAACCGCTCCCTTTTCCGGCCCTGCTGGCGGGGTCTGGTAACTTCTTGCCAGCGGGGTTTTCCTGTGCCGATCTGGTGGAGTTGCTTTTGTGCTCTGCCCTGTCGGCACACTCACCGGCGGGCGCGGTGTTTTTTGCAGGGGGGCTGTTCTTGGTCTTTTTGTCGGTCATGGCATAACAGCGCAGATGGAAATTGTCGTCAAATTATAGCGAGTGGCGCCAACCTTTATAGGAAGGGTGGCGCCCTTTTAAGACTTTCATCCCAATACGGCGGAGAATTCGATAGCAATTCAATCCAGAGCGCTGCGCAGTGCGGCCAGCATGGCCTTGTCACTGGCATTCTGAGCACTGTGGGGGTGCTTGAAACCCAGTGCGCGTGCCTGTTTGGCGACCCGCGCACTGGGGCAGACTAGCGCAGCGTGTCGCAATTGCCCTCGCGCGGATTGCACAATACAGTGTGCCAAGTTTGCCAGGGATTCACCACTGTGCACACTGATGGCATCCGGGGTTGCCGGATACTTTGCCAGTGCATCCGGGGCGCAGGGGGGCAGCGTGCGCCGGTATAGTGCGCAATAGGTCACCCGGGCGCCGCGGGCGCGAAGGGTATTGCCAATCAGGCTGCGCCCACCAATTCCGCAGAAGATCAGGATACGGTGACCGGTCACCTGTTGCAGGGATGGCAGGGTGAGCAGGTCTTCGGATGTCATGTGCCCTCTGTTTTGCTCGCAGGGAATACCACGCGCCTGTAGCGCTTTTGCCGTTGCGCTGCCAATCGCGTAATAGTGCGGCCCCTGGGGTAATTGCGGCCAGTAGTCCTCCAGCCAATCCACACCGTGATGGACGGCATTCTGGGATACAAAGATCGCTTCTTGCACCTGATCAAAACTGAGAATGCGGCTTTTGATGGCTTGCAGTGCACTGGCCTCCCGGAGAGGTTTGATGGCCAGCATGGGGATATTGTCGACCTGCGCGCCAGCTGCCTGCAGTTGTGCACACCAGTTGGCGGACTGGTGAGTTGGGCGTGTTGTGAGTATGCGCTTGCCGTACAGTGAACCTGGCATGTCGTTATCAATCTCAGAGGGCCGCGAGTATTTTGTCGGCGCCGTCGGCCAACAGCTGCTTCGCCAATTGTGTGCCGAGCATCTCTCCATTGATGGCAGCACCGCAGCACTCTGCCCGTATCAGCGTAGAACCGTCCGGGCTGCCCACCAGGCCGCGCAGCCAAAGAATTTCATTCTGCAACTCGGCGTAGCATCCGATGGGTACTTGACAGCCGCCGTTGAGGTGTTTGACCAGTGCGCGCTCGGCACTGAGGCGCGCGGCGGTTTTGGCACAGTGCAGAGGCTGCAGCAGGGCTTCCAGGGCTTTGTCACGGCGGGATTCAATGCCCACTGCGCCCTGGCCGCCTGCGGGTAACAGTGTATCGGTGGGCAGGTAGCTGCGGATGCGCTCACGCATGCCCAAACGCAGCAGGCCGGCCGCCGCAAGAATAATGGCGTGGTAATCCCCTGCATCGAGCTTTCCCAGTCGAGTATTGACGTTGCCGCGCAGGAATTGGATCCGCAGGTCCGGACGGCGCGCCAGTAGCTGGCACTGTCGTCGCAAGCTTGAGGTACCCACTACGGCGCCCTCGGGTAGCTCTTCGAGGCTGGTGTAGCGGTTGCTGACAAAGACATCGCGGGGATCTTCACGGGCGCAGATCACAGGCAGGTGCAATCCTGCGGGAAATTCCATCGGGACATCCTTCATGGAATGTACGGCGATGTCCGCGCGACCCGCCAGCATGGCCACCTCCAGTTCTTTCACGAAAAGCCCCTTGCCCCCAACCTTGGCCAGAGGAATATCCAGAACCTGATCGCCACGACTGGTGAGGGGCAAGAGTTCAATCTGTAGGCCCGGGTGCTCCCCTTGCAGGCGGTCTTTTACGTAATTGGCCTGCCAGAGTGCCAGGGCGCTCTTACGCGTGGCGATGCGGATACGGGAAATGGGCATTCTGTTCGATCATTTGTTTGAGTGGTGGGGCAATTCTACCAAATGGAGGGATATCGTGGCTTTTATAGGCAAAGGGAAATATCAGTTTGGAAACTGCTGTGCGCGCAGCCAGTCTTCCAGAATAATGCGCGCGGCGATTGAGTCCACCGGATCCCTGGCGTAATTGCCGCGGTGACCGCGCCCATGGGCCTCTTCCTTTGCGGTGCGGGTACTGAGGCGCTCGTCGATAAAGGCCACCGGCAGCCCGGTGCGCCCGTGCAGGCGTTGGCCGAATTTGCGTGCGCGGGCACTCAGTACACTCTCGCTGCCATCCATATTCAGGGGCAGACCCACCAGCAGGTAGTGGGGTTGCCACTCTGCAATAAGACGCTGCACGCTTTCCCAATCCGGTTTGCCGTCCCTTGCCGGCAGGGGGGGCAGTTCCCTGGCGCTTGCGGTTAGGCTCTGGCCAAACGCGAGGCCGATGGAGCAGGTACCGAAGTCGAAGGCCAGGGCTGTAATGGGTTTACTCATGGGGCGGATATTTTTGGGTTGGTGTGCGCTGGCTAAGCGTGACCGGTCTGTGAGCCGAGACCGGACAGATTGATACCATGGCGCGCGGCAGCATTCTGCCAGCGTTTCTCAATTGGCGTGGCGAACAGGATCTCCGGTTCTGCCGGCAGCGTCAGCCAGGCGTTGTCAACCAGTTCCTGTTCCAGTTGCCCGGGTTCCCAACCTGCGTAGCCAAGCGCGAGCAGTACGTCATCGGGGCCGTGCCCGCCGGCGAGGGATTCGAGAATATCCTTGGAGGCGGTGAGGCTGATTTCCGCATTGATCTCAGTTGTTGAGTCAAACTGAATACCCGCCCCGTGCAGGACAAAGCCCTGTTCCGGGGAGATGGGGCCGCCCAGCAGCACCGCCTCACCACCGCGCTGGCTGGAGTCTTGCAAGGACAACTGTTCGAATACCTCTTTCCAGTGGACCTTGCTGGGGGCATTAACCACGATACCCATGGCCCCCTCATTACTGTGTTCCACAAGCAGCGCTACGGTCTGCTTGAAGCGGGGATCCTCCATGCCGGGCATGGCCAGCAGGAACTGGCCGCGCAGGCTGCCGTGGGTCAAGTCACTGTCGATGTTCGATCTGGGCATAGCGTGATTTTAGGTCGGCTAAGTGAAAGGCAAGTTTAGCCCCGCTTGGGCGGGTCACTTGCAGAGGTGGAAAATCCGGTCATCTCAAAACGCCAGGTACGTATAATTTCCAGTCTGTCGACCTCCTTGCGGATCTGCGCTGGAAAGGGCGCAAAGGGTGCCGCGAGGTGCATGATCTGTTGGGCCGCATCATCGAGAATGCGCTCGCCGGAAGATTCTAGTATGACCACTTCCTCCACTGCGCCGCTGGGCAGCAGGCGCACCATCATTCGCAGGCTGCCGGTAATCTGTTGCTGCAGAGCTTCCTCGGGAAAGTTGTCGCTGCCCACGGCCTCCACCTTCTGTCGCCATTCGTGCAGATAAGCCGCGTCTGCAGAGGCTTTGGTCGCCACTGAGGTGAGGCGCCTCACCCTTGGTCGCTGGGCAATGGTTTGCCGGATTTTATCCAGGCGCGCCTGCAGGCTGGTAATTTTCGGATTGGTTCGGTCCAGGTCACTGGGGGCATCGCCGCGCTTTTCTTCAGAGCGCTTGTCCTCTGCGGGCAGCTCTGGCGCCTGTAGCGGGCTGTTGCCAATGGTGGTGACCAACTGGCGCCGCTGGTCTGCCGGGCGCTTTGTCTGTTGCTGCGGCAGTGGATTTACATCGTGAATCTGTGTATCGGCAAACTCCGCGCGGCGGTTGCTGGACAGCTCTTTGGGAGTATCGGCGATGCCGCTGGCCTGCTGGTTGTGCTGGGCCAGGTAGTCAGCATCCACCGGTGTTTGTGCCGAGCGGTGCTGGGCCAGGGTTACCTCCAGCGTGGGGGATGACTGCCAGCCCTCGGGTGCGGTAAAAGCCACACCGAAAATAACCAGGGCGTGGATAGCGCCGGCGAGAAACAGGGAGAATACAAAGCGCTCGCGCTGGGTAGCGTCAAATGGTGCCGTATTGGCGGTGGAGTTCATCTTGTGCGGTCTTTACTATCTGTTGCGCCAAGCCCTTTAACCGGTAGTCTGTGGCCCACTGATCGGCAAGCGACCAGGGTTGCATTCGAAGCGCCCCAGTTTACCCTGTTTGTGCCAAGCGAAGTGTGATCGCGTGCATTAGTCGCATGCCGATCTTGGTGTCATAGGCTGCATCGATTTCGCGCACACAGGTTGGGCTGGTGACATTGATTTCGGTGAGGTAATCCCCGATGACGTCCAGACCGACAAACAGCAGTCCTCTCTCTTTCAGCGTGGGTGCGACCTGCTCGACAATCCACCGATCGCGATCATTTAGTGGGCGCGCTTCACCGCGTCCACCTGCGGCCAGATTGCCACGGGTTTCTCCGCCTACAGGAATGCGTGCAAGACAATAGGGAACCGCCTGTCCATCAATGACCAGAATACGTTTGTCGCCATCCTTGATTTCTGGGATATAGCGCTGCGCCATAATTTGCCGGCGACCGTGTCCGGTGAGCATCTCCAGTATTGCCCCGAGATTGGCACCGTCGGGTTTGCAATGAAAAACTCCCGCGCCTCCCATACCGTCCAGGGGTTTGAAGATAACGTCCCTGTGTGTCTGGTGAAACATCCGCAACTTGGGCATATCCCGGCTTACCAGTACTGGCGGGGAGCACTGTGGGAAACTGGTTGCGAAAATTTTTTCGTTGCAGTCGCGCAGGGACTGGGGCTTGTTGACGACCAGTGTGCCCTCGCGCTCTGCCGCTTCGAGGATGTAAGTGGAATAGATATATTCGTTATCAAAAGGGGGGTCGACACGCATCAAGAAGGTGTCCAACTCCCCTAGAAGTACCTCCCTGGGCTCGTCCAGGGCAAACCAGCGCTCGGTGTCATCAAAAACCCGCAGTGGCCGTCCGCTGCCGGTGGCGCGACCATTATCCAGGTACAGATCGGTCTGTTCGAAATAAAACAGCTGGAAACCACTGTCTTGTGCGGCCTGTAACAGTGCAAGTGTTGTATCTTTTTTAACATTGATCTGGGCGATGGGGTCCATCACTACACCGAGGGAGTAATTCATAGGGGTTTCCGTTTCTGGCGGGATAGCGCTACCCCGCGCTGTGGTGGTTGTGGCTCAGTGTAGGCTGCCGCTTCCGACTTTGTAGGGTGGATACGGTAAAAGCAGCTTCACCAGGGTGCAACTTTAACACGCTGTACTGGGTTCAAGACCAAAGTGGTGATAATTTGAACCGCATCGCCAGGGGTTTGTCGAGTCTGGTAGATTAACCTGGGGTTCTGTGATAAAAGTTCCTCCAGTGTGCGATTTTGGCTAGGCGAGACACCCAGACCCCCTATGTGGTTCACCGAGGGTGCAAGAATACGTTTTCGCGTGCCCGGCAATAAGTAAACAGGGGAGTCAAAAAAACTATGGAGCTTAACTGGGAAAGTCTGACTGTTATGGTGATCGACGACAGTAAGACAATTCGTCGCACTGCCGAAACACTGCTGCAGAAGGCGGGTTGTACGGTCGTTACCGCAACGGATGGCTTTGATGCGCTGGCGAAAATCGCGGACTCTCGCCCGGATGTTATTTTCGTCGATATCATGATGCCGCGCCTAGATGGTTATCAAACCTGTGCCCTGATTAAAAATAACAGTGAATTTCGCTCTACTCCTGTCGTTATGTTGTCGAGTAAGGATGGTTTGTTCGATAAGGCAAAGGGGCGTGTTGTCGGATGCGATCAATATTTAACCAAACCGTTTAGTAAAAGTGAATTGTTGGGTGCGATCTCAGCCCATGCCAAGCCACATCACGCAGCCTGAGCGTTGTCGCTAACAAAGAAAGTGAGTGGCCGGTACCAGGTGGTGCTCTGAAAAACAGACAGAGGCTGGTTCGGAATTGCGTACATATTCCCTTGTTTATGGGGACCTGGGAAATGTGTTGGCCGGGAAGCAGCTGATAGCCAGTGCAAACTTGGGCATGCTAACAAGAAAGTAACAAGCAAACCGTCAAACGCGGTCGTTCAGCTGCCGATGAGCCGATTATAAGATGTCATGGGGAATAATGATGGCAAAAGTATTAATAGTGGATGACTCTCCTACTGAAACACACAAATTGACTACAATTTTGGAAAAAAACGGACACGTGGTAATCACAGCCCCCAACGGCGAAAACGGTGTTGATGTCGCGCGAGCGCAGTGCCCGGATCTTATTTTAATGGATATTGTGATGCCCGGTCTGAATGGCTTCCAGGCCACCCGCCAACTGAGCAAGGACAGCAGTACCTCGGGCATCCCAATTATTATTGTGACTACCAAAGATCAGGACACAGATCGGGTCTGGGGCATGCGCCAGGGTGCCAGGGCTTATCTAACCAAGCCTGTGGACGAGGGCAAGCTGTTGAGCGCGATTGGGGAGGTGTTGGCCTGACGGCCAGCTGCTTCAGTGTGCAGTCAACAATACCTTATTTGGCCCTGATTGATATTGCGCGGCGTGCCAGGGCGCAGTCCAATGGCCTGCCCGCACGCCGGGAAATCAAGCCGTACTGGAGTGGGGTTGGTTTCTCCATTCTCGAGCATAATTTCGTCGCCTCCATGGATGATGTTGTGGAACTGCTCGAAGTGCCGCAATACACCTTCATCCCGGGCGTTCAGCCCTGGGTGAAAGGGGTATCTAATGTACGTGGCCGCCTGTTACCCCTGATTGATCTCGCCGCTTTTTACGGTGGCCATCTTACCGGTCCGCGACAGCAGCGCCGGGTGTTGGCGCTTGAACGCGAAAAAACCTATGTGGGTTTGATTGTGGACAGATTGCACGGAATGCAACACCTGGCGTATGAATATGCCCGGGAAGCGCCAACGGATTTGATTGAGTCATTTGCACCCATGGTGCAGGGCCAGTTTATTTTGCAGAGGGACCGATGGCTGGTGTTCGATATGCGGGCCCTGCTCAAAGATGGCCGTTTTATGGATGTAGCCCTTCAATAGAGAATCCAAGCTCAGTTTGCCGGCGCCTCACTTTATTGACAGCGCCGGGAATGGTCAGCGGGCGGTGCAGTGATGAACACCGGCTGCAGGCGGTTGTTGTAAATGTGTTAGAAGTCAAGTGGTACTAATCTGGCCTGATACCCGGGCCCGCTAGGAGTGAACTATGAAAACAGGCTCCCAGAGTTCCTTTTCCGCGTTGCGCAGTAACCCTGCCGCGTTGGGTTTGGGCCTGCTGGTACTCGCCGTACTGGCGGGACTGGTCGTCAGTATCTATCTGGTACAGACCCGCAGCGATCGCGATAAAGAATACCTGCAGCAAGTGGCGGAATTGCGCGCACTCTCTTATCAGGTGGTTTCCTATGCACCGGCCGCTACCTCAGGTGATGAGGAAGCGTTTGTCGAGCTAGAGAAAGTGTCCGGGCAGATGGCCAACGCCTGGAACCAGTTGCAGCAAATGGATACAGGTAGCCGCCGCACACTCGAAGCCGAGCTGGCTGCCTATGGGCAGGTGTGGCGCAAGTT
This sequence comes from Microbulbifer sp. MI-G, assembly GCF_030440425.1. Lineage (NCBI taxonomy): Bacteria > Pseudomonadati > Pseudomonadota > Gammaproteobacteria > Cellvibrionales > Microbulbiferaceae > Microbulbifer > Microbulbifer spongiae. The sequence goes on from NZ_CP098023.1 coordinate 150,849, forward strand.
ACGAGAGCAGGTGGACACCATTCTCGGCAACAAGGAAACCATTATCTTCCTGAATGACGTTGCCACCACGCTGAGCGCCTCTCTTCCCGAATTGCAGGCGGAACACAACAATATTGTTGAGATCCTGCTGGCTAACAACGCCCCGGCCAATCAGGTGGAGCAGGCACTGCTACAAGTTTGGCGCGCGGAACGGATAGGCCGGAATATCGACAAGATGTTGCAGGGTGGCGATGACGCCGAAGCCGCTGCGGACCAGTTCAATACCGATGCGAGTCTTTTTGGTAAGGTCGTAGACGGTATGAAAAGTGGTGATGTGGTGATGGGTATTTCCCAGGTTACCGACGATGAAGCGCGCCGCTCCCTGGATGAAATTACGGAATTGTTTGAGTTTGTAAGCTCTTCGGTACGGGAAATCTTTGAGGCGACCCCGGCTCTGTTTGCCACGCGCCAGGCCTCCGATGGCATTATCGCCTCCTCACCGCAGTTACTAGAAGCCCTGAACGCGCTGAATGACCGCATCGTGAATCTCTCGAATGAACGCCAGCCAAACAATATGACCATTGCGATTCTGGCAGCGGCCTTTGTATTGCTGATTTTCGTCATGATGGGAATGGTCATCTCCGGTACACGCCGCAATCTGCTGCAGGAAGCGGATACCAACGAGCGCAACCAGCAGGCCATTATGCAACTGTTAGACGAGTTGGCGGATCTTGCCGATGGGGATTTGACCACTTCTGCCACAGTAACCGAGGCCTTTACCGGTGCGATTGCTGACTCTATCAACTTTACTATTGACCAGTTGCGCGTGCTGGTATCGCGGATCAACGGCGCCGCTCAGGAAGTGTCCGGCCTGTCCCAGGAAACCCAGCAGACCGCTTTGCACCTCGCCGAGGCCTCTGAGCATCAGGCACAGGAAATTGCCGGGGCCTCCGCTGCGGTGAATGAAATGGCGGTTACCATTGACCAGGTGTCTGCCAACGCCTCCGAATCTGCTCAGGTGGCAGAGCGCTCGGTACATATCGCCAGTAACGGGGCCAAGGTGGTACAGAACACCATCAAGGGGATGGACAACATCCGTGAGCAGATACAGGATACTTCCAAGCGAATTAAACGGCTTGGGGAGTCGTCCCAGGAGATTGGTGATATCGTAAGCCTGATTAATGACATTGCTGACCAGACCAATATCCTCGCATTAAACGCCGCCATCCAGGCGAGTATGGCCGGTGACGCTGGCCGGGGTTTTGCGGTGGTTGCGGATGAAGTACAGCGACTGGCGGAGCGCTCTGCCGCTGCAACCAAACAAATAGAAGGCCTGGTGAAAGCCATTCAGTCCGACACCAATGAAGCGGTCATCTCCATGGAGCAAACCACCACGGAGGTGGTGCGTGGAGCCCGACTGGCCCAGGACGCAGGTGTCGCCCTGGAGGAGATCGAAAACGTATCCGGTAACTTGGCCTCTCTGATTCAGAACATCTCCAATGCCGCTCGCCAACAGGCTTCCTCTGCCGGCCATATTTCCAATACGATGAACGTGATCCAGGAAATTACCTCCCAGACCTCGGCAGGTACTCAGGCAACGGCGCAGTCCATTGGTAACCTGGCGCAAACGGCCAACGCACTGCGCGATTCCGTTGCCGGCTTCAAACTGCCCCAGGAGGAAAGCCTCGAAGTCAGCAGTGAGTCGTATGACGTGGAATTACCCGAAATGGATGTGGACAGTTTCACGATCGAAAGTGAAGAGCCCGCTGCTTTGGGGGCTCGCGAAGGGCGGGCGTTGGCCTGACTAAAAGGACCATCTGGCGTTGTTTTAAGATGACCTCGTGGACAGGGGCGCGCGTGAGGCTTTCGTGATCATCATGGAAGCCGGCTCGCATCGGAGTATTGCGCCTGCATAGAGAATGAAAAATTGGGGACTTGGCGTGAATCACGACAATCCAAACTTCCTGGCCCTGGATTGGCTGATCGGTGAAATCAACGAGACCATGGCGCAGGCGCGTCAACTGCTCGAGACATTTGCTGACGATCCAGATGCCGGTGCACCACTGTTGCAAAACTGTCTGTCTCTGGTCCATCAGGTACACGGCAGCCTGCATATGGCACAGCTTTCCGGTGCCGCCATGCTGGCTGAGGAGATGGAACAACTGGTTCAGGCGTTAGCCAGTGGTGGTATCGAAAATACGGAAGAGACCCGTGAGTTTCTTATGCGCGCGCTGTTGGAGTTGCCCCTGTACCTGGAAAAAGTCTCTTTCCAGCGTCGGGACAATGCGGTGCTCCTGCTGCCTCTTCTCAACGACTTGCGTGCGGTGCGTCGTGAGCGTCTGATCACAGAAGGTGCGCTTTTTTCTCCCGACCTTTCCCCTCTGGAGCAGGTCACCGGCAAGCGCCAGCCGCTGACCGCGGACAGTGCGAAACTGCAGGAGCTGGTCACCAAACTGAGAAAGATGTATCACGTCGCTGCGGCAGGCCTGATTCGGGATGTGAACAGCGGTGAGAGCCTGGCCTACCTGAACAAAATTGTTGAAAAGATGCAGTTGCTTTACCGCGGCAGTGTGCGCGAGTCCCTATGGGCGGTTCTGCTGGGCATCTTTGAAGCCATCGGTGAGCATCGGCTCAGTGTACAGCCCGCCCTGCGCCACCTGCTGCGCAGGGTCGATGTGGAGTTCCGCCTGCTGCAGGGCCACGGTGCCAGGGTACTGGATGCACGCCTTGATGCAGATTTCCTGCGCAACCTGCTTTTCTACGTCTACCTGGCCGGTCCCAACGGTCCGCGTTGCCACGATCTGTACCTGCGTTTTGGCCTGGACAGAGCGGTTCCGGGCACACCTCGGCCCGATACCGAGGATGTGCTGGCAATGGGCCCCGAGGCTCTCGGCACCGCGATCACCGCTCTGCGCGAAGAGCTTCAATGGGTGCGCGAAGCCCTGGAGCCGAGCAGCGCTGCGAGTGAACAACCGCCATTGAGCGAAATTGCGGTGGTGGTCAAACGGGTTGCGGATACCCTCGGCGTGCTCGGGCTTGAGACGCAGCGCGCTCGTGCCCGCGACATATACGGATATTTGCGCGATGCCTCCCGTGGCAGCGATGTTGAGGAGTATCTGATGCGCGCCGCCGGCGAGCTGGTACAACTGAATTCCGCCCTGGCGGCCAATATCGATCGCAATAAACGGGTTGATGATGAACAGCCGATTATGGGCGATGCTACAGATTCGGTTCGGCGTGAGGCGCACCTGGGGTTGGAGGCAGTTAAAGAGGCGGTGATGGAGTATGTCGCCAGTCACTGGGACATTAGTTACCTGAGCCGGGTGCCACAGCGCCTGCAGGAAGTCTGTGGTGGCTTGGAAATGGTGGGCTATCGGCGCGCCAGCGAAATAATCGCCGCCTGTAAGCACTATATCGGGAAGTCCCTGATCGAGAAGGCCGAGCAGCCCGAGTGGCACATGCTGGATACCCTGGCCGATGCCATTACCAGTGTTGAATATTATCTCGAGCGCCGCTGCGAGGGTCTTGAGGATGCCGAGATGCTACTGGCATTGGCCGAAGACAGTGTCGCCAATCTGGGCTTTCCCCTCAGTGGGGAGAGGCGGAATCCCCCCGAGAGCGCCGATTCCACAGATGAAGCAGTACCGGAGAACGAAGCTGTTGGTGGGGATAGAGAGGCTTTTGCACTATTTGATACGGAGTGTACCGAGGCTGGGAAAGCCGAAGGTGAAATAGAGCATGAGTCCAGTCCTGCAGCGGAGCCTGCAGGGGGAGGTACTCCCTTCACCTCCGCAAAGGCGGAGAGCATGGAAACCCCTGCTGAGCCCCTGAGGTTCTTTGAGCGGGATGAAGTACCCAATAAGAACCCTATTGCGGCTGACAATAACACTGAGGGTGCACATGCCCTTTCCGCAGGCGATGGGGTGCCGGCTACAGAAAAGGCGCATGGATTACTGAGCGGTGAGCATTCTCCCAAGCCTTTACATGTATCCGCTCCGGCATTGGAAGATGCGATTGGTAAACCGATACCAATGGATGAAGAGACGCCCATCGCGCCGGAAGCGAATACCCACATCGGACCGGCCTTGGAGTCGCCTGAGAAATTAACAGGGGTACAGGCATCGACCGGTGATGACGAGGGCCTGATCGATGAAGAGATTGTAGAAATATTTCTCGAAGAGGCCGGTGAAGTTCTCGCCCATATTCGCAATTACTTCCCCGATTGGGCGGTCGATTTTGCCAATGTGGGTGCCCTGGTGGAATTTCGCCGCGGTTTCCACACCCTAAAGGGGTCGGGCCGCATGGTCGAGGCACTGGATATCGGCGAGCTGGCCTGGGCGGTGGAGAACATGCTCAACCGCATTATCGATGACAGTGTGAAACCCCAGGGTGCCCATGTGCGGTTGGTCGAGCGGGTCTGCGAGAAACTGCCCTCTATGATCGAGGCCTTTCGCGGCGGTCGGGGTGATCCGGATCAGCAGCAAACCTTGCAGCTGCAAGCCTGGGCAGAGCAGCTCAGCCATGGGCGTATCCCCGCGGAACTGGAAATGCAGAGCGCCGGCAGAGTTCAGAGCCCCGTAGAGGAGGACAATGGGGAGGATCGGGCACAACTCTGGGAGATCTTTGCTCAGGAGGCGGAGACCCACTTGGCGGTGGTGGGCGGATTCATTGAGGATATGCGTACCGCTGCGCCGGTTTACGGAGTGCCCAGCGATCCTTTGCATCGGGCGCTGCACACCCTGAAAGGCTCTGCTCATATGGCGGAAGTTAACGTGGTCGCCGAATTGATGGCGCCGCTGGAACGATTCGCCAAAGAGTTGCGTATTTATCAAGTGCCGATTGACGGCGACATACTGGAATTGATCAATGATGGGGCCAGCTATGTACGTCAGGTGTTGGCCCAGATCCGTGCTGGGAAACCGTTGGGCATTGGAAGATCTGAGCAGTTCCTCGCCCGAGTGGCCGAGCTGCAGGAGCGCTCTGTTGGCCACTTGATCCGCGAGCGCGAGGCCAACGAGCCCAGGGCGGTGGACCCGGAACTGCTCGCGGTACTGATGGCCGACGGAATGCGAGTTTTGCTGGATGCCGACCAAGTGCTGAATCATTGGCGTGCCAATCCCGCCGACAAGTCCCAGGTCACCCTCGTTGCCGAAGAACTCAAGGTTTTACAGGAAGCGGCCAGTCACGCTCAACTGCAGACTCTGGCGGAGCTTTCCCAGTTACTCTTGGGTGTCTACCACAGGGTACTTTCCGGTCAGCTTGAAGGTGAGCCGGCGCTGTGGGCGTCCTTGGAACAGGGGCACAATGAACTGCTGGACCTGGTTGATGCTGTCGCCGCTGCGCAGGATTTGCCGGAGGTGAGTGAGGCTGTCGGGGAGGCACTGCGTTACCTGGCACAAGGTGTGGCGGTCACCGAAGTGCCCGAGGAGGATTACGATCTGAGTGAACTGGGTATTAACGGCCCAGAATTCGGCATTGTGCAGACGCTGGAGCAGTCCCGCGATACCGCCGTTGAATGTGGGCCTGCGCACGGAGTTGAAAAGGCGGTGGCAGACAGCACCAGTGAAGGGGTGCAAAAAGCGCCCGCTGCGCTTTCAGGGCTACAGGTGACAGCGGTGCCGGAGCATGGGCCGCAACAGTCTGCAGATGCCACACTCGGGGTGCATACAGCGGAGACAAGCGAACCTGAGGCAACCCCTGTTGAGTCATCATCGGTGGCGGAAGTCAGTGCCGCCGGGTATCGCCAGGAGGTAGGCGCTGAGCAAGAAAACCTGCTCGCAGAAATCGATCCCGATGTTGTCGACGTCTTTATGGAGGAAGCGGTTGATCTTGCCGACGAGTTGGAGGCCTTGATCCAAAACTGGGAAGATGCACCGGAAGACCGGAAACAGGCGGAAGCGCTCAAGCGGGTGCTGCATACCTTTAAAGGCGGTGCGCGCATGGCTGGCCTTATAGGGCTTGGCGAAGTGGCCCACCGATTTGAAACCGTGATTGAGCAAATGCGGGATGACATTCAGCCATCTCGGCAGTTTTTTGCCGGTGCCCACGGTATCCACGACCGTATTGCCGACGGCGTTGAAACTGTGCGCGCCTGGATGTCCGGAAAACAATCGGAAGCCTTTGTGCAATTGCTGGTCGCCGACTGGGCCGATCAGGATCCCCGAGGGCGTGCTGCCGAAACGACGGAGAGCGAGGCTGTGGTCCTGGAACTGGCACAAGCCGCCGAAGATGTTACCGCTGACGCTCGGTCAGGGGTGAGTGCACCGCAATCCTTATCCACAGAAGGGCTGAAGGAGAATGAGCCCTCTGATTGTCCAGCGCAACGGGAAGTTGTCCAGGGCAGTGGCAACATACTGCCGTTTATCCGCAAGTCGGAGGGCTCGGATGAGGTAGCGGGTCCCGCCAGAAACCAGCCCCAGGAAATGGTCCGCGTCGCCGCTGAGCTGTTGGAAGAACTGGTGAACCTAGCCGGCGAGACCGCCATTTCACGCGGTCGGCTCGAAGAGCAGATGAGTGAGTTCGGACTGGCGCTCGACGAAATGGATTCAACCCTGGTGAGGCTCAATGAGCAGTTGCGCCGCCTGGATAGGGAAACCGAGGCGCAGATCCTGTTTCGGCACGAACAGCTCGCTGAGCAGGACGGTAACTTCGATCCGCTGGAAATGGATCGCTACTCCTCCATCCAGCAGTTGTCCCGCTCCCTGTTGGAATCCACTTCTGACCTGATGGAGCTTCGCTCCACCCTCGATAACAAAGCGCGGGATACCGAGACCCTGCTGCTGCAACAGTCGCGGGTAAATACGGAACTGCAGGAGGGCCTGATGCGCAGCCGCATGGTGCCCTTCTCCCGCCTGGTGCCACGCCTTCGCAGGATCGTGCGACAGGTGAGTGCAGAACTCGGCAAGCAGGTAGATCTGGTGTTCTCCAATGTTGAAGGGGAGTTGGACCGGTCCATGCTTGAGCGCATGGTGGCACCGCTGGAGCACATGCTGCGCAACGCGGTGGACCACGGCATCGAAGTGCCGAAGGCGCGTCTCGCTGCGGGCAAGCCCGAGCGCGGTCGAATTGAGGTCGCTCTGACGCGCGAGGGCAGTGAGGTGGTGCTGACCATCTGCGATGACGGTGCCGGCGTCGATCTGATAAAGGTGCGGGAAAAAGCCGTGGAAAATGGCCTGATGCGCCCGGACGCAGAGCTGTCCAATAATGAGATACTGCAGTTTATCCTGCAGGCGGGCTTTACCACTGCGGAAAAAGTGACCCAGATTTCCGGTCGTGGGGTGGGTATGGATGTGGTTTCTGCAGAGCTGAAGCAGATTGGTGGCGGCGTGCATATCAATTCCCAGGCGGGAGCGGGTACCGAGTTTGTCGTGCGTCTGCCGTTTACCGTGTCTGTCAATCGCGCGCTGATGGTAAAAATCGGTGAGGACCTGTTTGCCTTGCCCCTGAATACCATTGAGGGCATCGTACGTCTCAGCCCCTTCGAACTGGAGCATTACTATCGCACCGGCGACGCCCGCTTTGAGTATGCCGGTGATCGCTATGAGGTCTGTTATTTCGGCACTTTGCTCAAATCGGGTGCCCAGCCAAAACTCAGTGTCGACGATATGCAGTTGCCGGTTCTGCTGGTGCGTTCCGAGGGCCATGCCATGGCGCTGCAGGTGGATGCTATCCGCGGCAGCCGTGAGATCGTGGTGAAGAGTCTGGGGCCGCAGTTTGCCGGCGTACAGGGGGTATCCGGGGCAACGGTAACTGGCGACGGCACCGTGGTGGTGATCCTCGACGCCCACGCCCTGCTGCGTCGACAGGCCACCCAGCTGGCGCGCCCGGCAATGCCACAATTACAGTTGCAGACGACGCCGAAGCGGGAGACGGAAGAGCACCAGCAGACAGTGATGGTGGTGGATGATTCAGTCACCGTGCGCAAGGTGACCACCCGCTTCCTTGAACGCGAAGGCTACCTCGTCAATACCGCCAAGGATGGCCAGGATGCAGTGATCCAGTTGCAAGACAAGATCCCCGACCTCATCCTGCTGGATATCGAGATGCCGCGTATGGATGGTTTCGAGGTGGCGCGGCATATTCGCTCCAGCAGTCGACTGCGGGATATCCCCATTGTGATGGTCACATCCCGTACCGGTAGCAAGCATCGCGATCACGCCATGTCGCTAGGTGTGAACCACTATCTGGGCAAGCCCTACCAGGAAGACGTATTGCTGGAAACCATTCGCGAGTATGCGGGAACTTCAGCTGTTGGCAGATGAGGTTGCCTGCGCCCAAGAGAGAGCCTGAACACAAGAGGTAGCAATGCGTGAAGTTGAAGCCCTACCGGTGGATGTCCCCCCTGAGGTAAGCAGTCTGTTGCTGCCCCTGCAGCAGGGGCAGATGCTGGTACCCGTAGACAGTCTCTCCGAAATCATTGCGATGCAGACTCCGGTGGCTGTGTGCGATACGCCTGAATGGTATCTGGGGGACCTTATCTGGCGTGAGCAACGCCTGCCGCTGTTGTCTTTTGATGTGATGCGCGGTGATTCCCTCGACGATATCTCGGAGAATGGGCGCATCGCTGTTCTGAGCAGTGGCAATCCCGATGGCGACCTGCCATATTTCGCGCTTGTACTACGGGGGACTCCACGCCTAGTCCGTGTAACCCCGGAAGAACTGGCGCTGCGTGAGCAATGCCTGAACCCCGGCGAACTAATGCACGTTGCCCTCTCTGGGGAGGAGGCTGTCATACCCGATTTACAGGGGCTGGAGTGTGCCTGTCTAAAATACCGCAGGACGGAGTGACAAGGTGTCCGGTTCAGGCGGGCGGCAGCCTGCCTTTCCCTGTGTACAGGGAAACAGTGCCAAAGAGATGGTGCAAACGTGGCGAACCGTGAGTTTACCCTACAGATTCCCTCGCTAAACACACTGCCTATGGAACTGTTTTGAGACCCTAGGTATCCCGTGCAGAGAATGCATTGGTAAGGCCATAGTGAGCCCGGCTTGCGCTCTGGGTATCCTGTAAAGGCTGTGGTGCCTTTCTGGCCGGCCCAGTGGCAATAATAGGAAGCCATATCTCCTGCATGACAGCGCAAATTCCCCCCGTGAACATTCAGCCATAGACTGCCCAGAGCTATTTAAAGGCGCTCTGGGAGGCTTAAAACAGTTCCTCGGGCAGGGATTCAACCGGCCGTTCCCGTCCGGGCATATCCCTATCGTCGTCGGTATATCTGTGGCGGTAGGGGTTATAGACCTCCCGCCCGGGTACACGATTGGTTCGGAAAATCTCGAACATGCCGCCATAGGAAGTGCGCAAGCCATTCTTAGGGTTGATACGCACGGTCATGATATTGTCGGGTTGGGGCAGGTGGCGCTCCGGCAGGCCCTTGAGAGCTGCGGACATAAATTCGATCCAGATAGGTAGCGCGGCGGAGCCACCGTACTCATTCTTGCCGAGTTCCCCATAGGAGTCGAAGCCCACCCAGGCACTGGTAGCCAGGTATGGGCTGTATCCGGAGAACCATGCATCCCGGGGGCCATTGGTCGTGCCGGTCTTACCGGCGATATCGCCGCGTTTCATCACGAGGGCGCGGCGCCCGGTTCCTTTCTTGATGACATCCTTGAGGATGGAATCCATGATGTAGGTGGTTTCCACGGTCATGGCGCGTGGGGCCAGGGGACGCGCCTGGTTCTTTGCAGGGTCCAGGGGCCCTACCGGCAACACGTTCAACTTAACGGGCCCCTTGCCCTGATCAGGGCCTTCCTCAGCCTGTTGCCAAGCTGCCAGGTCAAGCGGCTCCTCCTTGAAACCCTGGGCATCGATACCGGGTTCGGGGCAGTCAGTACACACGGTGAGAGGCAGTGCCTGGTAGAGTACCTCGCCATTGACATCCAAAACCCGGTCCACCAGATAGGGTTCCACCCGGTAGCCGCCGTTGGCAAAGGCGGCATAGCCGCGCACCATGTCAAGGGGAGTGAGCGCAGAACTGCCCAGGGCAATGGTCAGGTTGCGCGCGAGCTTGCTGCGTTCGAACCCGAAGCCTTCAATAAAGCCAAGGGCATAATCGAGCCCAAGGGCCTGTAGCAGGCGGATGGAAACCATGTTACGTGATTTATACAGCGCCGTACGCAAGCGGGTTGGCCCGAGAAAGGTGCCGCCATCATTCTCGGGGCGCCACACATCCTGCAGGTTGGTTTCTTCAAAAATAATCGGCGCATCGTTGATCATACTGGCAGCCGTATAGCCCCGTTCAATGGCGGAGGCGTAAATAAAGGGCTTGAAACTTGAGCCTGGCTGTCGCGCTGCCTGAGTCACCCGATTGAAGTGGCTCTGACGGAAATCGTAGCCGCCAACCAGAGCGCGTATGGCACCGTCTTTGGGGTCGATGGAAACCAGCGCTCCCTGAGCTGCCGGCACCTGGGCTAACGCCCACTCCTCGGTGACCTGCGCTTCCGAGAGCTCTGAATCGCTTTCATCGGGATCGGCAAATGGATCCGGGTTGGGAATTTCCTCGTCGGTTGGGTTCGAGGCGGTATGGCTGGCGTTTTTACGGGGGGTCAAGACAATGTGGCGCAGGCGCACCACATCGCCCGGTGCAAACATTTTTTCAGCGGATTGCAGGCGCGGGCCCCGGGCACTCTCGGAGATGTAGGGACGAATGGCATTGAGCCCGTTGCGCCAGGGAATCTCCACTACCCGTCGATCCCGCAACTGCACCTGAAGCTGCCTGGGCTCCACGGCAGTGACCACAGCGGGCTCGAGGCCGCCGAGCACAGGAATTTCATTGAGCAGATCAATCAGCTGGTCACTATCGTGCAATAGTTCTGGCGGCAAACGCTGCTCAGGGCCGCGGTAGCCGTGGCGGGTATCGTAGGTTTCGAGCCCGTGTTGCAGGGCCTTTCGCGCCGCATCCTGAAGGCGGCTATCCACGGTTGTAACCACCTGATAGCCATCGGTATAGGCGCTATCGCCAAACAGTGCCACGGCCTCCTTGCGAGCCATTTCGGCAATGTAAGGGGCATCCAGGTCCAGGTCCCGACTGTGATAGCGGGCAGTGACCGGGGCGGTGATGGAGTGTTTGTAGGCATCCTGGTCGATATACCCCAGATCCAGCATACGCTTCAGAATCCAGTTGCGGCGCACCAGTGCACGGGTTGGATTGGCAATGGGATTGAAGGTGGAAGGGGCCTTCGGCAGTCCCGCCATCATGGCCCACTGGGCCAGGTTGAGTGCCTTGATATCGCGCCCATAGTAGACTTGGGCGGCCGCCTGGAAACCGTAGGCGCGGTTACCCAGAAAAATCTTGTTAATGTACAGCGTCAGGATCTCGTCCTTCGTGAGTTCGCGCTCTATCTGTAGGGAAAGCAGGATTTCATTGAATTTGCGTATAAAGCGCTGCTCGCGGCTCAAAAAGAAGTTGCGTGCCACTTGCATCGTCAGGGTGCTGCCACCGGACTGAATGGCACCGGTTTGTATCAGTTGGGAGGCGGCCCGGATCAGCCCTTTGATGGAGACGCCGTTATGGGAGTAAAAGCTCGCATCCTCGGCGGCGAGAATGGCCTGGATAAAGGGCTCGGGTGTTTGCTCGATGGTAATCGGGCTGCGCCGTTTTTCCCCGAATTCGCCAATCAGTTTCATATCCTGTGAATAGACCCGCAGGGGTGTCTGCAGGCGAATATCCCGCAAACTTTCAATGGAGGGCAGCCCCGGCTTCAGGTAGAGGTAAATGCTGGCGAGCACCATGGCGCTAGCCGACAGGCCGGCGAGGCAGAGCCAGAGCAGCCCCAGCAGGCGGTTTTGGACTTTTGCGGTCATGAAATGGCTTCTGTGTACTTCATTTGTTGGGTCCGATGAATAATTATACGAATATTGTGCGCTATTACCTATGCAAATGCCGGTTGAAGGGGTAATTTAAAGTGCTATAACATCAAACTCTTATAACCCACGGAAAAGATAAGAAAAATGGGGATTTTCCCTTTTCTGAATAAAGGCCAAAAGGCCATGCTGGGGCTCGATATTAGCTCTACTGCGGTGAAATTGCTGGAGCTGAGTCGCAATGGTGATAAATATCGAGTGGAGGGTTACGCCGTGGAGCCCCTGCCTCCCAATGCGGTGGTGGACAAAAACATCAACGATATCGGGGCTGCCGCTGAGGCTATCCGCAAGGTGGTGCGCCGATCCAAAACCCGCCTGCGTCAAGCCGCCGTGGCCGTTTCCGGTTCGGCGGTGATTACCAAAACGCTGGAAATGCCCGCGGATCTCTCCGATGAAGACTTGGAGGCGCGGATTGCACTGGAGGCAGACCAGTATATTCCCTACCCCCTCGAAGAAGTCAGTCTGGATTTCGAAGTGCAGGGTCCTTCTGAGAAAGGCGATGATCAGGTGGAGGTTCTGCTGGCAGCATGCCGAAGCGAAAACATTGATCAGCGCGTTTCCGCGCTTGCAGAAGCCGAATTGGAAGCCGGTGTGGTTGATGTGGAAGCCTATGCCATAGAGCGTATATATACTCTTTTGGAAGGACAATTGCCACCACAGGAGCAACTGGTTGCCGCTGTTGTGGATATTGGCGCCACTATGAGTGCTCTGTCCATTTTGGTGGATGGCAAGACCGTTTATACCCGTGAGCAACTTTTCGGTGGGCGTCAACTTACCGATGAAATACAGCGCCGTTACGGCCTGTCATCGGAAGAGGCTGCCCTGGCGAAACACCAGGGCGGTAGCGGACTGCCGGACGATTATCACACTGAGGTGCTGGAACCTTTCCGCGACGCGGTGATTCAGCAAATCACCCGTTCTCTGCAGTTCTTTTACTCTTCAACTTCCTACAGTGATGTCGATTACATCCTGCTCTGCGGCGGTGTTGCGGCCATGGAAGGCTTGTCTGAACTGGTTGGCGAGAAACTGGGCAAGCCCACGTTAATCGCTAACCCGTTTGCGGGGATGAGTATCTCCTCCAGGGTCAATCACAAGGCGCTGGGCAGAGAGGCTCCGGCCCTGCTGATTGCCGCAGGCCTGGCGATGCGGGAAAAGGAATACTGATATGGCCAAGATTAACCTGCTCCCCTGGCGCCAGGAATACCGGGCCCAGAAGCAAAAAGAATTTCAGCAGATTGCCCTGCTGGTTGTGATGGCGGCAGCGGTGTCTGTATTTCTTTGGATGGAAACTGTGGATCAGCAGGTTGATCGCCAGAAAGCGCGCAACCAGATCCTGCAGGTGAGGATCAACGCTCTGAATAAACAGGTCGCGGAAATCAAGGAATTGAAAAAGCACCGCCAAGAGCTGATTGATCGCATGCGGGTAATCCAGGAGTTGCAGGGCAACCGCCCCCTGGCTGTGCGCTATTTCGATGAGCTGGTGCAGGCTACACCAGAGGGGCTATGGCTGACTTCTCTTGTGCGTAAGGGCAATAGCTTGGCCCTTTCTGGTGTCGCGGAATCCAACAATCGGGTCTCATCCTTTATGCGCAACCTGGACCAATCAGACTGGTATGACTCACCCATACTCACGGATGTCACGGCAAGTCCTGCGTTTGGGGAGCAGGCGAGCGCTTTTCAGCTCGGAATCAACCTGAGTGGGCGTAAAAAGGACAGTGAACAAGCCGATGCAGACAATTGAAGGAATCTGATCATGGCATTGGGGGATACACTAGAACAACTGAAGAATCTCGATATTAATGATATCGATTTCAGTCGTGTGGGCGTCTGGCCGCTGCCTGGGCGTGTTGCGCTTTTGAGCCTGGTCGCGGCAGGGTTGATAGGACTTGGGTATTACGTCTGGATTGGCGACCTGTACAGCAAGCTGGAAATCGCTGCAAAAAAAGAGCAGGAATTATTTGTTCAATTTGAGCGCAAACAGTTTGAAGCGGAAAACCTGGAGGCCTATCGTGCACAGCTTGTCGAAATCAAAGAGAATTTTGGTGCCTTGCTCAAACAGCTGCCGCAGGATACCGAGGTGCCGGGCCTGCTGGAGGACATTGACGAGTATGGTCGCGGCAGTGGCCTTACTATTGAAAAAGTGGCACTGGAAGACGAATTGGTGGGCGAATTCTATGTGGAGCTTCCAATTCGTATAGAGGTTCAAGGGGGCTACCATGAATTTGGCGCCTTTGTCAGTGGTATTGCCGGCATGCCGCGTATCGTCACACTCCACGACTATGAAATCACCACCAATCGGGATGGCGCAGGCCTTCTGAGTATGGTCATCAACGCCAAGACATATCGCTATAAAGACCAGGAGGAAGAGGGGTGATTAGGTATATCGTCCTCGCCGTTACTCTCCTGATGGTTTCGGGATGTAGCCTGAATACGGACTACAGTGACTTGCGCGAGAGAATGGCCGAAGTAGAGCGGCGGCCCCGGGGTCAGATGGAGCCGATACCGACTTTTACGCCGTATAGCCCCTATGTGTACAGTACTGCAGCCCGACGCAGCCCTTTTGTTCGCCCGGTGCTGGAGTCGGAGCAGAGGCTGGTGGGGCGCAAGCTCGATATCGCACCGGATATGAATCGGCAGCGGGAGCTGTTGGAAAGAGTCAACTTCGATGCCCTGTCGATGGTGGGCACACTGTCCCGCGACGGGCAGCTCTGGGCTTTGATTGATGATGGCGCCGGCGGTATCCACCGGATTACCGTCGGCAACTACATGGGGAAGAACCATGGGCGCGTGGTGAATGCCACGGCTTCACAAGTCGACGTACTGGAAATTGTACCGGATGGCACCGGCGGCTGGATTGAGAGGCCGCGGGCACTGACGTTGAAAGAGAGGGACAACGGATAATGATCAATAAGCAGTTCGCCAAATGTTTGGCCCCGTACCGGCTACTACTGCTCGTTTTGTTGATACTTCCTGCTGCCCTGCAGGCCCAGGTGAATCAACTGACTGATATCCAGTTTTCCGAGCTGCCCGGTAGTCGAGTGCAATTGCGCCTGACATTTAACGACGTACCGCCCGAGCCCACAGGGTACACAATCGAGAAACCAGCGCGCATTGTGATGGACTTCGCCGGTGTTGAGAGTGTTTTGCCGAGAAAAAAATACCCCCTGGGGATAGGAGGCGCCCGCAGTGCGGTGATCGTTTCCAGCGAGGGCCGCACGCGCCTGATTGTCAACCTGGACCAGTTGCCGGTGTATACCAGTGCGCGCGAAGGTAATCAACTGGTACTGGACATCGGCGCCGATTCGGCGACAGGGGCCACAGTGGCCGCCCCTGTCACCCCGAATCCCCACGATCGCGGTGCCAATTTGAGTGGTGATCAACAGTTCCTCACGTCTGGCAGAGTGGCTATCAGCAATATCGATTTTCGCCGCGGCGAGACCGGTGAGGGGAAAGTGATTATCAGCCTGTCTGATCCGGCCGTGAACATTGATGTTGAGCGTACCAAGGGCAAAATATACCTCACGTTTCTCAATGCCGAGTTGCCGGATTCTTTGCGCCAGCGCCTGGACGTAACGGATTTCGCGACCCCAGTGAATTCAATTAGGGTTGATCACGATGGGCGAAACACCGTCGTTGCTATTGATCCGGCAGATATCGAATATGATTATCTTGCCTATCAGGCGGATACTGAGTATGTGCTGAGCGTGAAACCGCTGACGGCTGCGGAAGTTCGTGAAAAAGAAAAGGCGTTTGAATTTTCCGGCAAGAAAGTATCACTGAGTTTTCAGGATATAGAGGTACGTTCGGTTCTGCAGATCTTTGCCGATTTTACCGACCTCAATCTGGTGGCAAGCGACACCGTGCAGGGGCGTATCACCCTGCGTCTGGATGGTGTCCCCTGGGATCAGGCCTTGGACCTGATTCTAAAGGCAAAAGGTCTGGACAAGCGCCAGGAAGGCAGTGTCATCATGGTGGCACCGGCTGCAGAGATTGCCGAACGGGAGCGGCAGGAACTCGAGACACGCAGGCAGTTGCGGGAGTTGGCACCGCTACGCACAGAATATATCCATGTCCGCTATGCCGATGCCGGTGAGCTCTTCAAGTTGTTTTCCGGCGAGCAAGGAGAGAGCCAGGGGCAGGGGGGCTTTGCCGGTGGCAACAGCGACGATAGCAATAAAGCCAGTATATTGTCCCCGCGTGGCAGTGCGATTGTCGATGAGCGTACAAACACGATCATTCTCACGGACACAGAAGATAAGATCGCTCAATTTCGCGAGTTGATCGAGGCCATTGATGTCCCGATCCGCCAGGTAATGATCGAGGCCCGTATTGTTACCGCAAACAGTGATTTTACCCGCCAACTGGGGGTCAAGTGGGATTATGTGGGGGATCATGTACTCAGTGATGATGCTCTGGGGGTTGGCTCTGGCAGCCTGAATTTAAAGGAGGAAACCACCCTTGGTGCCCTAGAAGGAGACTTTGATCCTTTACTGGTGGATTTGGGGGTAAGCAATCCCGCAGGTAGCATCGCCTATGCCATCTTAAAAAGAGACTTCTACCTTGGCTTGGAGCTGTCTGCTCTGGAAGAAACCGGTATGGCTGAGATAGTCTCCCAGCCAAAGGTGGTGACGGGAGACAAGCAGGAGGCCAATCTTCAATCGGGCGTAGAGATTCCCTATCAGGAGGCCACTTCCTCGGGAGCTTCCGCTATCACCTTTCGCGAAGCGGTGCTGCAGTTGAAGGTTGTGCCGCAAATCACCCCGGACAACAATATTATTATGGCGTTGAGAATTGACCAGAACAGTATTGGCGAGCTTGTCGACGTAAGTGGCGGCGGTCAGGTGCCCTCGATCAATGTGAATTCTCTGGAGACAAAAGTGCTGGTCCGCAATGGCGAGACGATAGTCCTGGGTGGAATTTTTGAGAGTAATGTGCTTGAGGGGGAAAGCAAGATTCCTTTCCTGGGCGACATCCCCTACCTGGGTAACTTGTTCAAGAGGACTATTCGGACGGATGACAAACGCGAGATACTGATGTTCATTACACCGCGTATTATGGAAGACGAGACATTTTTTGCGAAGTGATCAACCGCTCCATTTTTTTAGTCGGCCCCATGGGGGCGGGCAAGTCTACTATCGGTAAATTACTGGCGGCCCAACTGCGGTTGCCGTTTGCCGATACCGACAAGGTGCTGGAAGAGCGCACAGGGGCAGATATTCCCTGGATCTTCGACGTGGAAGGGGAGGCGGGATTTCGTCGGCGAGAAAGTGACGTGCTTGAGGAACTGTGCCGCGGGGTTTGCCAGGTGATTGGCACAGGCGGTGGCATAGTACTGCTGGCGGAGAACCGACACAAGCTGCAACAGTGCGGCCACGTCGTCTATCTGCAAGCCGGTGTGGAACAGCTGCTCGAACGCACGTCAAAAAATGCCAATCGACCACTCCTGTATGTCCCCGATCCGCGCAAGCGTATTGAAGAGATACTGCGGGAGCGAGAGCCTCTCTACCGCGAGGTGGCAGACGTCATCTGCACTACCGATCACTTAAATCCCAAACAGGCCGCCGAGTTGGTGGCTGAACGTCTGCAAGACTTTCTCTGCCAATAATGCCTTGGGCACTCTGTGCTACAGTGGGCCTCATTTAATTCCCCGTTGCGGCGTCAGATGCGAACTGGGAGAAGGAGAGCACCATGCACAGCTTGAATGTAGCGCTGGGAGCGCGCAGCTACCCCATTATCATCGGCTCGAGACTCCTCGGAGACGCTCAGTATTTGTTGCCCTCTATCCGCGGGCGTCAGGTCTGTGTGGTAACCAATGAAACGGTTGCACCCCTGTATCTAGCCCGACTGCTCGATGGCCTGCCCGGCTTCGATAAGGTGGATGTTGTCGAGTTGCCCGACGGCGAATCATACAAAACCCTGAATACCGTTAACCGTATCTTCGATGTTCTCCTGGAGAAACGCCACAACCGCACCACCACTCTGATCGCTCTTGGCGGCGGTGTGGTTGGGGATATGTGTGGTTTTGCCGCTGCCTGTTACCAGCGCGGGGTGGATTTTATCCAGGTACCCACGACTCTGCTCGCGCTCGTGGATTCCTCTGTCGGCGGTAAAACCGGCGTTAATCACCCATTGGGGAAGAATATGATCGGCGCCTTTTACCAGCCTCGCCTGGTATTGGCGGATACGGATACCCTCGCCACCCTGCCCGACAGGGAATTTTCCGCCGGTGTAGCCGAGGTTATCAAATACGGCTTGATCTGTGACGCGCCGTTTTTTCATTGGCTCGAAGCCAATATGGATGCCCTGTTGCAACGCGATGCAGCCATCCTGGCCTATGCCGTTGATCGTTGCTGCCGGGATAAGGCGGCCGTGGTCGCCAGTGACGAGCGTGAGTCCGGACGTCGTGCCATATTGAACTTTGGCCATACCTTCGGCCACGCGATTGAAACGGTGCAGGGCTACGGTGTCTGGCTCCACGGTGAGGCGGTTGCGGCTGGTATGGTCCTGGCACTGGAGCTGTCACTGCTGTGTGGGAGTATCAACAACAACCTGCTCGAGCGACTGCGGAGTCTATTGCGCAAGGCCCGGCTCCCACAACGGCCGCCCGCGGAGATGACCGTTGTCGACTTTCTGCAAGCCATGGAGCTAGACAAGAAAGTGGTGAATGGGAGGTTGCGCCTGGTGGTACTGAAGTCGCTCGGCGAAGCCAGGGTGGCCGATGACACACCGAGGGAAAAAGTGATAGAAGCGCTAAAGAACTGTGGGGTGAGGTGATGATTCTCCGGATATGATACGCAGTGTGAGAAGTGAATAACGGCAAATGATCGAAGAAGGAGATAAATCTGGCTTGATTTAACTTGGCA
This sequence comes from Microbulbifer sp. MI-G, assembly GCF_030440425.1. Lineage (NCBI taxonomy): Bacteria > Pseudomonadati > Pseudomonadota > Gammaproteobacteria > Cellvibrionales > Microbulbiferaceae > Microbulbifer > Microbulbifer spongiae. The sequence goes on from NZ_CP098023.1 coordinate 169,548, forward strand.
GATTAATAATCTGCAAAATATTGAAAATACAGTGGCATAGAAGTACTATTGCGCGCCCCCACGAAGAATGATTGGGTGGAAAAACCGCCAAAAAGAAGAAAAAAGAAAGCCCCAGCAGAGGGCTTTTTTTATCTCGGGATCTTCTGGGAATTGCAGGAGAGCGTGCGGAATTCAAGTGCAGTTTTAGCCCATGCCAGGTCTGGAGTTGTCCCTGCCTGTGGTCCCGCAATCGATAGTGACGAGGAGTTCTATGGGTAGCAGTTTGTATCAGTTGGACGAGTTCAAAGACAACTGCGGCTTTGGCCTGATTGCGCATTTGCATGGTTTGGCGAGCCATCAATTAGTGCAAACAGCCATCCAATCCCTCACCTGTATGACCCACCGGGGTGGTATTGCCGCCGATGGCAAAACCGGCGATGGCTGCGGACTGCTGCTGCAAAAACCGGATGCCTTTCTACGCGGCGAGGCCCGCGCTCTTTTTGGTGCCGAACTGACCGATACTTATGCGGTGGGTTCGGTGATGCTGCCCCTCGATGAGCGCGAGGCCCAGGCCGCCCGACAAATTTTGCAGGGTACGCTGGAAGCGCAGGGCCTGCGTATTGTCGGTTGGCGCTCTGTGCCCACCAATCCTGAATGCCTGGGTCCCATTGCCCGTGATAGCCAGCCGCGCTTTGAGCAACTGCTGGTCAATGATGCCGAGGAGCCACTGGGGCAGGCGTGGTTTAATGCACGTCTCTATGTTGCGCGGCGCAAAGCGGAAAAGCGACTGGGCAACGCGGTATATATCGCCAGTCTCTCTACCAGTGTGCTCTCTTACAAGGGTCTGATGATCCCGGCAGACCTGCCTGCATTTTTCCCGGAATTGGCCAACTCCAGTTTGCAGTCCGCCATCTGTGTCTTTCACCAGCGCTTTTCCACCAATACCATGCCGCGCTGGCCCCTGGCCCAGCCGTTCCGCCTGCTGGCGCACAATGGCGAGATCAACACCATCACCGGCAACCGCAACTGGTCTGTGGCACGCAGCAATAAGTTTGTCACCGATCTGATTCCGGAATTGGGTGAACTGGTACCGCTGGTTAATCGCGAGGGCTCCGACTCTTCCAGCCTGGATAATATGCTGGAGATGCTGCTTGCTGGCGGTATGGAACTGCACCGTGCCGTGCGCATGCTGGTACCGCCCGCCTGGCAGAATGTCGAGGGCATGGATGCGGACTTGCGCGCTTTCTATGAATATATCTCCATGCATATGGAGCCGTGGGATGGCCCTGCCGGTCTGGTGATGACCGATGGCCGCCATGCCGTTTGTACCCTCGATCGCAACGGTCTGCGCCCGTCGCGGTGGGTGATTACCAAAGATGACATCATCACTGTGGCCTCTGAGGTGGGTGTTTACGGCTATGCAGCGGAGGACGTAGTGGCCAAGGGCCGCCTGGGGCCTGGGCAGATGCTCTCCGTGGATACCCTGGAGGGCAAGCTGTACCATACCACCGATATCGACAACATGCTCAAGCGGGCCCAGCCGTACAAACGCTGGCTAAAGGAAAAAGCGCGGCGTATTCGCTCCACCCTGGTTACCGCACCGGTGGACAATAATTTCTCCCATCAGCAGTTCAAGGTCTACCAGAAGCTGTTCAGTTCCTCCCTGGAAGAGCGCGACAAGGTGGTGCGCCCCATGGCGGAAGCCGGCCAGGAAGCGGTGGGCTCCATGGGGGATGATACCCCGATGGCGGTTTTATCCCGCCACAATCGCGCTCTTTACGACTACTTCCGCCAGCAGTTTGCCCAGGTGACCAACCCGCCCATAGACCCCTTGCGGGAGACGGTGGTAATGTCTCTGGAGACGTGCCTGGGTCGCGAGAAGTCCGTGTTCGAGGAAACACCGGAACACGCCGACCGGGTGATCCTGTCCTCCCCAGTCCTGTCCCATATGAAATACACCGCATTGTTATCGCTGGATCGCCCCGGTTTCGATGCGCAGATTTTCGACCTGAATTACGATCCGGCGGAACTGAACCTGAAAACCGCCATCGAGAAATTATGCGCCCGAGTCGAGGTCTCGGTGCGTGCCGGCACCGTGATCGTGGTGCTCTCCGACCGGGATATCAGTCAGGGTCTTCTGCCTATCGACGCACTGCTCGCAACCGGTGCCGTACACCACCACCTGGTTCATACGGGCCTGCGCTGTGATTCCAATATTGTGGTGGATACTGCCAGTGCGCGGGATGCCCACCAGCTTGCCTGCCTGGTGGGCGTTGGCGCCACTGCCGTACATCCCTATTTTTCCTACAGCATTATCAATCATTTGATCGATACTGGTGAACTGCTGCTGGATGCCGCCGAAGCGCAGAAAAATTATCGCAACGGCGTCATCAAGGGATTGTTGAAGATCCTGTCGAAAATGGGGATTTCCACGGTGGCTTCCTACCGCGGTGCCCTGTTGTTTGAACTGGTGGGACTTTCCAAGGACGTTGTGGATTTGTGTTTTCCCGGTGCGCCCACCCGCATAGAAGGTGCCGGTTTTGCCGAATTGGAGGCGGATATGGTCTCCCGCGCAGATATCGCCTGGAAGGCGCGCAAGCCGGTCTCTCCCGGCGGGCTGCACAACTATGTCCACGGTCAGGAGTATCACACCTTCAACCCGGATGTGGTGACTGCCCTGCGCCGCGCTGCCAGTAGCGGTGATTACGCTGCCTGGCGTGATTACACGGCATTGGTGAATCGGCGTCCGGTGGCGACCTTGCGGGATATGCTTGGTTTCAAAGAGTCTATTGATCCGATACCTTTGCAGGAAGTGGAGTCTGTTGCACAGATCGTACGTCGGTTCGACACCGCCGCCATGTCCCTGGGTGCGCTATCACCAGAGGCCCACGAATCCCTGGCCCAGGCGATGAACCGCCTGGGAGGTCGCTCCAACAGTGGAGAGGGGGGGGAAGACCCGGCCCGTTTCGGTACCGACAAGGTTTCCAAGATTAAACAGATTGCCTCCGGCCGCTTCGGAGTGACGCCGCACTATTTGGTAAATGCGGAAGTGTTACAAATCAAGGTGGCCCAGGGGGCGAAACCCGGCGAGGGCGGACAGCTGCCGGGCGGAAAGGTGAACGAACTGATCGCGCGTCTGCGCTATTCGGTCCCCGGTGTAACCCTGATCTCACCGCCACCGCACCACGATATCTACTCCATCGAGGATCTGGCCCAGCTGATCTTTGATCTGAAACAGGTCAATCCCGATGCACTGGTATCGGTGAAACTGGTTTCGCGTCCCGGCGTTGGCACTATCGCCGCCGGGGTGGCCAAGGCCTATGCGGACCTGATCACCATCTCCGGCTACGATGGCGGTACCGCCGCCAGCCCCATCACCTCTATCCGCTACGCAGGTTCGCCCTGGGAGTTGGGGCTGGCGGAAACCCATCAGACCCTGCGCGCCAATGATTTGCGCGGCAAGGTGCGGGTACAGACCGATGGTGGCCTGAAGACGGGCCTCGATGTGATCAAGGCGGCCATTCTTGGCGCTGAAAGCTTTGGTTTTGGTACCGCGCCCATGGTGGCCATCGGCTGTAAATACCTGCGTATCTGCCATTTGAATAACTGTGCCACTGGTATTGCCACCCAGCGCAAGGCCTTGCGCGATGAGCACTATATCGGTACTGCCGAAATGGCCATGAACTTCTTTCGCTTCGTTGCCGAAGAAACCCGTGAGTGGATGGCACAGCTCGGGGTGCGCAGCCTGGAGGCGTTGGTCGGTCGCGTGGATCTGCTGCGTGTATTGGATGGGGAAACCGACAAACAGAGCAAGCTCGACCTGTCACCGCTGCTGCATACCGATGCACACCTCGCCAGCAAACCGCAAACTTGCCAGTCCGCCAGGAATCTGCCCTGGGACAAGGGCGAGCTGGCCGAGCGTATGGTGGCGGAAATCCTGCCCGCGATAGAAAATCTGGCCGGGGGTGCGTTCAGCTACGCGGTGACCAACTGCGACCGTTCCCTGGGCGCGCGCCTGTCCGGTGAGATCGCCAAGCGCTATGGCAACCAGGGCATGGTGGAAGCACCGATCAAACTGCATCTCAAGGGGGTCGCCGGGCAGTCGTTCGGCGTTTGGAATGCTGGTGGGTTGGAAATGTATCTGGAGGGGGATGCCAACGATTACGTGGGTAAAGGCATGGCTGGCGGTAAACTGGTGATCCGCCCTCCCGAAGGCAGCGTCTTTGACTCTCGGGAAACCAGCATTGTGGGCAACACCTGCCTGTACGGTGCCACCGGCGGCAAACTGTTTGCCGCGGGCCGTGCCGGCGAGCGCTTTGCCGTGCGCAATTCCGGTGCCTTTGCCGTAGTGGAAGGTGCGGGTGACCACTGCTGTGAATATATGACCGGCGGAATGGTCGCGGTACTGGGACGCACCGGCTACAACTTCGGCGCCGGCATGACCGGTGGGTTTGCCTATGTATTGGATCTGGAGCGGGATTTCTTCGACCGCTGCAACCATGAGCTGATTGAGTTGCGCCGCATCAGCAGCGAGATCCTGGAGCCGCACCAGAGCCACTTGCGCGCAGTGATTGAGGAGAGCAGCGCAGAGACCGGCAGTGCCTGGGGTATGGAGTTGTTGGAAAACTTTGACGAACACCTGAGCCATTTCTGGTTGGTGAAACCCAAGGCGGCAAGTCTTGCGGATCTTCTTTCTGACGTGCGCAAGCGCGGCGAATAAAGCGGAAACAGACAGGGAGACAGTATGAGAGACAGGCTGAACAACGATTTCCAGTTTATCGATGTGGCGCGTATTGATCCACCGAAGAAAGATATCATCACTCGCACCAATGAGTTTGTGGAGATCTACCAGCCTTTCAGTAAACGCCAGGTGGCGAGTCAGGCGCACCGCTGCCTGGACTGCGGCAATCCCTATTGCGAATGGAAGTGCCCGGTGCACAACTATATCCCCAACTGGTTGCAACTGATCAGCGAGGGAAATGTGATCGAAGCGGCAGAGCTCTGCCACGAGACCAATACCTTACCGGAAGTCTGTGGCCGCGTGTGCCCACAGGATCGCCTGTGCGAGGGCGCCTGTACCCTTAACGATGGTTTTGGTGCTGTGACCATCGGCAATGCGGAAAAATATATTACCGACACGGCCTTTGCACTGGGCTGGCGCCCGGACCTGAGCCATGTGAAAGAGAGCGGCAAAAAGGTGGCGATCGTTGGCGCCGGCCCCGCCGGACTGGGCTGTGCCGATATTCTGGTCCGCAACGGCGTACAGCCGGTGGTGTTTGACAAGTACCCGGAGATCGGCGGCCTGATCACCTTCGGTATTCCGGAGTTCAAGCTGGAAAAGTCCGTGATGCAGAAGCGTCGCGCGGTTTTCGAGGCAATGGGCGTGGAGTTCTGCCTCAACACCGAGGTGGGCAGGGATATCCGCTTCGGCCAGCTGCTCAATGACTACGATGCGGTTTTCCTGGGCATGGGCACCTACAGCTATATGAAAGGCGGTTTCCCCGGTGAGGATTTGTCCGGCGTGCACGATGCCCTGCCGTTTTTGGTGGCCAATGTGAACCGCAGTATGGGCTGGGAGAAAGACCCGGCGGAATTCATAGCAGTGGAGGGCAAGCGCGTGATAGTGCTGGGTGGTGGCGATACCGCCATGGACTGCAACCGCAGTGCCATTCGCCTGGGTGCCAAGAGTGTGACCTGTGTCTACCGTCGTGATAAGGAGAATATGCCCGGCTCCCGCCGCGAGGTAGCCAATGCCGGGGAGGAGGGGGTGCAGTTCCTGTTCAATCGCCAGCCGGTGGAGATCGTCGGAGAAGGCAAGGTCTTCGGGGTCAGGATGGTGACTACCGAATTGGGTGAAGCCGATGAGAACGGCCGCCGCCGACCCCAGGTGGTGACCGATTCCGAGGAAGTGGTTCCGGCGGATATTGTTCTGGTGGCTTTTGGTTTTCGCCCGAGCCCTGCGGAGTGGTTTGCCAAGTACGATATCGAGTTGGCGGATTGGGGGGGTGTTATTGCGCCAGAAGATCAGAAATACAAATTCCAGACGGCCAACGAGAAGGTTTTTGCCGGCGGTGATATGGTCCGTGGTTCCGATCTGGTAGTGACCGCCATCTGGGAGGGACGCCAGGCCGGCGAGGGTATTCTCGACTACCTGGGTATCTGAGCGGCCCCAGCTGTTCGCAGGGGGCTGTCCGTACACTATCGTCATTTTCCACCCGTTCCAGGCAGCACTCCGCTTAAGTGCTGTCCCCCTGTTTATCGTCACACCGCCCCCGGTACAATGGCCGCTCTTTTAACCCTCTCAGTGTGCCTATGTCTGATACCAAATTGCCCCAATTGAAAAATGACCGTTTCCTCCGCGCCCTGCTGCGCCTGCCCGTGGATCGAACACCGGTGTGGATGATGCGCCAGGCGGGCCGATATCTGCCGGAGTACCGCGCCAGTCGTGCCGAAGCCGGTAGTTTTATGGACCTGTGTCGCAACACCGAGCTGGCCTGCGAAGTGACCTTGCAGCCGCTGCAGCGCTACCCTCTGGATGCGGCGATCCTGTTCTCCGATATTCTCACTATTCCCGATGCCATGGGCCTCGGCCTCCATTTTGCCGAGGGCGAAGGGCCCAAATTTCACAAACCCCTGCGCAGCGCTGCGGATATCGAGAAGCTGGAAGTAGTGAACAGCGAGCGTGACCTGGATTATGTAATAAACGCCGTGTCCACCATTCGCCGCGAACTGAACGGGCGTGTACCGCTGATCGGCTTCTCCGGCAGTCCCTGGACCCTGGCCACTTATATGATCGAGGGCGGCTCCAGCAGGGATTTTGCCCGTTGCAAGGAAATGCTCTACAAACGCCCTGAGCTGATGCACCAGTTGTTAGCGGTACTGGCGGACTCGGTAACCGATTATCTGAATGCGCAGATTCGCGCTGGTGCCCAGGCAGTGCAACTCTTTGATACTTGGGGTGGGGTCTTGAGCCACAGTGCCTACCGGGAGTTTTCCTTGCACTATATGGCGCGTATCCTGCGTGGCCTGATCAAGGAGGCCGGGGGACGTCGCGTGCCCGCCATCCTGTTTACCAAGGGCGGTGGTCAGTGGTTGGAGGCGATGGCAGAAACTGGTGCAGAGGCCCTGGGCCTCGATTGGACCACGGATATCGGCAGTGCCCGTGCCCGTGTGGGTGGACGGGTGGCCCTACAGGGCAACCTGGATCCATCTGTCCTCTTCGCCGGGTCCGAGCGTATCCGCCGGGAAGTCGCGCACATCCTGGGGGCGTTTGGTCACGGCAGCGGGCATGTTTTCAACCTCGGTCACGGTATTACCCCGAAAATTGATCCGGACCACGCCGGCGCCATGATCGAGGCGGTGGTAACGCTATCGGCAAAATACCACACCTAACGGTGGCAACCAGTGTCTGAGTCTGTGAAGGCAGTCTCAGTTTGGACGGGTGCTCGTCAATATCTCTCCATGATATAAAGAGACGCTTGCCCAGGGGGTCCCGGTTATTGCGCCTGACGATTCCTCTGGGCGCGTTACAGGCAATTTTCACAGCAGTCGGTACCCCCCCAAGTGGCAATCGAACAGGCAAAAATTTCCGTTGGTGACCTCCAGCGCGGCATGTTTGTTTCCAGGCTCGACAGGCCCTGGGCCCGGACGCCTTTTGCACTGCAGGGCTTTTATATCCGCGATCTGGAGGAGATTCGCCAACTGCAAAAACACTGTCGCTATGTCTATGTAGATGTGCACAAGACCGTGGGCAGTGCCGGCATCGCTCTTCGCCGTCTTCTGGATGGCAGTTGCGGCAAGCAGAGCCGGGCCGCTTCCCATGTGGTCATTCCCTGTCGCCCTGTGACTGTTGTGCATGGTACCTACCCACCGCCGCAACCGGCCCGGCGTGAGGCTGGCAATGCGCGCAAGCTGCACGGGCAGATACTGCAGGGTATGGGAGAAGTGATGGCGCTGGTGGCCAGCAATCGCCCACTACCGCTGAGGCAGGTAAACCGGGTGGTGGAAGACCTGGTCGAGAGCGTGTTGCGCAGCCCGGATGCTTTCACCTGGCTGGCGCGGGTGCGGCACAGGGATGAATACACCTACAGCCACTCGGTGCGCGCGAGTATCTGGGCGGTAGTGTTTGGCCGCCATATCGGCCTCTCGCGCCAGGCGTTGCTAAGGCTGGGGGTGGCCACGCTGCTCAAAGACGTGGGCAAGTTGTCTATCGCCAGAGAAATACTGCAGATGCGACACAGGGACCCCCGCAGTGAACTGGCGTACCGAAACTTTGTTCAGCACAGTGTGCAATTGTTGGCCACAGATGCACAACTAGATCCCGAGGTGATCCGTGTTGTGCAATGTCATTGCGAGCGCCACGACGGCAGCGGCTACCCCGCTGGCTTGCGCGGTGACAAAATCCCGGTACTGTCGCGCCTGTGCGGGATCGTGACTTTCTACGATGAGGCCACCAACCCGCGCGGTGCCAGCCAGCCCATAGCACCGTCCCGCGCCGTGGCGCAACTTTACGATTTGCGTGGCGTCACCTATCAGGAGCAGCTGGTGGTCGAGTTTATCCAGGCGATCGGACTCTATCCCACCGGCACCCAGGTGGAGCTTTCCTCTGGAGAGGTTGGTGTGGTGGTGGAGCAAAACTACGGTCGGCGCCTCAGGCCCAAGGTGATGATTGTCCTGGATGGGCACAAGCGTCAGCTGAGCAAGCCGAGACTGTTTGATCTGGCCGCCGCCGAAGACCGCGCAGAGAAGCTGATTGAGCGGGGTAAAATGGGTGCTCGGAAAAAAATCCGTATTTTGCGGGATATTGAGCCCGGTGCTTATCCCGAGGTGGATGTCGCTGCAGTGCGGGACTATTACCTGTTCAAGGGCCGCGGGCAGCTGTCCCGACTGATCTCACATCTGGCAAACTAGCGGGCTTTTTACAGCTTGTGGAGGCAATATGGGCAACCATAACCTCCCCATCTATCAAGCCCGGTTGTTGTCAGCGGCAAGGTTGCCGAAATGCGCACCCATGCGCACCAGAGACTCTGCTTTCAGAGTGTCGAGCCAGCGCACCCGGTCTGCGCCGAACAGCATGATGACGGTCGAACCCAGTTTAAAGCGCCCCATCTCCTCACCTTTTTCCAGGTGGATTGGTGCATTGTCGAGATAGTGGGTGGTGCAAACACCGCGCCTGTGCGGAGTTACCTGGCCCGCCCATACGGTTTCAATGCCGGCGACGATCATGGCCCCCACCAGGATCATGGCCATGGGGCCGGCAGCCGTATCGAATAGACACACCAGGCGCTCATTGCGGGCAAACAGGCGCGGCACGTTTTCTGCGGTCACTGTGTTGACGGAGAACAGCTGGCCGGGCACATAGGTCATGCTGCGCAGGGTGCCGGCAACTGGCATATGCACCCGGTGATAATCCTTGGGCGACAGGTAAACCGTAGCGAAATGGCCGCCGTTAAAGTGTGTCGCCAGCTCCGGGTTCCCACCCACCAATTCCAGCAGGCTGTAATCGTGTCCCTTGGCCTGGAATATGCGGCCATTGTGAATACTGCCCAGCTGGCTGATGGCGCCATCTGCCGGGCAGGCGAGACTGTGTTCGCCAGTGACAATAGGGCGTGCGTCTTCTTTCAATGCGCGGGTGAAGAAATCGTTAAAGGTGCGATAGGCGGTGCAGTCGGTTTCCTTCGCCTCCTGCATATTGACACCGTACTTTTCCACGAACCAGCGGGTAAAGGGGTCTTTGATCAATTTGATTTGTGTGTTCGCCAGCCAGCCGGCAGCGCGGGACAGGGCGTGCTGCGGGGTCAGGTACTGCAGTGTGGCAAAGAGTTTTGGATGCATAGAATGACAAGGGTTCTCAGTGATGCTTATGTTTCTACCGGGGTATCGGGCAAATTGCCCCACTCGCTCCAGGAGCCGGGATAGGCACGGATATCCAGGCCAAGGGATTTGCCTACCAGCCAGGTAAAACCGGAACGGTGGTGGCTCTGGCAGTGGGTAACGATCGTGTGGTTTTGATCGATCCCCAGCTTTGCGAGAAACGCCCGAGCATCGGCACGGATACGCAGATCGCGTTGGGGATCCATGAGCTGGGTCCACTCGCAGTTGATGGCGCCGGGAATATGCCCGCCTTTCATGGCCAGGACCCGCTCGCCACGGTATTCCTGCGGCGAACGTGCATCCCACACGAGGAAGTCCGGGTTGCCCAGTTGTGCCTGAATCTGTCGGGCATCCATGATCGCGGCGGTGTCGATCGAGAGATCGATTTCACTGGGTGTGATCTGTGGCTTTTCTGTGGCAAGGGGCAGGCCGGCCCCGCGCCAGGCGCGCATGCCACCGTTCAAATAACTGAAGTTGCGGTGCCCGATTACTTCCAGGGTCCACAGGAAGCGTCCGGCCCAGCCACCGCCCTCGTCATCGCAGGCCACCACAGGCAGTTCCGGGCGCAGACCGATGCCGCGAAACACTCGGGTCAGCTGGTCCAGATCCGGCAGTTTGCCCGGTGCTGGCGGTGTGCCGGCCATCAGGGCCTGAAATGACAGGTGCTGGGCACCGGGAATATGGCCGCTCAGGTAGTTCTGTGGGGAGCTGAGGTCGATGACCAGCAGCGTCTCGTGTTCCAGTCTGGCGACGAGGTCTTCCGCCTCCATAATCAGGTTCAACATTTATTCTCCGATGCCAGGCTGTTGCGCAGGTGCAGAAAACTGTTCATTCGGCGCTCGCTAATATCTCCATTGACCAGTGCGGCGCGGATAGCGCAGCCGGGCTCTGCCTGGTGGCGGCAATCGCGAAAGCGGCAGTGGCCGATAAAGGGACGGAACTCAACGAACCCCTCCAATAAAGCAGCTTCTTCCAGATGCCAGAGACCAAACTCGCGAATACCGGGGGAGTCTATCAGATCGCCGCCACTGGGCAGGTGAAACAGTTCCGCTGCGGTGGTGGTGTGGGTGCCCTTGCGGGTGGCTTCTGAGAGAATGCCAGTGTGTGCGCCGGCGCCTGGCAGCAGGGCATTCACCAGTGACGACTTCCCAACGCCAGACTGGCCCACAAACACACTGCTGCCTTGAGCCAGTGTTTTCAGTAACCGGGGCAGGCCTTGGCCGGTTTTGGTGGAGAGTTTCAGCACCGGGTAACCCAGGTCGGGATAGGGTGCCAGCAGTGCTTCCAGAGTCTCGTGGTTGCTGTCGTCGATCAGGTCGATCTTGTTTAAAAGCAGAATGGGAGCAATACCGGTGGTTTCTGCAGCGACCAGATAGCGGTCGATGGCATTGGCGTAGGGCTCGGGATAGGGCGCTATCACAATGACAATGCGATTGATGTTGGCGGCTATGGTTTTCAGGTCGCCGTAGCGATCCGGGCGCTGTAATTCTGATATGCGTGGCAAGCGCGCGCCGACAACGCCACAGCCGCTACCGCTATTGGCCGGGCGCCAGGCAACGTGATCTCCGGTGACCGGGGTGTCAATGTTGGCGCGCAGGTGGCAGCGCTGGCGCAGGGACGGGATACTTTCACTCTCCACCAGGATCTGGGTGCCGTAATTGGCAATCACCAGGCCGGTTTGTTCCCGTCCCAACCCGTCGTGTTCCAGGGCTTGCTCCACGGATTGCCCGCGTTTGCGCGCGCGCGCCTCGCGCTCCTGTTGGGCCTTGGCAATTCGCCACTGCTGGCGCCGGCTCAATTTGCGTTTACTCATGCACTGGTACCTGGAGATCAGCGACGGATTATAGCTATTGGCGGGTAGTTGCGGTAACTTGCGTGGAAAGTTTGAGGAGACCCCTGTGGATCAGAACAACCTGATCTGGATTGATCTGGAGATGACCGGCCTCGACCCGGAGAGAGAGCGCATTATTGAGATCGCGTCCATTGTGACCGATGCGCGGCTCAACATTCTCGCTGAGGGTCCGGCCCTGGTACTTCACCAGAGCGATACACTGTTGAAGGCCATGGACGACTGGAATACCGAACAACACGGCAGCTCCGGTCTGGTGGCGCGGGTGAAGGCGTCGACGATTTGCGAACGAGAAGCGGAACGAGAAACTTTGGAATTCCTGCGCCACTGGGTGCCGGAGGGCGCCTCGCCCATGTGCGGTAATTCCATTGGCCAGGATCGCCGCTTCCTGGTCAAATACATGCCGCAGCTGGAATCCTATTTTCACTATCGCAATTTGGATGTCAGCTCGGTGAAAGAGTTGGCCAGGCGCTGGCGACCGGATGTGCTAGAGGGTATAAAAAAGCACAGCAGCCACTTGGCCCTCGACGATATCCGCGATTCCATCGAGGAACTGCGCCACTACCGCGAGACGTTTTTCCGCCTTTAGCCCTGGGTGCTACCGTGCGTTATATCAGGGTATGCGCTTGATTTTACGTCTGCGCTTACGCCCGCTGCGCAACCGCATCAGAGCCCAGTCGATATGCTCCAGCACCAGTGGTGTGGCGGTTTTTCGCGCCATTTCTAGAGTATCTAACACGGCAGCGCTGGCTTCCCCATTGCCCAGGGCCACCGCCAGATTGCGCTGCCAACGCTCGTAACCGATACGGCGAATGGGAGAGCCTTCGGTCTTGCGTAGGAACTCCGCCTCCGTCCAGGCAAACAGCTTGAGCAGTTCGCCGTTGTCCAGGCCGTGACGCGGGTGGAAGTCCCGCTCGGCGGTGGGCTTGGCGAACTTGTTCCAGGGACAGATCGTCTGGCAATCGTCACAGCCGAATACCCGGTTGCCCATTGGTTCTCGGAGTGTCTCCGGTATCGGTCCCCCGTTTTCAATGGTCAGGTAGGAAATGCAGCGGCGTGCATCCAGCGTGCGGGGGCCGATAAAGGCATCGGTGGGACACACCTTGAGGCAGGCGACACACTCGCCGCACTGGTCGGCCTCTTCGCTGGTATCCACCGGCAGTGGCAGGTTGGTATAGATCTCGCCGAGAAAGAAAAAGGAGCCGGCCTTGGCATTGATAACCAGGCAGTTCTTGCCCACCCAGCCGAGACCGGCCTTTCTGGCCAGGGCGCGTTCCAGCACCGGGGCGCTGTCGGTAAAGGCGCGTCCTCTGGATTCGATACCCTGTTCGGCGCAGAAAGTATCGACTTTCCTGGCCAGGGTGGCCAGGCGCTTGCGAATCAGTTTATGGTAATCGCGGCCATTGGCATAGCGGGAGACGTAGGCCTTGCTGGAATCCTTGAGCACCTCAATGGGCCGGGTATCCGGTGGCAGGTAGTCGAGGCGGGCGCAGATAACGCGTATCGTGCCTGTCTCCAATAGCTCCGGGCGCCAGCGCTTTTCCCCGTGGGCACCCATCCACGCCATATCCCCATGGTAGCCCGCGTCTATCCAGGCGCGCAGGCGTTCGCCGTCTTTCTCAAGCTGACAATCGGTGATGCCAATTTGCTGAAAGCCCAGCTCCCGCCCCCAGCGTTTGATCAGTTTGGCAAGTTCAGGGAACAGTGATTCGGTCATAAATTGCAATGGCTCGATATCTCGTGCAAGCACACCGCCTGGCCGGGGCGGTATACTTTGCTGTCAGGGCGAGTGACGGCGATGTAATCGCCTATTTTGCCACAGATGAAATTTTGACCACATTGCGGGAGTCGCATGGACACGCCTCAACCTCTCTACAGTGCCGAATCGGTTCGGGAACTCGACCGGCAGGCGATGGCTGCACTGGGGATCCCCTCCATCCAGTTGATGAAGCGCGCCGGTCGCGCTGCGTTTGACCGTTTGCTGGCGCGTTGGCCGGATATCGGTCGCATACAGGTCTACTGTGGCGGTGGCAACAATGGCGGCGATGGCTATGTGATTGCAGCTCTGGCCGCGCAGAAGAATATTCCCGTCACCGTTTTTGCCTGCACCAATCCCGAACGCCTAAAAGGCGATGCCCGTGCTGCACATGACTATGCCTGCCGAGAGGGTGTGCGGATAGTGACTGCCCTCACCCAGATGGGCAGTGCCGATGGCGATACCCTGAGCGTGGACGCCCTGCTCGGCACCGGCTTCAGCGGCCCACTGCGGCCCCCGGTAGCGCACGCCATAGAGCGTATCCGCAAAAGCCGGGGACCGGTGCTCGCCGTGGATATTCCCTCCGGGCTCGATGCCGATACCGGCAGTGCAGGGCAGGCGGTCTGTGCTGATATGACGGTCACTTTTATTGGCCGCAAGCTGGGCCTGTATTGCGGCCGCGGACCGGCGCTGTGTGGTGAGGTGGTCTTTGCGGGGCTCGGCGTGCCAGAGCCGGTATACGACGCAGTGCGACCACTGGTGCAGCGTTATGGGAGTGCCAGTATCAAGCGCTTGCCGCCGCGCCCAGCCGACAGTTTTAAGAACCAGTTCGGTCATATTCTGATTGTGGGCGGTGACAGCGGTTTTGGCGGCGCGGCATTAATGGCGGCACAGTCTTCGGCACGTGCCGGTGCTGGCCTGGTTTCCCTTGCAACGCGCCCAGGGCACCTGGGTGCGGCACTGACCCGTTGCCCAGAGGTGATGGCTCATCCGGTGGTTTCAGGACAGGAACTGGAGCCGCTGCTCATCGGTCCCGACGTGATTGCGGTGGGGCCGGGGCTAGGGCGCTCGCCCTGGAGCGAGCAACTGTTGGCACGTGTCGGTCGTACAGGAAGCCCGCTGGTGGTAGATGCCGATGCTCTGAACATTCTCGCTCAGGGGCGGGTCTTGGCCGGGGTCAAGCGGGATGACTGGGTCCTCACCCCTCATGTGGGAGAGGCTGCGCGTCTGCTCGGCTGCGATACCGTCGAAGTGTGTGCCGATCTCCGTGCGTCGGCCGCGGCTGTTCAGCACAAATTCAGTGGCGTGGTGATACTAAAAGGAGCCGGTACGCTGATTGCCCATGACGGCGGTGTCGATCTGATCAACAGTGGCAACCCGGGGATGGCCTCCGGCGGCATGGGTGACCTGCTCACTGGCATTGTTGCAGCGTTAATTGGACAGCATCTGCCGCTTGTGGAAGCGGCACGCCTGGCGGTGTGGCTACACGGTGAAGCGGGCAATCGCGCTGCTGCGGATGGCCAGCGCGGTTTGCTCGCTACCGATCTCCTCCCCTGGATTCGCCGGTTGGTGGATTGATCGTGGGTGCGCTGACAATGTATCTGGGGAATGAGGCGGCAACGGTGGCCGGCGGTGAAGCCTTGGGCCGGGCCTGCCTTGCCAGTGGTCTGCAGCAGGGTTTGACACTGTACCTGGAGGGCCAGTTGGGTGCCGGAAAAACCACCTTTTGCCGTGGTGTGTTGCGTGCATTTGGCCATAACGGTGCGGTGAAAAGCCCCACTTATACCCTGGTCGAGCCCTATGAGCTGGGCGCCCAGCGTATCTATCATTTCGACCTCTACCGACTCGGGGATGCCGAGGAACTGGAGTTTATGGGGGTGCGGGATTATTTCGTCGCACACAGCCTGATTCTGGTGGAGTGGCCTGTGCGCGGTGCCGGTGTGCTGCCGGAACCGGACCTGCAGGTAGAGCTGAGAGTGCAGGAGCACGGCCGCCTGCTGTATTTGAGTGCCCACTCCAAGCAGGGTGAGCGGGTCATGGCTTTGCTGGACAAATTGCACTGGGAACATCGAAAGGCATTGGGTACAGGGCAGTGGCTATCAGATGAGTCGTGAGGGTTGACAGGTAATGGCGTTGAGGTGGCGATGGCTGATGGCCCCGGTGTGTGCACTGGCAATGGTGCTGCCGGTTGTGGCGGCGGAAGTGAAAGGCGTGCGCCTGTGGCGTGCGCCGGATCACACACGCCTGGTTTTTGATTTGAGCGGACCGGCGGAACACAAGCTGTTTACTCTCGGCGCCCCGCACCGGGTTGTGGTGGATATTGCCGATACCGAACTGCTGGCAGAGCTGGACAGGCTGAATCTGGAGGGTACCCCAATTGTCCAGATACGCCACGCCCGTCACAATAGCAAAGACCTGCGTGTAGTACTGGACCTGAAAACCCAGGTCAAACCGCGCAGCTTTGCCCTGCGTCGCCATGAAAAACTGCCAGACCGCCTGGTGATCGACCTTTACGATAACGTCAAAAACACAGTGAAGACTCTGGAGCAGGTCGGTGGTGAAAGGGATATTGTCATCGCCATCGATGCCGGCCACGGCGGTGAGGACCCCGGTGCCCTTGGGCCGGGCAGGTTGCGGGAAAAAGACGTAGTGCTGGCCATCGCCAAGCAGCTGAATAAGCAGATCAACCGCAGGCCGGGCTTTAGCGCCAAACTGGTGCGCACCGGTGATTACTATATCCCCCACCGCGAGCGGGTGAATATTGGCCGCAGGATGCGTGCAGACCTGTTTGTCTCCATCCATGCAGACGCCTTCACCCGCAAGGATGCACGGGGTGCCGGAGTGTATGCGGTATCCACCCGTGGCGCCACCAGTGAAACCGCGCGTTTTCTGGCCCAGCGGGAAAATGAATCGGACCTGATTGGCGGCGCCGGCAGTCTGAGCCTCGGCGACAAGGACGACACCCTCGCCGGAGTATTGCTGGACCTGTCCATGACCGCCACCATGAATGCCAGCCTGGATATTGGCGCCAGTGTACTGAATCATTTGGGCAAGGTGGCCCATCTGCATAAAAAGCGCGTGGAACAGGCCAACTTTGCCGTACTGCGCTCGCCGGATGTTCCCTCTATTTTGGTGGAGACCGGCTTTATCACCAATCCCCAGGAGGCCAAGCGCCTGCGTGATCCCAGCTTTCAACGCAAGCTGGCACAAAAACTCAGTGACGGTATAGTGGCACATTTCAACAGCCACCCACCGGCAGACACTTGGCTTGCCGCGCAACGGGATAGAGGATCGCAGCGACATGTGATTGTCCGCGGCGAGACCCTGTC
Organism: Microbulbifer sp. MI-G; assembly: GCF_030440425.1. Taxonomy (NCBI): domain Bacteria; kingdom Pseudomonadati; phylum Pseudomonadota; class Gammaproteobacteria; order Cellvibrionales; family Microbulbiferaceae; genus Microbulbifer; species Microbulbifer spongiae. The sequence continues at coordinate 186,334 of NZ_CP098023.1, forward strand.
GGGTATCGCCGCACGCTACAAGGTCTCGGTGGCCGCGCTGAAAAAAGCCAACGGTATCAATACCTCGGTGATTCGTGTGGGGCAGACTCTGAATATTCCCTCCGGATAAATCCCCGCCGGGGTCAAAGGTTCCGCCGGGCCGGTCAGGCAGCAACAACAGGCCAGAAATCATGCACGATCGCATCCAGCAGTTATCCCCCCGTCTCGCCAACCAGATTGCCGCCGGTGAGGTAGTGGAGCGGCCTGCCTCGGTGATCAAGGAGCTGCTGGAGAACAGTCTCGATGCCGGTGCCACGCGCCTGGATGTGGATATGGAGAAAGGTGGTATCAAGCGTATGAAAGTGCGCGATAACGGCAAAGGGATTGAGCGGGATGACCTGGCTCTGGCACTCGCGCGCCATGCCACCTCAAAAATTCACGCTCTGGAAGATCTGGATGCAGTGGCAACCCTGGGCTTTCGTGGCGAAGCTTTGGCCAGTATTTCCTCAGTGGCACGCCTGACCCTGACCAGTAGTCGCGATGAGTGTGGCCAGGGCTGGCAAGTGAGCGCCGAAGGCCGCGAGATGCACGCCCAGTTGACGCCGGCAGCCCATCCGCGCGGCACCACGGTGGATGTGCGCGACCTGTTTTTCAATACCCCGGCACGACGCAAGTTTCTGCGCACTGAGAAGACGGAATTCAACCGTGTCGACGAGACCGTCAAGCGCCTGGCCCTGTCCCGCTTCGATGTCTCCATCAGCCTGCGCCACAATGGCAAGGGCGTTCTCAGCCTGCGCGCCGGTAGCAACCGCGTGGAGATGGAGCGCCGTGTCGCCCAGATCTGTGGCCCGGCATTTATGCAGAAGGCCCTGCATATCGAGGTGGAGCGCAGCGGCCTGCGCCTGTGGGGCTGGGTGGCCGAGCCGGCCTTCTCCCGGTCCCAGGCCGACCTGCAGTTTTTCTACGTAAATGGTCGCGCCATTCGCGACAAGGTGGTGAGCCATGCGGTGCGCCGTGCCTTTGCCGACGTGCTCCACCACGGTCGTCATCCCGCTTTTGTGCTCTATCTGGAACTGGACCCGGCGTCGGTGGATGTCAATGTGCACCCGACCAAGCACGAGGTGCGATTTCGCGACAGTCGCCTGGTGCACGATTTCCTGTTTGGCAGCTTGCACCGGGCCCTGGCAGATGCGCGCCCGGGACAGAGGGAGAAAACTGCCGAGGGTGCTGAGACAGGGGTTGCTGAAACTGCGGACACGGGGCGAGTGACCGGTGCCCAGGGAGGGGAGTTTGCCGGACAGCAGAAGATGCCGCTGGGCAATCGGCCATCCCCGGGGAACCTGCAGCAGCAAATGCATGCCTACGGTACCCTGCATCAGCCGTACCGGGGACACGCAGCGGTTGCAGAGCCAAACGGAGATGCCACCGGCTCAGCTGCAGCGGCGCCGCAGCCTATGGGCAGTAAAATGGCTTCCGGGGAGGGGGCGCCGCCACTGGGGTTCGCCATAGCCCAATTGCACGGGATTTATGTGCTTGCGCAGAACGACCATGGCTTGATCGTGGTGGATATGCATGCTGCCCACGAGCGTATCGTCTATGAACAGATGAAAGTGGCTCACGCTGCCGGAGGCATCCAGGCCCAGCCGCTGCTGGTGCCGGTGAGTCTGGCGGTAAGCCAGCGCGAGGCAGATTGCTTTGAGGGGCGCAGCGGGGTTTTTACCTCCCTCGGTTTTGTGCTGCAGCGCGCCGGGCCCGAGACATTACTGGTGCGCCAGGTGCCCACGATGCTGCACGGTGCCGAGGTGGAGCAACTGGTGCGGGATGTGCTCTCTGACCTGATAGGTCAGGGGGATAGTGACCGCATAGGCGAGAGAATTAATCGGATTCTTGGCACCATGGCCTGCCATGGCTCGGTGCGCGCCAACCGCCGCTTGACGGTGCCGGAGATGAACGCCTTGTTGCGGGATATGGAGCGCACCGAACGCAGCGGACAGTGCAATCACGGCCGCCCCACTTGGACCCAGGTTAAACTGGCGGATTTGGATAAGTGGTTTATGCGCGGACAATAACCGCGCACGGAAAGTAGGTGGTGATTTGAACGAGCGCATTTCGGGTGACAAGCCCTGCGCAATTTTCCTGATGGGCCCCACTGCATCGGGCAAGACGGATCTGGCCATGGCTATTGCTGACCGTTTACCGGTGGTCCTGGTCAGTGTGGATTCTGCGCTGGTCTACCGCGGCCTGGATCTGGGTTCAGCCAAACCGACAGCGCGGGAGCTGGCCCGTCATCCCCACCGCCTGATCGATATCTGCGAGCCCAGTGAATCTTATTCCGCCGGCCGCTTTCGCGCAGATGCCCTCCAGGCTATGGACGATATCAGTGCAGCCGGTAAGATCCCTTTACTGGTTGGCGGAACTATGTTGTATTTCCGCGCTCTCTTACAAGGATTGGCAGTATTGCCCGGGGCGGATGCGCATGTGCGTGCTGACATTGAGGCGCACGCAGAGCGCGAGGGCTGGCCGGCGCTGCACGCGGAACTGGTCCGGGTTGACCCGGAACTGGCGGCGGAATTGCACCCCAATCACTCGGCGCGTATTGAGCGGGGGTTGGAAGTCTACCGCCTCACCGGCGTGCCGTTGTCCCGACTGCGCCGCGAGCGGCGCAGTGGCGGGGTGCAGGAGCGCTACCAGCTGCAGCAGCTGGCGATCATGCCGAGGGACAGAGCGCTGTTGCATCGGCGCATCGAAGGGCGTTTTAAACGGATGCTCGAGGCAGGGTTTGTTGATGAAGTGCGGGGACTGCGCGCGCGCGGCGACCTGCACAAGGACCTGCCGGCGATCCGTGCAGTGGGCTACCGCCAAGTATGGCAATACCTGGAAGGTCACTACAGTTACGATGAAATGGTTGCCGCGGGTATCGCTGCCACCCGTCAACTGGCCAAGCGCCAGCTGACCTGGTTGCGGCGCTGGCCGGCGCTCACGACTCTGTATACTCAGGATACCGAGGGCAGGGTGCGTACGCGGGAGGAAATCGTGGCGGAAGCCTTGAAATTTCTCACCTGAGCATCCATAACGTGGTTGGGCTAATAAACGACAGGCCCGTTCAGTCAGTTTTCACAGAGTCCGGCCTTTTCCGGATCGCTACTACACTACTTACACGCGTATTCAACCTCAGTCGTTCATTGATCCGTGCATTTCGCGGGGGTGATTGTGGCCTGCATACCGAATTCAGCTTTTTGACAAGGAGAAAAAAGATGTCAAAAGGGCATAGCTTACAAGACCCTTACCTCAACGTATTACGCAAAGAGCGTATCCCGGTTTCTATCTATTTGGTCAACGGCATCAAGCTCCAGGGGCAAATTGAATCTTTCGATCAGTTCGTGGTGTTACTAAAAAATACCGTCAGCCAAATGGTGTACAAGCATGCAATTTCCACTGTGGTTCCATCTCGCGCGGTTCGCGTACCGCTGCTGAATCCGGCGGCTCAACATGGCGGTGAAGGTAATGCAGAAAGCGGTGAGCGCGAATCCTTCAGCTGAGTGGTCCGTGCGCTAGAGTGACCTGTGCTCCGCTTGATCGGGGCGACCGCAGTTGAGTAAGCGCACCACGGCCTCGCCGGCTGCCACCTCCAGTCAGGGAGCCGGGCCGGCGCCCGTTTTCGCAACAGAGAATTCCCATTGTTTTTCGATCGACCGGAATCCGGTGAACTGGCTGTGCTGGTGCACCTAGAACTCTCCTCCATCGACAGTCCCGATGACCCGCGTGAGTTTGAGGAATTGGCCCTCTCTGCGGGAGCAGATCCCGTCAGCTTCATCTTTGGACAGCGTGCGACACCGGACCCGAAAACCTTTGTCGGGCGCGGCAAGCTGGAGGAGATTGGCCGGGCGGTGCAGGAACAGGGTGCGGAACTTGTGATCTTCGATCACATCCTTTCACCCAGCCAGGAGCGCAATATCGAGCGTGCACTGAAATGCCGGGTACTGGATCGCACCGGTCTGATTCTGGACATATTTGCACAGCGTGCGCGCACCCATGAGGGTAAGCTGCAAGTTGAGTTGGCACAGCTGCGACATATGGCCACCAGACTTGTGCGCGGCTGGACACACCTGGAGCGGCAGAAGGGTGGTATCGGCCTGCGCGGGCCGGGTGAAACCCAATTGGAAACCGACCGCCGCCTGTTGCGTGTGCGTATCGACGCCATTGAGAAGCGCCTGGAAAAAGTCCGGCGCCAGAGGGAGCAGGGCCGGCGCGCGCGTTCCCGTGCAGAGGTGGCCACAGTATCGCTGGTCGGTTACACCAACGCCGGCAAGTCCACCTTGTTCAACCGCCTCACAGACGCCGGTGTGTATGTGCGCAATCAGTTGTTCGCTACCCTCGACCCGACCATGCGCAGGGTTGAATTGCCCAATGTCGGCGCCATGGTATTGGCGGATACGGTGGGGTTTGTTTCGCACCTGCCGCACAAACTGGTAGAGGCTTTTCGAGCCACGCTGGAGGAGGCCGCCAATGCAACTCTGTTGCTGCATGTCGTGGATGCCGCTGCGGAGGACCGCTTGCACCTGATGCAAGAGGTGCAGACGGTGCTAGAAGAAATCGATGCGTCTGATCTGCCACAGCTGGTTGTGTATAACAAAATCGATTTACTCACCGATTTTGCCCCGCGCATGGATTGCGATGACCAGGGTGTGCCGCAGGCGGTGTGGTTATCCGCCGCCACCGGTGCGGGTTGCACGCTGTTGGTTGAGGCGATTGCCCGGCGCCTGGGTGCGCAAATGGTGCGCGGCCGGTTGGTAGTGAGACCCCATCAATCCCGGTTGCGCGCCCAGCTGTACCAGATCAACGCCATTCAGGGCGAAGTCTATCGCGACAATGGTGATTGTGAGTTGCAGCTACTGCTGCCGCGCAGGGACTTCCAGCGCCTTCTGGCGCCATTTTCATCTAATGGTGAGCGCCCCGTTTGGCTGCCACTGGTGGATACAGGTGAGGACAGCGGGCAGAGGGAACACGAGTGACGACTGAGCAGGTGTGGGCATTGTTGTGCAACCGCAATTGCGACAGACTTGCCTGCAGCTGAGTCCTGGCGGCAATATTTTGCCGGCGGGGATGCTAGAATCCGCCGGAGTCAAAGCGTTAATGAGCAGAGTTGGAGTAATTTAGATGGCCTGGAATGAGCCGGGTGGTAATAACAAAGATCCCTGGGGTGGCGGTAACCGCAAGAACGATGGCCCGCCGGACCTGGACGAGTTGATTCGCAAGATTCAACAGAAACTCGGTGGCCTGTTCCGCGGCGGCAGTCCCGGCACTGGCACCGGCAACTTTCCCTGGATGCTGATCCTTGTCCTCGGTGCATTGATTTACGCGGGCCTGGGGATTTATCAGGTCAATGCCAACGAGGCAGCGGTGGTGCTGCGTCTGGGTAAATACCACACCACAGAATCCGCCGGCCTACACTGGAACCCGCCGCTGATCGACAGTGTTACCAAGGTGAATATGACCGAGGTGCGCACCGAGCGCACCACTGGGCAAATGCTCACCGAAGACGCCAACATTGTTGAGGTGGTGCTGACCGTGCAGTGGCAGGTGGGTGACGCGGAGTCCTATGTGCTGCGTGTGCGCGATCCGGTCAAGAGCCTTCAGGAGGCTACCGACAGCGCCCTGCGCCATGTGGTGGGTTCATTGACCTTGAATGGTGTGATCTCCCAGAACCGGACCCAGGTGTCTACCGATACCCAGCAGCGCCTGCAGGAATACCTGGATCTCTACCAGACCGGCATTCTTATTGATGTGGTTAACCTGACCGACGCCAAGGCGCCGCGTGAGGTGCAGGATGCATTTGACGACGTCACCAAAGCCCGCGAGGACGAAGTGCGCCTGCAGAACGAAGCGCAGGCTTACGCCAATCAGGTAATCCCGGTGGCCCGTGGTCAGGCTCAGCGCATTCTCGAAGAGGCGGAGGGCTACAAGGCCCGCGTGGTGGAGAGTGCCCGCGGTGAAGCGGTGCGCTTCGAAAAATTGCTGACCGAATATGAGCGTGCCCCGGAAGTAACCCGCGAGCGCCTCTATCTGGATGCGGTTCAGGAGGTGATGTCCGGTACTTCCAAGGTTATGGTGGATGTTGAAGGCGGCAACAACATCATGTACCTGCCACTGGACAAGCTGGCGCAGGAGAGCGCGACACCGGCGGCTCAGCGCCAAGACACCTCGCCGATTGTGGTCGAGGAAGTCTACCAGCGCGTCGTCGAGCGGTTGCGCAATGATGCTGCCAACAGTCGCCGCAGCCAGACTGTGCGCTAGGAGGTGATGGAATGAATAACAGAACACTGGCTATTATCGCGGTTGTGCTTGTCGGCATACTGCTGATTTCCTCCAGCGCCTTTGTGGTGAAGGAAACGGAAAAGGCGGTGCTGCTGCGCTTTGGTGAACTGGTGCGCTCCTACTATGAGCCCGGTCTTTATTTCAAGATCCCGTTTGCGGAAAAGCTGCGCAAATTTGATGCGCGTATCCAGACCGTGGACTCCAGTCCGGTGCGTATGCTCAACAGTGAAAATAAATTTATGATGGTTGATTCGTACGCAAAGTATCGGATCTCCGATGTGGGCAAGTTCTATACCGCCACCCGCGGTGATGAGCGCAACGCGGTGCGCCTGTTGTCGGAACAGATCAATGACCGCCTGCGCAACCAGTTCGGTGTGCGCGACCTGCACGAAGTGGTGAGTGGCGAGCGCGACGAGCTGATGTCGGAGATCACCAAGAACCTGAACCAGGTAGCACAAAAGAATTTGGGTGTGGAAGTCATCGACGTGCGTGTCAAGCGGATCGACCTGCCGCCGGAGGTTTCCGAATCGGTGTTCCAGCGCATGCGCGCTGGCCGGGAGCTGGAAGCGCGGGATCATCGCGCCAAAGGTGAGGAGGCCAGCGAGCGCATCCGCGCCAATGCGGACCGCCAGAAAGTAGTGATTGAGTCCGAGGCCTACCGCCAAGCAGAGGAGCTGCGCGGTGCCGGTGATGCGGAGGCCGCCGCTATCTATGCCGCAGCCTACAATAAAAACCCTGAATTCTACCGCTTTACCCGCAGTTTGCAGGCCTACAAGGAATCCTTCAAAAGCAAGTCGGACATGCTGCTGGTGGAGCCGGACAGTGAATTTTTCCGCTATCTGAAGGACCCCAAAGGGCAGTGAGCCGGACCCAGTCGGCGCGCCACCCAGACTCGGTGTAACCCGGGAGTCCCGGGTGGTCGTGTCGACGGCCCCGAAAGCCCTACCTTCCCGCCAGTACTTGGTGCTAAAATCACGCAAACCGGGCCCAGCCCGGTTTTTTTGTGAAAACCGCTGGCCATCCCGTTAACCCTGAGAAGCCCGTTTCACCATGACCCAAGCTGATCGCTGGATGCTGCCCGATGGCATCGCGGAAATTCTGCCTGCAGATGCCGTTCAGGTTGAAACCCTGCGGCGCCGACTGCTGGACCTCTACCACTGCTGGGGCTACGAACTGGTGATACCGCCGATGCTGGAGTTCACCGAGTCCCTGTTGATCGGGATGGGGCGGGATGTGGACCTGAGCACCTTTAAGGTCACCGATCAGATCTCGGGCCGCACGCTGGGTATCCGCGCCGATATTACCCCGCAAGCCGCTCGCATTGATGCGCACAGTTTTCCGCGCGCCGGTGCCAACCGCCTGTGTTATGCCGGCCATGTTCTGTATACCCGGCCGCGCACGGCCATGGGCTCCCGCGCCCCGTTCCAAGTCGGTGCAGAGCTGTTTGGTGTGGACAGCCTGAATGGGGATATCGAGGTTATTTCCCTGATGCTGGAGAGCCTGCAGGTCGCTGGGGTCGAACGGATTCACCTGGATCTCGGTCACGTCGCCATCTATCGCAGTCTGGCCGAAGCGGGGGGGCTCGACGAAGCGAAGCGCGGCGCGCTGTCCGCTCTGTTGCAGAGCAAAGCGAGTGCCGATGTGCGCCGTTGGGTGGCGGAAAATGTTGCCGACCCACAGGCGGCCGCCTGGTTGCAGGTATTGCCCGGATTGGCGGGGGGCCTGGAGTGCCTGGAGAGGGCTGGCACAATGCTCGCGGGTGCACCGGCAGCGCTGCGGGGAGCTCTGACTGACCTGCGCCAGGTGGCGGACGCCCTGCGCGGGCGCTACCCGGCGGTAGAGTTGTTTTTTGATTTAAGTGAAGTGCGCGGTTACGACTATGAAACCGGGCTGGTGTTTGCCGCCTATACACCGGGACACGGCCAGGCACTTGCCAATGGTGGCCGCTATAACGGCATTGGTGCTGTCTTTGGACGCAGCCGCCCGGCTACCGGGTTCAGTAGCGACCTGGTAGTGCTCAATACTTTGGGCAATGGCCCGGCACCGAGCACCGGGGCTATCCTCGCACCGGATGTCCGTTGGCTGGAAGATGCCGCCGGCCTTTGGCGTACCGTTCGTGAACTGCGTGCACGGGGAGAGGTGGTGATTGCCGCGCTGTGTGGTGACATGGACAGCGATCTCCACGCGCGCTGCGACCGCGAGTTGGTATTCGACAGCGGCTCCTGGGTGGTGAAGTCGCGGGACTGATTGACAGTGGAAACGGTGCCGGACACTGTGCGGCAAACATTCCTGATCACCATTATTGCCGGGGCCTACAGCTCCAACGAGAGAAAAACCTGAGTTTAGAGATTGATACTGATGGGCGAGAACCTGGTAGTGCTGGGAACCCAGTGGGGTGATGAAGGGAAAGGTAAGATTGTCGATTTACTGACAGAGAAAGTCTCTCTGGTTGTGCGCTTTCAAGGTGGACACAACGCCGGCCACACCCTGGTCATCGACGGTGAAAAAACTGTATTGCACCTGATTCCCTCCGGTATCCTGCGACCAAGTGTCATCTGCCTGATTGGCAACGGTGTGGTACTGTCTCCCGAAGCACTGCTGGATGAGATGCAAGCGCTGGAAAAGAAAGGTGTGCCTGTCAGAGAGCGCTTGCGCCTGTCACCGGCCTGCCCACTGATCCTGCCTGTACACGCGGCACTCGATGAAGCCCGTGAGAGAGCCCGCGGCGATAAGGCGATAGGGACGACCAAACGCGGCATTGGCCCGGCCTATGAAGACAAGGTGGCTCGCCGTGGCCTGCGCCTGGGTGACCTGTGTAACTGGGATCACTTTTGCAGCCAACTCCGGGAGCTTATCGATTATCATAATTTTGTCCTGACCCGGTATTACAAAGTGGAGCCGGTCAGTTACGGGGACACTCTGGAGAAGGCCAAGCACTGGCGCGAGCAGTTGGTGCCAATGATCACCGATGTAGCGGATCACCTGCACAGGGCTCGTGAGCAGGGAGAACACATCCTGTTTGAGGGCGCCCAAGGCTCATTGCTGGATATCGATCACGGGACTTACCCGTTTGTAACCTCTTCCAACACGACTGCCGGCGGTACCGCCACAGGCTCGGGTTTCGGCCCCCTGTACCTGGATTATGTACTTGGCATCACCAAGGCCTATACCACCCGTGTTGGCAGTGGCCCTTTTCCGACTGAGCTGGACTGTGAAGTCGGCCGCTACCTGGGCGAGCAAGGCCACGAATTCGGTGCAACCACCGGACGGGAGCGCCGCACGGGTTGGTTCGATGCCGTGGCGGTGCGCCATGCGATTCGTATCAACAGTATTTCGGGCCTGTGTCTGACCAAGCTGGATGTGCTCGACGGCCTCGAGGAAGTAAAGCTCTGTGTAGGATACTGCAACAGCGCCGGTGAAGCCGTGGCAGTCCCCTTCGACGCCGCTGGCTGGGAGGGCGTGGAGCCGGTTTACGAGGTCATGCCCGGCTGGCAGGAGATTACCAAAGGCGTGCGCTGCGAGGTGGATCTGCCGCCTAATGCCAAGGCCTATATCGCCCGTATTGAGGCGCTGGTGGGAGCGCCTGTAGAGATTGTTTCCACGGGACCGGATCGCAACGAAACCATTGTGCGGGCCTCTTCTGCTCTCTGTAAAATGGGCATTCACAGCGCCAGTGTGTAAAGGGTGGCGACCGGGAAGTGAACCCATGGTCTGATGCAGTTCTTGCTATTTTCCATGGAGCCACTGATGATGGGCTTTGATCCATGCCGTTGGCCGAGCAGTTTTACGGGGCTCGAGGCCTGAATTTGACCGGGTTACTCCATGTCTACATCCGTTGCCAGTCGCTATAGCTTTGCCGAAGAGATTGCCAATAGCGTCACCCACGGTATCGGAGCACTGCTCGCTATCGCCGGCCTCGGGGTTTTGAGCGGTTTTGCCGCCCTGCGCGGTGATGCCTGGCATATTGTCAGTGCCAGTGTCTATGCCTCGACCCTGATCCTGTGCTTTCTCGCCTCGACCCTCTATCACGCTGTGAGCCATATTGGCGCCAAAGCAATTTTGCGCACACTGGATCACTCCTCGATATTCCTGCTGATTGCGGGGACCTATACACCGTTTACCCTGGTGACTCTGCGCGGCCCCTGGGGCTGGTGGCTGTTCGGGATTATCTGGGGACTGGCCCTGCTAGGGCTGATCATTCAGTTAACCCCGCTGAAGAGGGTTCGCGCCCTTTCCATTACTCTCAGCGCCCTGATGGGATGGGTGGTGATCGCAGCAATCAAGCCGCTGGCGGGCAGCCTTGAAACCGGCGGTCTCTGGTTGCTGATGATAGGCGGTCTCTGTTATACCGGTGGTATCGCTTTCTACCTGTGGCGCAGCCTGCGCTTCCATCACGCCATCTGGCATGTGTTTGTTTTGGCCGGTGGTATCCTGCATTTCTTTGCAGTGCTGTTTTATGTGATTCCCTGAATGCCTTGCCCGCATGTCGCACAGGTGATTGCCGGCAATCGAGCTGGCCCCTGTGACCGGTTACCGGGATCAATGCTCTGCGGGTCGTTGGCCACCGATAAAAACCGCCTTTCAGATCACGGGGACTCGGGCTACCCTTGAGCGAGCAGAATCCAGTATCAAGGGTACCGCAATGCGTCAACTGTACAGATCCCACTCGCTGCCCCGTCTGCTTGCACTCTTTGCGGCACTTTTCTGCGCTCTTGCCCAGGCCGTCGATCAGCCCGACCCGGCTTTCGAACAGTGGGTGCGAGAATTTCGCCAGACAGCCATCAACAATGGTATTTCCCCACAGGTTTACGATCAGGCATTTAAGGGCATTACCTCGCCGGACCAATGGGTATTGGACCGGGCCAGTTTCCAGCCGGAGTTCAAGGCACCGGTGTGGCAGTACTTTGATAACCGGGTGCAGCGCAGGGCGATCGAGCGGGGCAGACGGGAGAAGGAAAAAATAGCGCCCTGGCTCGACAAAATCGAGAAACGCTTCGGGGTAGACCCGGATATTCTCCTGGCGATCTGGTCAGTGGAATCGAGCTTTGGCGGTATTCTCGGCAATGACAAGGTCATGCGCAATGTGATCCGCTCCCTCGCGACGCTGGCCTATGCGGACCAAAAACGCAAAAAATTCGGTCGCCAGCAGCTGCTTGCTGCCCTGAAGATACTGCAGGCCGGGGATATCGAAGACCGCTACCTGCTCGGTTCCTGGGCCGGTGCCATGGGCCACACCCAGTTTATCCCCACCAGTTACCTGGCTTATGCAGTGGATATCGATGGCGATGGCAAGCGCGATATCTGGAATTCGGTGCCCGATGCTCTAGCTACGGCGGCCAATCTGCTGTCGAGCAATGGCTGGCAGCGCGGTAAGCCCTGGGGGTATGAAGTGATTATCCCCCAACGTAAATTGCCGGCGGGCAAGCTCACTGTGGCGGAGTGGGAAAAACTCGGCGTCAAGCGTGCCAATGGTGATCCCTTCCCCAGCAAGGCGGCGGTGGCCGAGCTGAAATTGCCGGATGGCCGCCAGGGACCGATCTTCCTGGTATTCAAAAACTTCTTTGTGTTGAAGCGCTATAACAACTCTGATCGCTACGCAATAGCCATCGGCCTGCTTGCCGATCGCATCGGCGGCGCTCCCCCGTTGGCCAAGGATTGGAATCGCCCCTTTACTCCCCTGCAAAGCGGTCAGGTGGAGGAACTGCAGAAACTGTTAAAGCAGCAGGGCTATTACAGCGGCGAAATCGATGGTAAGGCCGGCCCGGCTACCCGCAAAGCCATCCGGGCGTTTGAGGCGCGGGCTGGCGTTGTGGTCAAGGGCTATCCCAGCAAGGAGGTACTTGAATTACTGCAGCGGCAGTAAGGCGAGATCAGAAATTTTCATCGGGCAGCAGGCTGTCCTGCAGTAGCTCGAGGTTCTCCACCACTTCCTGCGGCTCGCGGAAATAGGCGATGTGGTACATCGCCTCACCCTCCTGCACCAGGGGAATGTTCTGCTGCCCGATAATAATGCCCACGCCGTTGCAGCAGACCCGATCGAGCGCATTGCCGAAGGGGTCGGCAATCGTTGCCAGCAGCTCCCCTTCGTGTACCTGATCCCCCAGGGATTTCATGTAGTTGGCAATACCACTGTCACCGGCCCTCAGCCAGCCGCTGCGCCGTGCAACAAACGGTTCGATAGGGTTGCCCCTGCGCCCTCTCGGCAGCATATGCAGGTGTCGCAGGACATTGATCACCCCTTTTACTCCTGCGCGAATACAGAGTTCATTAAAACGCAGGGCCTCGCCGGCTTCGTACAGCAGGACCCTGATCCCAAGGTCTGCGGCTGCCTGGCGAAGAGAGCCGTCACGGATGGAAGTATTGAGCAGTACCGGCACACCGAAGGCTCTGGCCATGGCACGGGTAGTTTCGTCATCCAGGTTGGCGCGAACCTGTGGCAGGTTACTGCGGTGGGCAGCGCCGGTGTGCAGGTCGATGCCGTAGTCGCATTTGGCCACTACTTCGTTGAGGAATACGTGGGCCATACGCGCTGCCAGTGATCCCTTGGCCGATCCGGGAAAGGAGCGGTTGAGGTCGCGCCGGTCGGGGAGATAGCGGGTGTGCTGCAGTACGCCGTACACATTGACCATCGGTACTGCGATCAAAGTACCGCGCAGCGATTGCAGGGCGCGCCTGCGGATCAGGCGGCTGATCACCTCAATGCCATTTAACTCATCCCCGTGTACCGCGGCGCAGACAAAGAGGGTCGGGCCATCCTTTTTGCCGCGCTGTACATGGACGGGAATCGCCATCTCCGTATTTGTATACAGGCTGACAACGGGCAGATCGATGCGGCGGGACTCCCCCCTGGCCACCGGAATATCGCCAATTTCAAAATCGGGCCTGGCTTCCATAGTTCAGCCGTACGATTGACCTGATTAACAGAGTGTAGAGGTCGGATAGGAGGATGGTGTAAGCACCGCTAGTTGCCTTTGCCGCTGTCAAGTAGCGATCACCTCGACTCGTGGCCCGCTCACTGTAGTGTCGGCAGCGCAGGGTGTAAAAACCCCAGGGCCGTTAAGCCAGATCTGCAACACCGGGTGCCAGTATCCCAGGGGGTGGTACCACAGGTCGGTCTCGCTATCGGCAATCAGGTTGATACCGCGCCAGGGGCCGGGTTGTTGTCGATGGCTGCAGCCGGTATTTTCCCTTTGCCCGGGAGTCCACAACCAGCGCACGGCCCCCTTTGCATCGAAGATGGCCAGGGGCCTGCCATCGGGGCTGTTCAGGTAGTGCTCGCTGTCAGTGGATTTCCATTGGCACAGTATGCTGCGGGTCAGAGGGTGCTGTATCCAGTGGTCGAGACCGCGGGATTTTCCATCTATCTGCAGGGTTTCCGCCCAGATTCCCAGGCCGCTCCAGTTGGTGACCACCCGGCGCTGGCGCGTGGATTTGCGGTGTGTACAGGTTTTGCTCAGGCGCCGGCCGAAGGGATCGTAACGGAAGCTGGTCTTGAACTCGCTGCATTCTGCGGTGCCCATCAGTCCCCAGCCGTCGTAGTGATAGCGGAAATTTTTACGTGCCGGCATCTCCCGCTCGCCGATGACGTTACCGCGTTTGTCCCGGTCTATGCACGCCGGGACAGACTCCGCATGCCGGACAGGTGTGGTGAGTGGTAAGGGGGGATGTGTTTCGAATTTCCAGGCCGGGGTCTGGCTGCTCTCCAGAGTGGACAAATGTCCGTACCGGTACCTGTGGGTACTGCGCACCGCCCCCTGTACCAAAATGGTATCCCGGCCATTGGTCTCTGAGCGCAGTATCGATGCTCCGTTGGCGTCGATGCCGTACAGCGATCCGCAGGGTGCGAAGGTGTAGGTGAGGTCGAGGTCATCAGAGCTGGCGCTGCGCAGCCAGCCGCGGGAATCGTACTGATATTTCAGGCTGAAGTCGCGGACATCGCTGCTGTTGTGATTTTCAGCGATCACCCGGCCTCGCCGATCGTATCTGAAGCGAACTGAGGCATGTTGATTATTGGCCTGGATCAGTCTCAGCTGGGTATCGTAGTGAAACGCACTGCTCTGGCCGTTATTGTTGCGAATCCCGGTAACCGCTCCGCGGGTGTTGTAGAGAAAATACCAGTGGCAATCGTTGTCACAGTACTCGCGCAAAGTGCCGTCGGGATTGTAGTGCCAGCGCAACTGACGCCCGCCCGGTGCCCGGTGGCAGACCAGTTGCCCAAGGGAATCGTATCGCCAGTGGTAGCAGCCATTGGTGGTCTGTAGCTGCGCCAGCTGGCCGTGGGGATTGCGCTGCAGTTCCCAGCTGTTGCCATCGGCAAAATGGATCTGGCACACTCGACCGGCACCGTCGAATTCCCAATGAAGGCGCTGCTGATTGCCGAGGTGAATCGCACAGGGCTGTCCGTGTCCTGCGTAGCCCAGGGTATAGTGGTGAAGACCTATACGGGCTTCGCGCAATTCACCGGCCGCCCCATAGTGCCACGCGCAACGGGTCTCACCGTCTGCCACTATTGCGGTCACCCGCTGCCAGTGGTCGTATTCGAATCCCCATTGCTGTTTCCCGCAGCGCACGGTTTGCAGCTGCCCCTGTCCATCCCAGGTAAAATCTACCTTACCTCCCTCTGGATCGGTGATCTGCGTAAGCTGGCCCCGGTTGCCATACAAAAACTTCCACATCTGCTTTTCGGGATCGGTCACGGTCAGCGGCCGGCCGTTATCACTGAACTGATACCGCCAGACCTGCTCCTCGGCGAGCAGCGCCGCCTGGGGAAACCCCTGTTGATCGTATTGATAGCGCGTGCTGATACCGCTCTGGGTGCGCCGAGTGCAGCGCCCGAATGTATCGTGGCGAAAGAAGGTGCGCTGGCCGTGACGGTCGGTGTACTGACACAGATTGCCGTAGGTATCGTAGAGCCAACTGCGCTGGTGCTGTCCGCGTCGCTCGCCGGTCAGCTGACCAAAGCCATTAAAGCAGAGCTGCTGTGGGTCCCTGTCGGGCATCTCCACCTGGCAAGTAGTGTGTTTGTGTTGCCAGCGCAATACGATCTCTGCCGCATTGAGGCGCATTTTTTGGCAGCGTTCACGTTGGTCGTATTCAAACTGACAAGTACCGGCCTGGTCGCTACTCAATTCAATAAGGGCAAGGTTTTTATAGCGATACTGCTCAGAGTCCTGGGCACTACTGGCCTCAGTGAGAAGTTCACCGTGAAAGGCATACTGGCAGAGATCGCGCTGGTCCCCCGGGGCGTGGTGATTGACCAGCTTACTGATCCGGCCGCCGTGAATCTGAAATTCCACGACCCGCCCCCAGGAACTCACGATTCTTCTGGGCAGCCCCGCGCTGTAGTCGATGGTCAGGGTATTGCCGCACAGATCGCGAATCTCGCTGAGAGGCAGTGCCCTGTTGACACCATCTGCGCGAAAAATCTTGTGAGATTGGTCGAAGGCAATGAGGCAATAGCTGTGCAGACTTTGGCGCGACAGCAGCAGGCGTTCGAACCGGTTGTAGCAGGCATGGCCCACTGCGGGCTGTTGGAAGCGAATCCTGCGCCCCTCGGCGGTATGCAGCTCAACAAGATTGTCTTGCACCAGCAATTGTTCGTTCAGGGAATGGCGCCAGCCGGTGCCAATGCCCAAATCCTCGCGAATAGAGGTGCGGTAGTAGCGCTTCCAATGAAAGGGCAGCGGGCCCGGTATCGCCAGATCGATCCGCTCAAAGGCCACCTCGCCATTGCTGCCAATGACCCGGCCACCAATCCGCCGGCACTGATTCAAGGGTGGAACAGAAGTACCCTGTGGGTTGACGCCGGGGGTGTTGATAAAGTGCACCGGGCTGTCGCCAATACCGGGCAAATGCTCTACTGCCGGTGCCATCGCAATGGTGTATTGGTTGGTCGCTACCGCTGGCGCTTCAGGCCAGGGCGATAGTGCACGACCGGCAGGGCCCGGACTCCCGGATCTATCCCTGATAGCGTTCAACCACCGGCAGGCGGCAGCCGGGTCCTGCTGTGAAAAAGTGACAGGCGGTGGGTTTAGGGCCTTGAGCAGGTCGGATACGAACTGGGCGGGGTATTCCGGTGTCATTCTTCAGTTTCCGGAAAATAGGCTAGCGCTGCAATTTGCGCACAGTCACATCCGGTGACCTGGGCCTTTGGGTTATATTTTGTTCTTCTATGTGCATTCGCGGCAGAGGCCGGGAGGCGTATTCGAGAATGCCGGCGGAGATATTGTCCCGACCTCCGAGCTTGTTGGCATCGTCGATAAAACGATAAACGCACTCCAGCGCGGGACGATGCGTGGCCAGTATGCGCTCAATCGCATGGTCGTCCAGGTATTCTGTGAGTCCGTCGCTACACAGCAGCAGGAGGGCATTTTCTGTGAGTTTCCAACTGTTAATTTCCGCTTCCACGCTTGCGGATACGCCCAGCGCCCGGGTAATGTGATTACGCACCCCGGATTGTTTGGCCTGCCCAGGGCTGATTTGACCGCTATCGAGCATTTCTTGTACTACACTGTGATCCCGCGTAAGGCGCTGTAAGCCGTAATTGTTCCAAAGGTATGCACGGGAATCGCCAATGTGTGCGACGATAAGAAGGTTGTGCCACATAACGGCCACAACCAGGGTCGTACCCATATTGGCAAGTTGTGGATTGCGGTTTTTGGTATTGAGCAGTGCGGTATTTGCATTGTTGATAGCATCAATCAGGGTTGCGCGTAAAATCAATTGCTGCTGCTCTGGGCTACAGGCAATAAAGGTGTGTTTAAGCAGGTTGTCGAGGTGGGTCTGAATGGTTTCTGCTGCCAATTTACTGGCCGTGGCACCCCCGGTATACCCCCCCATACCATCGGCCACCACGATATAGGCGAAGGGTTTATCCGCGCACGCATGCCAGCGAATACTGTCTTCATTTTCCTCGCGTACTTGTCCAATGTCGGTGCGCCCGTTGACTGCCAGACTTATCTGATCCATGTCTGGTGCAATTCCCCTGTATTAAATTGCAAAAAATGCAGCGTAACATGATACAACCCTCAACCGACGGTAATGTTAACTTGCCCACAGGCCAAGTTTGAAATTTTTTCCCCGAGTTTGCGATAATAAAATCCCTGTTATCATCGATTAAGGCGCTGCGCCTGTTAATGAAGGACACGCTGGCAAAATGCCCCGTTTGCCCAGGCTCAACCTGAGAGATATTCCCCAGCATATAGTGCAGGTGGGTCACAATAACCTGCCCTGTTTTTTTGATGAGGAAGATTATCAATATTATTTGATTAGTTTGCGAAATGCTGCGGACCAATACCATGTGGATGTGCACGCGTACGTTTTGCTGCCAAATATGATCCAGATCATTGCCACACCGAGGATTCCGGATGGTATTTCCTCTGTGATGCAATCTTTGGGGCGTCGCTACGTGCAATTTGTGAATCATCGCTACAAGCGCTCCGGCACACTCTGGAGAGGACGTTACAAGTCCAGTCTGATCGATTCGGAGGCCTACCTGCTCACCTGTTACCGCTATGTTGAGTTGCGGCCGTTATATTTGGGGTTGGCGGATTCCCTGGGGAATTACCCCTGGTCGAGCTTCAACCATCACGTCAATACAAAGCGTGACAATCTGATTTGTGATCATCACCTGTATCTCGCCTTGGGAGAAAATCCCCAGGCACGTGCACAGGCCTATAGAAAACTGTTTCGTTACAGCTTTGACCGCAGGTTGCTCGATTACATTGCCGAAACCATCAAGCTGGGGCACGTATTGGGTGGGGACACCTTTAAGGAAAAAATCGAACAGATTGCCAATCAACGGGTTCGTCCTCTCAGGCGGGGGCGACCAAAAAAATCGAAAAAAATCGAAAAAGAATCGCTGGAAACCCGTTAGATAAAAACGCATGATGTGCTCAGGAAGGTACCGAAACGGCAATGGATAGTTTGCCAGCGGTCAGCCGGGCGTGAGTGGAACCAACGGAGCAATAGACGTCCCTATTTCAGGTGATGGTAAAAAAAATGATAGCAACAGGCCCTGATACCCTGAAGGTTGCGATCCTGGGAGACTTCAGCGGGCGCGCCAGCCGCCGCCGGTGTGAGCCTGGCACTATCGCTGGGCGCAGGGTCTATCTGCTAAACCGCGATACTTTCGAAGGGGTTTTTGCCGATTTGGAGGTGCGTCTGCAACTGCCGGTGATAGAAGGGCCTCTGCCGCTGTCCTGTTTTGATGATTTACACCCGGATTACCTTTTCACTCGCCTGCCACTTTTTAAAAAATTTATTGACCTAGAGCGTCGCCTGCGGGATCCGCAGCAGTTTCAGCAAGCTGCCGAAGATATCCGGCAGTGGAGCCCGGAGTTACGCGAGGGTTCCCTGGAAGCTGGGATTTCTGCTGCCGACCGATCCACCCTCGATAAAATCCTCGCTGCTGACCGCAAACACCAGGCCAGCGAGTGCAGCAGTGCATTTCAGGTTGAGCGGTTGATCCGGGATATTGTCGCGCCCTATGTGCAGAAAAATACCCATCCCCGCCAAGGTGAATATTTAAGTGCTCTTGCCGTGGCGACTTCCGATGCGATGCGCAAGGTCATGCACCACAATGACTTCCGCCAGTTGGAAGCGAGTTGGCTTGGCCTGCAGTTTTTGTTGAGGCGCTGCGATGAGCACAGAAAACTGCAATTCTATTTGATTGATGTCAGTAAAGAGGAGCTGCTGGCAGACTTTGCCGGTGCGGAAAGTAATCTGGAGCAATCCCAGGTCTTCAAGCTGTTGGTGGAACGTGAAACGGCTTCGGGTAACCGGCCCTACAATCTGGTTATCGGCGACTTCTATATCACCGATGAGGAGCGGGATCTGCACTTGCTGATTGATCTCTCAACCATTGCGGAGGCGGCGGGCAGCGCCCTGTTGATGGGTGGCGATACAAAACTGGCCGGCTGCCCCAACCTGGCCGGTTCTGTTGATCCCGACGATTGGTACTACCCCATGAGTGAGCGCTTTGCCGAGAGCTGGCAGGCCGTACGGGACTATTCAGCGAGCGAATACGTGGCCTTGGCTGCGCCCAGGTTTATGTTGCGACTCCCGTTTGGCAGTGGGGCCGCCACCACCGAGCAGTTCGACTTTGAGGAACTGACAGCAGAGCAGGGGCATCAGTATTATCTGTGGGGCAACAGTGCCTATCTGCTCGCACTGGCGGTCTGCCGGTCCTTTTCTGCGAGCGGAAGGTTGCAGGTACCGGTATCTGCCAGTTATGAGGACCTTCCATTACATCTGCGCAAACTGCCACAAGGACAGTGGGTGACCCCCTGTGCCGAAGCTCTGCTGACCGATAGAGGTGCCGCACGGTTTATGCAGGCTGGGCTCAGTACCCTTCGCTCTGTGCAGGGGCGGGACCAGATTGTTCTTCCCAGACTGTGCTCCCTCGCCGGCGGGGCCCTGAAGGGCCCCTGGGGTTGAAATGCATATGCGATGGATCTGGAAAATCGGCGGGTTCTGCAATGCGCAAGGCCCGGTGTTGGTGATATGACCGGCAAAGCTGCCCCGTGTTTTGCCATGCCGCACGCCGGCCAGAACGTTTTGTGGGCAAATGAAGTACAACAATAGTGTGAGTCAGGAAGACATGGACCTCATTCTCTCTGTATTGGCCGACCCCCCGGGGGCCAACATGCTCAAGCACACCAAACTGTTTACGCAAGCGGGTGGCAGCTTGGGCCGCTCGGCAGACAACGACTGGGTATTGCCCGATCCCGACCGCGTTGTCTCTTCCAGACATGCACAGATTGCCTTTAGTGGGAATCAATATTTTCTGACGGATACCAGTACCAACGGTACCTTTTACAACGGTGCCGAAGAGATGATCGGCAAGGGGAACCAGGTGTCCCTGAAAGAGGGCGATATCCTCCATATGGGGGAATACCGCCTCAAGGTGACTCTGCGTCAGCCGCAGGCGGAAAGCCATCTGCCAAAGGGTCTTGGCAGTGCCGATTTTCTCGACACCTCAGACCGCACAACCTTTAATTCTAGCACCAGAGCCAAAATACAAAACCAGAACGACGCCAGGGAGCTGGACAACTGGCTGGAACCCGGTGGCGGCGCCGATATCTCCCAGTCTGGGGAGTGGGGTTATATCGGCTCCGGGACCCAGCAGACACCGTCCAGTGACAGCCTGTTGGGGGTCGAGGCCGGCCCGCTGGATCCCCTCGCTGCCTTTGACCGGCCACAGGCGGTGGCTACACCAGATGCCCCGGGTTTGGGTGGGGCGGTCAGCCAAGCCGGTGCGGGCCAGTGGTCCGATGAGGATTGGTGGAAAGATGGCAGCGAGCAGGACCATGTGTCGGCGGATCAACAGGCCGTGCACATTGCCCCGGAGCCGCCAATGGAAGCACAGACTCCGGCCCAGCCACAGGTGGCGCCATCCAGTCCGCATCAGGTACCCCCCGAGCCATCACAGCCACCGCCCCCGCAGCCACAATCCGCGCCGGGGCTGTCTCCATCGTCACCACCGATGGCACCTGCACAAGCGCAGGAAACTCCCACCCAATTAACGTCACACGGTGCAAAGGCGCCTCACGATAACCCGTTTGCGGATTCTTTCGCCGCTGTGGAGGGCCAGTCGATGGCGGGTGCGCCGGGATTTGGGCAGGCGCCCTCGTCAGGCCTTGGGGATTCTGTCGCCTCGGGGCACTCCTCTTCCCAGTTGCAGCCCCAGCCGCCCCAGCTGAGCCGGGTCGAACCCCCAGCGGACCCGCCGCAGACACCGTCCGCAACGGCCAGTGTGCTGGCGACAACTCTGGGCTTGAATATGAGCCCCGCGCAGCAGCAACAGGCGGATCAGCAGGCGGCCGAGATCGTTCGCGAAACCGTCGCCCGCTTGATAGACCTCTTGCGCGCGCGCACCAGTATTAAAAATGAGCTGCGTGTGCAGCGTACCATGATCCAGACTGAGGCCAATAACCCACTGAAGTTCAGTGCAACCGAACGGGATGCCCTGGAGGTCATGTTTGCGGGAAACGGTGCATTTATGCAGCCGCAAGACGCGGTGCGGGACAGTTTTGAAGACCTCTCCGATCACCAGGTGGCGGTACTCGCTGGCATGCGCGCGGGCTACGGTGCGATGCTCAGTTACTTTAACCCCGAAAATATCGAGCGGCGCCTGGGTGATACTTCCGGGGTTTTCGGCAATAAGAATGCGAGAAAATGGCAGGGCTTTAGTGCACTGTACCGCGAGTTGGTTGGCGATCCCGAAGCTTGCTACCGCAAGTTGTTTGGCGATGAATTTGCTGTGACGTATGAAAATCAATTGTCAGAATTGAAAAATGCCAGACAACTGCAAAATGAATCTGTTGAACGAAGAAAAGGAGTTGGTCGTGTCGAAAAATAATTGGTTCCGTATCACTCTGCTGGGGTTTCTGGTGGTTACCCTGGCAGCCTGCCAGACTACCAGGCGCACCCTGAACCTGGACACCAGTGTCGAACTGTCGATGGATATCCGCGAAGACGTCAATCCCGATGACGATGGGCGCGCTTCTCCCGTGGTGGTTCGTATTTTTATGCTGGCGGATGACCGCCAGTTTGCACGGGAGGAGTTCCTGAACCTGTACGAAAATGCCCAATCCCGCCTGGGTAAAGACCTGCTGGATACCGTGATCCTGAAAGAGTTCGCTCCCGGTGAACAGCGCGTGGAAGCATTGGCGCTGACCCCGGAGGTGAAATATATCGGCCTTCTGGCCGAGTTTGTGCAGTATCAGCGGGCCGATGCCCTGATGGTGCTGCCGATCGTCGACCATAGAAAAAATGCGTACCAGATATCCCTGGCCGATACTCGCATCGGCACGCCCGACGAGATTGCCAAACGGCGCCGTGACAAAGCATCCGTCCTACCGCGAAGGGACACTGCAGAGGGCCGGGACAAGATGATAACCATTTCCAGTGAGGACTATGAATCGATGAAGGAGCGTCTCCGGGAAATGGAAAGTTCTAAATAGCACGGCGCGCCAAGCACGGGCAGATTTTATTTCCAGCACCGGTCTATTTGGCCGGGGCGTACAAGGAAGGCTTATGTCGGCAAACAATAAGGTGATCTGGAGTGAGGGCATGTTTTTACGCCCACAGCATTTCCAGCAGCAGGATCGCTATCTTGAACAGCTGGTCGAAGCGCGCACCGCATCCCTGGGACCCTATACCTGGGGTGTGGTTGAGCTGGCGATCGACAGCGAACCGCTTTCTATGGGCAAGGTTTCTGTCTCCCGACTGCGGGCAATTTTTCCAGATGGCACACCATTTCTGGCACCGGAGAATGAGCATCTGCCGGATGTATTGGATGTGCCTGTCCATACCCGCGATGAAATCGCCTATTTATGTATACCCCTCAAGCGCCCTGGCAGCCAGGAGTCCATCAGGGATCAGGAGGATTTTCCCCAGGCCCGCTACCAGGCAGCCAATTTTGATGCGCGCAACAGCGCCACGACATCGGGGGAGTCCGCCCGTATCCAGGTGGGCAAGCTGCGCGTCTGCCTCAAGTTGGAGAGCGATGACCGGAGTGGATATGCCGCGATCGGTATTGCCCGGATACGTGAGTGCCAACCGGAAAAACCGCTGGAGTTGGATACAGATTATATTCCACCGCTGCTGAATGCTGAGGCTTCGCCGGTGATCAAAGCCTATATCGAAGAGGTCAGTGGGCTGCTGGACCATCGCGGCTCCGCCCTCGGGCACCGTTTGAGTGACAGCGGCAGAAGTGGATCGGCGGAGATCGCCGACTACCTGTTGTTACAGGTGATCAATCGCTTTGAGCCCCTGCTGAAACAGATTACCGCACAGCCGCGTCTGCACCCCCACAGCCTGTTTCTGGAACTGCTGCAACTGGCTGGGGAATTGTCGACATTCACCTCGCCAAACAAACGCCCGGCGGAGATTCCCGGTTATGCCCACGAAAATCTGCAACTGAGTTTTGCCGGTCTGTTTTCCGCCCTGCGCCAATCCCTGTCCACAGTCCTCGAGCAGACCGCTATTGCCTTGGAACTGGTGCAGAGAAAGTTTGGCATCTATGTGGCACCGGTAACCGATCCCTCAATGCTCAAGTCGGCCAGCTTTGTCATGGCTGCGAAAGCGGATATGCCGGGTGACCTGTTGCGCAGCCGTTTTCCCACCCAGGCCAAGGTGGCCCCGGTGGAGGCCATTCGCGAGTTGATCTCAGCACAGTTGCCGGGACTGTCCCTGCGCCCACTTCCGGTGGCGCCCCGTCAAATTCCCTATCACGCCGGATTCACCTATTTTGAACTGGAACGCAGCGGCGAAATGTGGCAGGCCATGTTGAGATCCGGCGGTTTTGCCGTACATCTCGGCGCAGAGTTTCCGGGACTGTCCATGGAGCTTTGGGCCATAAGGAATCATTGAAATGAGCAAAGAAAGCTTCACTCCCCCGCCGGCATCCGGTGCTGGTGACAGGACGGTGATGATACCGACTCCGGGTGCTGCCGCCCCGGTGCAGCCGGACCCCATCCCCGAACAGTTCTTCGCCAACCCCGGTAACGCTGCAGACAGACAGGTGCGCAACAGCCTGAATCCGATGGTGTCTGCGGCCTCCAAACTGCTGGGTGTGATTATCAAACTGCGCACTACCATGAACCACACCAATGTGCCGGATCTGCACAAGCGCCTGACCCGGGAAATCCAGGCATTTGAACGAGAGGCCAAGCAACTGGCGCTGACCCCGGAGAGCGTTCTCACGGCACGTTACCTGCTTTGTACCGTGGTGGATGAGATGGTGTTGACCACCCCCTGGGGAACGGCCAGCGGCTGGAGCCAGCATTCGCTGCTGAGCCTGTTCCACAAAGAGACTTTTGGCGGTGAGAAGTGTTTCGCCATTTTGCAACGCATGCTCGAAACGCCGGCCTCTCACCAGGAGTTACTGGAGCTTTTCTATCTGTGCCTGAGCCTGGGCTTTCAGGGCAAGTACCGCCTGGTGCAGCGCGGGCACGAACAGATTGAACAGATCAGGGACGAGCTTTACCGCACGATTGAGCAGCACAGACCAACCATGGAGCGCGATCTGTCGCCGCGCTGGCAGGGCTGTGTCGAGCGCAAGTCGCGCCTGATCCACTTTGTACCGCTGTGGGTCATCATGAGTGTTGCCCTGGGTCTCTTGGTTGCCACCTACAGTGGTTATCGCTGGTGGTTGTACGAAACGACAACACCGGTTGTGGATCGCGTGGCGGAACTCACAGGTACTGAGAGCGAAATCCCACCAAAAGAAGGGTAAAACCGGAACGAATACAGCCGGTGCCGGCAGGGCCCCGGGAGATGGAGCTTTTCATGAAACGCTTGCGCGATTTTTTTACCAGCAAATGGGTGGTCGGGCTGATTGGTCTTTTGGCCCTCTCCCTGCTGATTTGGTTTGGGGCGGACTACATCAAATTTGGCAGCGACAATGCCACGCTCTCCCCCACTATCCGCATCATTATTATCGCTTTTATTTTTGCACTCTGGCTGGCCTGGAATCTGAGTCAGTGGTTGGTGGAGCGGCGCCAGAACCAGGCGCTGATTCAGGGTATAGAGGCATCCCAGGAAGTGGCACAGGACCCCGATGAAGCCCATTCCCGCGAGGAACTTGATGCGCTTAGCGGACGCTTCCGCGAGGCTATGGATGTCCTGCGCAATGCCCGCTTCAAATCGGAAAAAGGCAGGGTATCCCTGTATCAGCTGCCCTGGTATGTCATTATCGGCCCTCCCGGTTGTGGTAAGACCACGGCGCTGGTCAATTCCGGGTTGGAATTTCCCCTCGCACAAAGTCACGGTAAGGCAGCACTCGGCGGTGTCGGCGGCACGCGCAATTGTGACTGGTGGTTTACCAATGATGCAGTATTGATTGATACCGCGGGCCGCTACACCAGCCAGGATAGCCACCGGGTGTATGACAACACTGCCTGGCAGGCATTTCTGGGATTACTGAAACGCTACCGCCGCCGCCGTCCCATCAATGGCGCTGTGGTCGCAATCAGCCTGCAGGACCTGATGGTGCAGACAGAAGAGCAGCGGCAGCAGCAGGCAAAAACCATCCGCCAGCGGGTGAATGAACTGCAGCGGGAACTGGGAATCCGCTTTCCCATTTATCTCACCTTTACCAAGTGTGACCTGGTGGCAGGTTTCAGTGAATTTTTTGACAACCTTTCCCAGGCCGAGCGCGAGCAGGTGTGGGGCATCAGTTTCCCGCGCGAGGTGGATGCCACTGCCGGTGCCCGCCTGGATAATTTCAAGTCGGAGTTTGATCAGCTGATTGAGCGGCTCAACCAGCGCGTCCTGTGGCGGGTACACCAGGAGCGCAATATCGAGAAGCGCGCACTGCTTCAGGGCTTTCCGGCGCGAATGGAGAACCTTTCCGGCGTGCTCACCGAGTTTGTCAAACAGTCTTTCGAACCCAACCGCTATGAGACGGTGCCCATGGTGCGGGGGATTTACTTTACCAGCGGCACCCAGGAGGGCAGCCCGGTTGACCGTATGATGGCCTCGGTAACGGCGGACTTTGGCCTGGAGCGCAATGTCGGGCCCAGATTCCAGGGAGCTGGCAAAAGCTTCTTTTTGCATCGCTTACTGAAGGACGTTGTGTTTCCGGAAGCGGAACTGGTCGGTGTCAACCGCAAGATCGAAACAGCCAATCAATGGCTGCGCAGGGGGATCTATGCGGCTTTGGCGATGGTTTTTGTCGGAGCCGTATTCCTCTGGAGCGGCAGTCTCGCTCAGAATACAGTGTCCATGGGCGAAGTGAGCGATCACCTTGCCGCGTATCAACAAGCAAAAAATGCATTGAGGGGTGAAAGGCCGGCACCGGTAAATACACTGAACATACTGGAGCCGTTACGCCAGGCCAGCGCGGTGTACGATCGCGATGCGCACCCCTGGATTGGCAACCTGGGGCTCTACGACGAGCGGATCGATGCGGAGGTGAGCAATCTCTACAGGCGCAAACTCGAAGGTGTCTTTTTACCGGCTTTGTTGCGGGATATCGAGAGTGACCTGAGCCAGCTTGACAGCGATGACCCAGCGCTGGGGAATACCCTCAAGACTTACCTGATGTTCTTTCATGCCGACCGGTTGGATATTGGCACCATAGAGGGCTATTACGCTGCACGCTGGGAGCGCCAGTTACCGGGGGAGGCCGGCGAGCAGGAGCATCTGCGCTACCACCTGGATCAATTGCTGGCGCGGCCTGTACCCACCAGCGTGGAGCAAAACACGCGGGTCGTGGCCCGCGCACGCCAGCAACTGCGACGCATACCCGTACCCCAGCGGCTATTTGCCCAACTGCAAAATTCTGATCTGGGCCAGACCCCGGTGGACCTTTACCAGGAAATAGGCGGCGATACCCAGCATCTCTTCGGGATGAATGCAAATGATGCCCGGTTTCGTATGCCTTTCCTCTACACCAAAGCGGGGTACAAGGAGCTGGACTTCGATGCGGATTCCCCGCTTTTGGCCTCGATGGCGAAAGAGCGCTGGATTTACGGTAGCGATCTCAGTGGAGAGGATTTCACTGAGGCCGACCGGGAGAAACTCGGTGAGGAGGTCAAGCGTATTTACCTGGGGGAATACCTGCAGCGCTGGCAGTCATTTGTGGGTGGATTCCGTATTCGGCAATTCAAGACGACTTCCCAGGCATTGGAAGTGTTGTCAAACCTGTCCGACCCGATTTATTCACCATTGCTTGCGGTTGCGGAAATTACCTCGGATAACACGCGCCTGACACCGCGCCCCGAGTTGCCCGTTGATGCCTCCGGGGTTGCCCTGCCGGTTTCCAGTACCACCCGCAGGGTAGGTGGTGCTGCACTCGGTAGCGCGGCGGGTGCTTTGCGGGATCAGTACAAACCCAATATCGTCGATTTACACTTTGAGGAAGTGCAGCGTATTACCCAGAGTGAGAAGGGGCGGCCAGCCAGGGTTCAGGAATATCTGCTGGCCATTCATCAAATTCAGGAATACCTGACCGAGATTGACAGTGCACCCGATGCGAATGAGGCCGCATTTGCACGGGCCAAGGCGCGGTTTGGCGGAGGAGGCGATGCCATCAAGCAGCTCAGGATCAAGGCCGCCAGTGCCCCGGCGCCATTCGACCGGTGGCTGACCGATATCGCCAACAGCACCTGGGGGTTGGTGATGGCCAAGGCCAAGGCCCATCTCAACCGGGTGTGGTATGAACGGGTTTATCTCAGCTATGCCAACACTTTGGCCGGGCGCTATCCATTGAGCAGTGATCGCGATCGGGAAGTACCGATGATGGAGTTTAACCAGTTCTTTAAGCCGGGCGGCATCCAGCAGTCGTTTGTCAACGAGTATCTGGAACCGTTTGTGGATACCAGAAACTGGCGGATAAAGTCTGTCGAGGGTCAGGCGCTGGACCTGTCCCAGAGGGCGTTATCGCAACTGCGGCGGGCGGAGCGCATCCGCAAGACCCTTTTTGCCGGGAGTGGCACTGCATCCTATGCATTCCGTATTGAACCTACCAAGCTGGATTCCAGTGTGCGCCTGTTTGAACTGGAGCTGGGGGATCAGCGCGTTCTTTACTCCCATGGACCCAAGACCAGTAAGAAACTCACCTGGCGCGGGGGGGAGAGCAACAGGGTCAGGATTATTTTTGAAGATCTGAATGAAACGGTGCATCGGAAACATTATGAGGGGGACTGGGCGTGGTACCGTCTGTTGGCCAGTTCCGATCTGGCAGTCGGGCGCAGCAAGGCGCAACGCCTGGTGACTTTTTCCGAAAACGGTCGCAAGGCGCTGTTCAGGCTGACTGCCGCCAATGTCAACAACCCGTTTGACCGCGGTCTGCTGCGTGGTTATCGATGTCCGGAGGTTCTGTGAGCGGTATCGGACTCTTTGGCAAACTGCCCGGACACGGCGACTTTATTCAGCGCCAGTTGCCCGGCAGTTTTGTCGATGTGTGGGATGCGTGGTTACAAAGTGCAGTACGCGGTTCCCGAGAAATCATGGGGCAGCAATGGCTGGATTATTATCTGACGAGTCCAATCTGGCACTTCGTGCACGGCAAAGGGGTGATCGATGAAAGCGCCTGGGCGGGTATCCTGGTGCCCAGTGTGGACAGTGTGGGTCGCTACTTTCCCTTGACCATTGCCACGGCGCTGTCACCCAAAGTGGATGCTTTTGCGTTTTTGTCGGCTGCCAGACAATGGTACCAGAGTCTGTCCGAACTGGCGGTCAGTGCGCTGCAAAACCGCTTGCATGTCGATCAGCTGTCTGCAGCGTTTGTCTCTGCTCCGGAAGGTATCGGTGCGGCCAGTGAGTGTCGCATGCAGTCCGAGGTGTATGTTGCCAGCGGCGATGTTAGTGGTGTTGAGAGCAGCTATGGGGGTTTGCTCGGGCAAATCTGCCAGCGGCACTTTTCCTGTTACAGCCTTTGGTGGTGTGAGGGGTCTCAACACCTGGCACCTACCAGCCTGCTGTGCCCGACGCTGCCAACTCCGGAATCCTATTGCGCCATGCTGGGAGCCGGGGACCCACTGCCGGCAAAACATCCGTATCCTTAGCCTGCCATTAAACAGGCTTGTAAGCTGCGGTAATTGATTGGAAATGTTCAGGTGGCTATTTTCTATTGGAGTTTTATGCCCGTGACTCCCGGCAGTGCAGTGACCTGATACAGGAGTTTCTTACGGCTATAACTCAGCGAAACCCAATTTTACCCAGGGTGGCCAAATTACGTTTTTTTAAAAGTGCTCAGGCTCTGTAGGCTAGACAGGGCAGAGATGAGGACGCAAAGGATAAAGTCAAATCTATACAAATAGTGATGACTGAGAAGCTGTTCACAGGAGCGGATGAGCCCTTAGGGAGCGCTAAACTCCGGTTTTACGTTCTTTCAATGGAATTAAAAAAAGCGGTGTATCACAAAAAATGCCAAAAAAATTTGATTAACTTTGTTTGCTGTGCCCATTTTTCGCAGTATTCTGGTTTGAAGATGCCATTTGCCTTGATTCGATATCTACAACGTGTACTCTTCCCAGAATCCTTACTTGAAGGGATTGATTCGGCAAAAGGGATTTTTTCATGGCATTCCCAAACACGGTAAATATAGAGGCGCTGGTTGCTCCGGTTTCTTCAGAAAAACCCGCCGGTGAGGATATCCGCGAGGATCGTTCACCTACATCAGAGTATTATGCCATCAAGGATGCCCGAAACAGTGCCAGAGCGGCTGAGCGCTCGGCCATGTTCGATGATACGGATGCTGATTTGCTGGCGCCCTGGCGCGATGTGGCCAAGTCCGCAGAAAAAATCCTCACCAGGAAAAGCAAGGATCTGGAGGTTGCCAGCTGGTTCACCGAAGCGCTGATCCGGTTGCACGGATTCAGCGGGTTGCGCGATGGCTTTCAGCTGATTGACCGGTTGGTAGAAGATTTCTGGGATGGCCTCTACCCACTGCCCGACGAAGACGGTATTGAAACCAAAGTGGCACCACTGACCGGCCTCAATGGCGACGGTGGTGATGGCACATTGATGATGCCAATTCGCAGCGCCGCTATTACACCGGAAGGTGATTACGGTGCATTCTCATTCTTTCAGCACCAGCAGGCGCGGGATGCGGACAGAATTTCGGATGAGGATGCAAAAATGGCT
The DNA here is from genome assembly GCF_030440425.1 of Microbulbifer sp. MI-G. Lineage (NCBI taxonomy): Bacteria > Pseudomonadati > Pseudomonadota > Gammaproteobacteria > Cellvibrionales > Microbulbiferaceae > Microbulbifer > Microbulbifer spongiae. The sequence continues at coordinate 216,226 of NZ_CP098023.1, forward strand.
CGCATTGAGACCTTGGGCTACAGTCTGGAAGCGGTCAACCAATGTGTCAACACTGCCAGTGACGTCTGGGCACAGAATCTTATTGAGACAATAGAAACCGCCCTGGGGCATTTCGGCAATATGAATAATGCGCTGCGAGAGCGCTGTGGTCATGAGACACCACCGTCAACAAATATTTCCTCGCTTCTGGACGAAGTATTGCGCACGGCGCGCTTTATTTACAAAAACCAGTTGCAGTCGATCGCACAGGCTGAAGCGGTGGTGCAGCATGACGCTCCGTCCAGTGAAAATGACTCCGAAACTCCCGTCGAGGGCGGTCTGGCAGGCAACGGGTTCTCCGCGCCTTCAGGACCTGTGTCCTCGCGAGAGGGTGCACTTGGATTACTGGAGCAGGCCGCGAAGTACTTTCGTACCTACGAGCCGCACACGCCTCTAGCACCGGGTCTGGAAAGGTTGATTGGCTGGGGGCGTATGACGGTTTCTGAATTGATGGCGGAGCTGCTGCCAGATGAGCAGGCGCGTCTGCTTTACTCCCAGTTAACCGGCGTGCGACTCGACGGGACCGATAAACAGCGCTACGTGGCGCCGCCGGTAACCAGTAACAGCCATTCCCCAGCACCAGCAGCTCCCGAGCCGGTGCCAGCGGCCTCTGGGCCAGTGTCCACTTCCGATGACGGCTGGGGGCAACCACAAGAAGAAACCAGCACAGGTTGGTAGTTAATTGACAACAGTCCCTAAAGTTAGGAAAGGAGACCTGAGATGTCTGAGAGCATCCACAATAAACTCAAGCGTGTGCGCAAGCCCCGTGTGCATATTACTTACGATGTAGAGACCAATGGCACTGAAGTCAAAAAGGAACTTCCCTTTGTGGCGGGTGTTATGGGTGATTATTCAGGGGATAACACCGAAAATCGCAAGGTGTTGAAGGATCGCAAATTTGTGCAAATAGATCGCGACAACTTCAATGACGTGATGACCAAAGTGAATCCGAAGTTGAAGCTGCAGGTGGAAAATACGCTATCCGGAGACGGCAGCAAAATGGCTGTTGATCTCGATTTCAAACACATGGATGACTTTTCCCCCGAGCAAATCGTTGAACAGGTTGAGCCACTGAAGCAGCTTCTCGAGGCGCGCAGTAAATTGCGTGATCTCCTCAGCAAGGCCGATCGCTCAGAAGAACTGGAAAAAGTGCTTGAGGATATCCTGAAGAGCACGGAAAACGTGGGTGCTATTTCCGAGCAACTGGGCTTAAACGGGGATAAGGGAGAGGACTCAGAATGAGTACAGAAGCAGAAAACGTTGCGGAAAGCGAGGCAGAAGAACTGTCTGTGGGTCTGCTGGAGCAGGCGATCGCGGCAACCAAGCAGACAGAACCGCAGGAAGCTCAGGACCTGCTTGCGAATCTCACCGACCAGGTGTTGAAAGGCACCGTGACCTGGGATCGTAACCTGACCCAGACGATTAAAAAAGCGGTCAGTGCCATTGATACCGCGATGTCCAGACAATTGTCCGCGATCCTGCACGATTCCAAATTCCAGAAATTGGAGGGCTCGTGGAGAGGGCTCAACCACCTTGTTATGAACAGTGAGACCGGCGCGACCATGAAAATACGCATGCTCAATCTGAGCAAGCGGGAATTATTCCGGGATCTGGACAAAGCGGTTGAATTTGACCAGAGCCAGACTTTCAAGAAAATTTACGAAGAGGAGTTTGGCACCGCGGGGGGAGAGCCCTATGGCTGTATGATCGGCGACTTTGAGTTTACCAGCCATCCGGAAGATATTGAGCTTTTGAGCAAAATGTCTAACGTTGCCGCAGCGGGTTTCTGTCCGTTTATCGCAGCTGCAGGTGCGGGGATGTTTGGTTTTGATGATTATACCGAACTGTCCAAGCCACGGGACCTGGGCGGTATATTCGAGTCCGCTGAATATATCAAGTGGCGCAGTTTCCGCGACAGTGACGACTCCCGGTTTGTCACTTTGGTAATGCCGCGCACACTGGCCCGCACACCATACGGCGCCAATACCAAGCCGATCGAAGCATTTAACTTCGAGGAATTTGAAGTAGACGAGTCCGGAGTTTCCCGCTCCGCGGAGCACGATCAGTACTGCTGGATGAACGCCTCTTATGTAATGGGCACCACCATGACCAGGGCGTTTGCTGAGAACTCCTGGTGTACAGCGATCCGCGGTGCCGAGGGTGGCGGCAAGGTTGAGGGGTTGCCTTCTCATGTATTCAAGAGCGATGATGGTGACCTGGATCAAAAGTGCCCCACCGAAATCGGTATTACCGATCGCCGGGAGGCAGAGTTGAGTGCACAGGGTTTTCTGCCCCTGTGTCACTACAAGAATACCGACTACTCTGTCTTCTTTGGTTCCCAGAGTGCACAAAAACCCAAGACCTATGATGATCCGGATGCGACCTCAAATGCCGCCATTTCCGCGCGACTTCCCTATCTGATGGCCACTTCCCGTATCGCCCACTACCTGAAGGTCATGGCGCGGGACAAAGTGGGTTCATTTATGGAGGCCAGTGACTGCGAACGCTGGCTGAATAAGTGGATTATTCAATACACCAACTCCAACCCGGATGCGAGCCCGGAAATGAAGGCGAAATACCCACTTTCTGAAGCCCGGGTAGAGGTCAGGGAAATTCCGGGACAGCCCGGTTGCTATAGCGCCGTGGCTTACCTGAGGCCCTGGTTGCAGATGGAGGAATTGACCACGTCCATGCGTATGGTGGCGAATATCCCCTCTGCCGGATAGTGCCCCAGGCCCGTCGGATAAAGGCGGGCCAACTTATCAAAAGGTATTGCCCCGAGCCGGGATTCTAGCGAGTCTCTCAAAAATACTACTTGTGAGGATGTCCGGTGCCTTGTAAGACAGCCAATCAGATAGCGGAAGATCACATAGAAGTACTATCGGGAAATTTGGCCAGGGGGGATCAGAATGAACTTCGGATTTTTTTACAGGAACCGGATACGCTGTTTGCTTTTGAATACTGGTTGAGCGAGATCTGTCCCTGCTCCGGAAAGAACCGTTTTTCTGTTCGCCAGTATCTCAGTCGGATGATCGCGGAGCTGGACGAGCTGATTTGTGAGCAGGTTAACCGGATTATTCACCATCGTCGTTTTCAGCGGCTTGAAGCCAGTTGGCGCGGCTTGTCCATGTTGGTTTTCAATACGCCCCATTCGGACAACATTAAGATAAAGCTACTGGATGTGAACTGGAGGGATCTTAGCAAGGATGTGCAGCGGGCCCCGGATTTTGATCAGTCCGGTCTTTTCCACCTAGTCTACAATGAGGAATTTGGTACCCCGGGTGGGGAGCCTTTTGGCCTCTTAATGGGGGATTACTATATTTCCCACCGCCCATTACCGGAACACCCGTACGATGATGTCTTTACCCTTCAGGGAATAGCACATACAGCGGCCGCCGCATTCGCCCCTTTTGTCTGTGCGGCCAGCCCGCAACTGTTCGGTGTGGACCATTTTGATGACCTTGCAAAGCCGATCCGCTTTTCTGAAGTTTTTCGCCAGGGTGAATATATCCGATGGAACAGTCTTCGCGAGTTGGAAGACAGCCGTTTTATCGCAGTGACTCTGCCACAAGTGTTGATGCGTGAACCTTATAGTGTTGATTTTTCACTATACCGTGGCTTGCGGTTTGAGGAACAGGTTTCGGGTTTGCATCACCGGCACTATTTGTGGGGCAACGCCTGCTTTGCCCTGGGTGCGGTATTGTTGCGGGAATTCAGTGAGGTCGGCTGGTTTTCCCATATCCGCGGAGTTGCCCGAGACCACCTGGGCGGTGGACTGGTAACCCAGTTACCGGTTGTGCCCTACAAGCCCGACAGTCGCCCGGGCATGGTGCGTATGTCCACCTCCATCCTTGTCACCGATTTTGTCGAACGGGATCTCTCTGAGCTGGGCTTTGCCTGTCTGAGCCATTGCTACGATACGCCGTATTGTGCTTTTAACAGCGTTCCCTCGCTGCAAAAAGCCAAGCAGTATACTTCCAAAGCCGCCACTGCAAATGCCAGGATCAGCTCAATGTTGCAGCAGATACTCTGTGCATCGCGCTTTGCCCATTACATCAAGGTAATGATCCGGGACAAGGTGGGCGCTTATATGAATGCGGCGGATTGCGAACGACAATTACAGCACTGGTTGGATCTCTATACGACTGGACGGGATGACCTATCCTGGGAAATGCTCGCCCGTTACCCTCTGCGTGAGGCACGGGTCAAGGTGGCCGACGAACCGGGCAAAGCCGGTAGTTATCAGAGTGTGATCCACCTGAAGAGCCACTATACTGTCGACCATCTTGTATCGGAGCTGAAGCTGACCACGGCGCTGGCCACGATTGGTGTGGGGGCGGCTTAGTACAATGGCAAAAGAAAAGCGTCTGCTGGCACCGATTTTGGATCGACTGCTGGAATCCGCCCGCAAACTGGATATGCACCAGTCACACCAAATACTGCGGCAATTGAGGGAGGGCGTGCGGCGGGACCTCGAGTACTTATTTAATACGCGTTACCGCTGTATTTCTGCACCAGATAGCCTGAGGCACCTGCAGGACTCCAATATTAATTACGGCCTGCCAGATTTATCCACAATCAATCTATCTTCTCTGGATAGCAGAAAACAGTTTTGCCGAGATATTGAACAAACGATTGTGCATTTTGAGCCGAGGATTCGCTCCGTCAAGGTGACGACACAGGAAAAGATAGATATGGAGGACCCGAGTATACGGTTTCGTGTCGAAGCGGTGTTATATGTCAATCCGGCCTCCGAGGTCATTGTTTTTGATTCTGCGCTGAATCCTGTGACCCAAATGGTCGATGTGTCTGAGATTATATAATGAGTGAACGTTTAATCGATCTCTATGAGCGCGAGTTGGCCTTTATTCAGCAGACAGCCGCTGAGTTTGCCCGCATGCACCCCGCTGCGGCCGCCAGGTTACAACTGGATACGGAAACTGTGGATGACCCCTTGGTGGGTCGCCTGCTATCGGGCTTTGCCTACATGAATGCGCGGGTACAGCAGAAGCTCAGCGACGACTTTCCCGAACTCACAGATGCTATGCTGGAAACCCTCTATCCGCACTATTTGCGCCCGATTCCCTCCTGCGCCATTGTGCAGTTTGAGCCGGATGCGGATCTCGATGCCATAACGCCGGTGGCAGCCAGGACCCTTCTGGAAAGCGAGCCCTTTCAGGGTCAGGCCTGCCGGTTTACCACTTGCTATCCCGTGGATATCAGTCCCTTCCAGCCCACCAGTGCGAGCCTGATGCCCAGGCCATTTATTGCACCTGGCTGTAATGATGTCCAGGGTGCCAATGCGGTCCTCAAGTTAACCCTGAAAACCCTGAGCCCGGATTTGAGCTTTGCGGAAATGCAACCGCAGTGTTTGCGTTTTTTCCTGCGGGGACAGCCCGCACATGTCTACAGCCTGTATGATTTGCTGCTGACAAAGTGTATAAAACTGGTAGTGGCGCACAGTGAGACTGACTCCAAGCCCACGTTTTTGTCTCCGGAGGATATCGGACAAGTGGGGCTGGATAAGGATCAGGGCCTGCTGCCGTATCCCGACACGGCATTCATCGGCTATCGCCTGCTTACGGAATATTTTGCCTTTCCTGAGAAATTCCTGTTTCTGGATATCAAAAATATCAGAAGGGCAATTAACGAGAGCTATAAAGACTCCCTCACACTCTATTTTTATCTCTCGGAAACCCACGAAGAACTCGAAAAACAATTGGTGCCGGGCATGTTTGTGCTCGGCTGTACACCGGTAGTGAATCTTTTCACTCAAAGTGCAGACCCTGTTCCACTGACTCATATGCAGTATCAGTATCAAATAGTGCCCGATGCCCGTCGCAGTGACGGTCTGGAAATCTACTCTATTGATGAGGTTACCGCAACGGATGGAAAGGGAGAGACAACCAAGTTCCGACCATTTTATGGCATAAAGCACAGTCAGCATCATTCGGAACAGTCAGCTTTCTGGTTCAGCCGGCGGCGTGAGGTCATTGAGGGGGAGCACCGCAATGAATCTGCCTCGGAAGTGGATATTAGCTTGGTGGACCTGGAGTTTAACCCGCACCGGATCAGTGATCAGACACTGGATGTCAAGTTAACCTGCTGTAATCGCAATCTTGCCAGAAAACTCCCCAGCGGCAATGCGCAACCTTACCTGGAAGTGGTAGATGGGGATCTCCCGGCAAGTCGTATCAGCTGTGTTGTCGCACCAAGTGCCACGCTGCGGCCACCGAGGCGGGAGCGGGGCTATTGGCGGCTGATTTCCCATTTGAATTTGAATCATCTGTCTATTTGCGGAACCCAGGGGTGTAATGCCCTCAAGGAGATATTCAGGCTGTATGACTTTCGTGATTCCGCCAGTATAAGGAACTTGATCGAATCGCTTTTAACACTGAATACCAAACCGATCACCGCGCCGATACAAATAGACCAGAGCATTGTACTCTGTCGGGGCACTGAGGTTGACATTGAACTGGATTCAATGATGCTGACAGGAACCAGCCCGCTTTTGTTTGCCAGTATTATCGAACGCTTCCTTGGCCTCTATTGTTCCATTAATTCCTTTACTAAATTAACTGCCAGGATGAGCGGCAGAGATGGGGAGCTGAAGAGATGGCCACCTCGCGCCGGAGAAAAGGCGTTACTGTAATAGAACGGCTGCGCCGGGAGCCCTATAATTTTGCCTTCTACCAGGCCGTTCGACTTATAGAGCGGGCTGTAACCATGGCCGACGGTGATTTTTGTAATGCAGCTATTGCCGGTGCAGCACCGCCCTCCACGGAGTTCATACGTTTTAGTGCCCAGTGTGGATTTTCTTTTGTCGGTTCAGATGTACTGAGTCTGGAGAGGAAGCCAGTTGACGAAAGTGACGCTCAGGACAGCCTATTAAACCAGTGGCAGATGGAAGTGGGCTTTACCGGGCTGATTGGCAGCCAGGGGGTTATGCCCTACTATCTTACAGAGCTTGTGCAGAGGGAACTTCGGGAAAATAACACCGCCTTACGGGATTTTCTCAACCTGTTCAATCACCGTCATATCTCGCTACTCTATCAAGCCTGGTCCAAATACCAACTTCCGGTCAATTATGAAAGGCAGCGGTTGCGCAAGGAACGGGAACCGGATCTGTTCACTCAGGGGATCGCTGCTTTGGCTGGATTGGGCACCAGCGAAATGCGTTACCGTATGCCCATGCCCGATGAGGCCCTTCTGGGCATGGCAGGCCACTACAGCCGAGGACGCTGTTCTGCTGCTGCACTGACTGGCATGATTAAACATTACTTTGGTCTGTCAGTCACAATTGAGCAGTTTCAAGGCCAGTGGGATGCACTGCCCAGGGACATTTTGTGTCGTTTACCATGTGCAAGCGCACCTGCAGGAGTGAATAATTGCCTGGGGAAAAACACCATTCTGGGTACCCATTGCTTCCAGGCCCAAAATAAATTTCGGGTGATTATTGAGCCAATGGTGTATGAGCAGTTTATGATGATCGCACCCGGTACTCAAAAGCTGGAGACACTGAAGACATTTATCAAATTCAGTGCGGGAATAGAACTGGATTTTGAACTTTTAGTTACTCTTCCCACAAATCAGGTACCACCGGTACAGCTAAACAGGCAATCTGAACATGCGCCCCTGCTGGGCTGGAACACCTACATGGTCAGAGGCCAGGAGACTGCCGGGCTCGTAGAAATCACTCTGAGTGCCGAAAATATATCCCCTGATGAAGCGTTACCCAGCGCAGAAGCTTTTTTTTAAATATCAAAATTAAAAGGAATTTTATCTTGTGATACATATCAATCTTAAACGGCTAGTGGATAACATGACACCGTATATGCGCGATGCTCTTGAAGGCGCCGCGGGACTGTGTCTGGCGCAAAATCAATACAATGTTGAGCTTGAACACTGGATGTTGAAGCTTTTGGATCGGTCTGATACGGATCTCTACCTGCTAGTGAAAGAACATGGTGGCAATCCGGAAAGGTTAGCCAAACAGCTGGCAACTGCCATCGCGGGGTTCCGTACCGGCAGCAGTCGTCCCCCGGCGTTGTCGCCGACTATTGTGGAAGTCAGTAAAAATGCCTGGATGCTCGCCTCTATTGACTATGGCCACCGCGCTATTGGTTCGGGACATTTTCTGGCTGCCCTGATGCTGGAGGAAACCTCTAGAAGGCAGATACTGGAATCCTGCCCGGAACTTAAAAACATTGCACCCGAATCCCTTCGGGAAACAGCGCGGGCCATGTTTGGCCAGAGTGGAGAATCCAGCCATTCAGTCACGAATGTGACAAAGGATGGAGACAATACTGCAGCGACCGTGGTAGTGAGCAAGGCGCCGGCGCTGGACAAATACACCATTAATTTAACCGAAAGGGCCAGGCAGGGGGAAGTGGATCCAGTTCTTGGCCGGGATGAAGAAATCCGCCAGTGTATTGATATTTTGACGCGCCGCCGACAGAACAATCCGATACTGACCGGTGAAGCTGGTGTGGGTAAAACTGCCGTGGTTGAGGGTTTTGCCCTGCGAATTGCCAGTGGTGATGTACCCGAACCGCTCAGAGGGGTGACGGTTCGCACTCTGGATCTCGGTCTCTTGCAGGCCGGTGCCAGTGTCAAAGGTGAATTCGAAAACCGCCTGAAGTCCGTGATTGGAGAGATTCGCGCTTCGGCAACGCCGATCATTTTGTTTATCGATGAAGCCCATACCATGATAGGTGCAGGCGGTAAGGAAGGGCAGGGTGATGCAGCCAACCTGTTAAAGCCGGCTCTGGCCAGGGGGGAACTGCGCACACTTGCGGCGACCACCTGGGCGGAATATAAAAAATATTTTGAGCGCGACCCCGCACTGACCAGGCGTTTCCAGGTTGTGAAAGTAGAGGAGCCTGGTGAAGAAAATGCCATCGATATGATGCGTGGTATTGCCAACAGTCTGGAGCAGCATCACAAAGTGCGTATCCTGGATGAGGCTATTATCGCTTCTGTAAAACTGTCACATCGCTATATTCCCGGACGCCAGTTACCGGATAAATCCGTCAGTCTGTTAGATACCGCCTGCGCCCGGGTTGCGCTCAGCCAGTCTTCTACACCTGGATCTATTGAAGATGCCCGCAACATGATCGCTCGCACCGAAACAACTCTGAGTAAGCTGGAGCGTGAAAACGCAGCTCTGGGTGGATATGAAGACGAGTTGGCCGAGCTGAATGCGGTTAAGCAAACGGAAGAACAGCGTTTAACCACGCTTGAGCAGCAGTTGGTTAAAGAGCGTGAGTTGGTCGGGCAGATCCGGAACCTGCGCGATCAAATTGATGCGGAATTTATGAATAATCAGGACAGTGATGGGGTACCGGATGCCGCCGCACTGGCGGATTGTCAACAACAGCTTAAATCTCTCTCTGCGGACCTGCTGGAAGTTCAGGGCAATACCCCGTTGATACAACCCGATGTGGATGAACAGGCCATTGCTGCAGTGGTTGCTAACTGGACTGGGATTCCCCTTGGCAAGATGGTGAGCGATGAGATCATCGCCGTGAAGACTTTGGCCGAACGCTTAAACAAACGCATTATCGGGCAGCCTCACGCGATTGAAGCAATCGCACAGGCCATTCGCACCGCTCGCGCCGGTCTGACCGACCCCCGCAAGCCTGTGGGCGTATTTATGTTCTGCGGCACCAGTGGTGTGGGTAAAACCGAGACCGCACTGGCCCTGGCGGATGAACTCTTTGGCGGTGAGCAGAATATCACAACCATTAATATGGCCGAGTTTAAAGAGGAGCATAAGGTTTCCATGTTACTCGGTTCACCCCCCGGCTATGTCGGATACGGCGAAGGTGGAGTATTGACCGAAGCTGCACGACGCAAGCCGTATTCGGTCATTTTATTGGATGAGATTGAAAAAGCCCATCCCGGGGTGCAGGATATTTTCTACAATCTGTTTGATAAAGGAAGCATAAAAGACGGTGAGGGTAGGGATATCGATTTCAAGAATACCGTTATTATCATGACCTCCAATGCCGGCGAGGAGGCGATCAGGGCCATCTTTAACCAGGTGGAGGAGAGGCCGGAACCGGAAGTATTACTGGATAATATCCGCTCTCACCTTTTACAGAAATTCAAACCGGCATTTCTCGGTCGCTCTAATGTGATTGCCTATTATCCGCTGGATGATGAGGATCTGATGACCATTTGCAAACTCCATATGTGCAAGATCGAGAAACGTATAGGGGAGCATTATGGTGCATCCTTTTCATTTGATGAAAATGCGTTGATCAATATCGTCGCCCGGTGTCATGAGACTGATACAGGTGCCCGTAATATCGAAGTTATTCTCAACAGGACCATCCTGCCAGAATTGGCCAGTGTGTGTCTGGATAAAATGGCGAAAGGCGAAACGGTCAAAAGCATCAGGGTGTCTGGGAGTGCAACCGGCGACTTATCATACAACGTAGATTAAATCGAAGGTGCAGTCATGAGACAGTGTGCTTGAGCACTCAAGTGGGCTTTAGGCCGCCCACGATTTGATGTACAGGTATCACTGGCAGACAAAATTCGGTTGTGAATTGATCTGATTTTCCATGATCCCCACCACCGGCTGATGGTGGGGATCCTTTGGGTGTCACTGGCTTGGCAGTCTATTTCGCAACCGGGGTACGGTTTTGTGCCAATACCTCTCCCATGGCCATGCAGCGACGGCTCGAGTAAAGGTGATTTTTAAGGGCCTTGACCAGAGTCGGCTTGAGTTGTTGATTTTCTTCCAGTGTGTCTTTGAGTTTCTGTGCCCCCGCTTTGTTGCAGATCAACGGAAAGATACTCGCATAAGTGCTCAGTAACTCCGGAGAATCCTCAGCGTTGATTTGCTCCAACACTTCAAAAATACGTGCGCTGTTGTTATTAAACAGGCCGATTTGTTCGGAGGGAAACATCGAATAGGCAGCCTCCCGAAGTTCACTCAATTTGTATTTATCCCGATGCATGCTCAGGTTGTCCAGCCACTTTTGTTTACTTTGTGACAGTGGGCGTACAGCTTCTGCTGCAATGGCGTTGAGTTTTGCACGGTCGGAATTGTCCGTTTGTAACTCGCGCTCAACAGCCTGTTCGTAGTCGGAAAATAAATAACGATTTTGCAGAGTGATCAGGTCCCAGCGCATATCGGGGTCCAGTTTAAGACCATCAACAGCCAGCTCCCCTAACAGCATCTGTCTGGCATTGGAGAGGGCACGTGGGGAATGGGCTGTACCGGTAAAGGCCCTGAACCAGGTTTTCTGCCTGTCACTACCTGCGGGAGACTGCTGCAACTGTTCCCAGATGAATTTTTCGATGGACAGTTGCAGTGCATCTCGGCGTGCACTTGCAATGGGAATTTGACTCAGGTAACTATAGACAAAGCCCAGATTGCGGGTATTCAAACGAACCGCGTTAATATCTTCTTCAGCGGCACCATTGCTGAGAAGGAAGCTGATATATTTGTCCAGTGGCAGTTTTGCATCATAAGTACTGTCAAACAGGCTCTGCCACAACATCAAGCGCACAAAGGGTGGTTCGATCTGGTTAATGTGTTTTGATATGTTCTCCACGGACACCGGATCCAGATTTATTTTGACAAATGCCCAGTCTCCTTCATTGGGATAGAGAATCTCCGGGCAGGGAAGGCCTACGGCCTCCTTTACTTTGGTTATTGCGCCGCTGTACAGCACAGGCAGAGTTGCAACCCGCTTCATACTGTCGCCATTCATGCGGTAGAAACCGAGTTGTGTGCGTTGTGTCCGCAAGGTCGGATATTCCGTGGGCGCAGTCTGTGTCAGCGTCAGTTCTGTAATTTGACCTTTTTGACACTGAAAGCTGGTCTCAATGGTGTTCAGGCCAGCTTTGTAGAGCCACTGTTGTTGCCACTGTTCCAGATCCATCCCGGCGGCTGCACCCAGATGGCCCATAAAGTCATCCAGAGTCGAGTTGCGGTAGGACAACTCTTTCAGATAGTTGCTGACTCCCTTTCGAAACGCCTCCTTGCCCAGGTAGTAGGGGAGCTGTTTAAGGATAGAGCCGCCTTTCCCGTAAGTGATACCATCAAAATTAGCGAAAGCCTCATCGGTGTTTTGGACTGGCAATTGAATAGCGTGGGTAGTGGGGCGTTGGTCTGCGTTATAGGCCCATTGTTTGGTGCCGAGATAAAAATTTTCCCAGACATTGGTAAATTCACTGTTTTCCGCCAGGGACAGGTTGGCCATATAGGTAGCGAAGCTCTCGTTCAGCCATAAGTCATCCCACCAGTTCATGGTCACCAGATCGCCAAACCACTGGTGGGCCATTTCATGGGCAATCACATTGGCAAGACGCATTCGCTGTGCTTGGGTTTTCTCACCACGGGAAACGTAACTATCGTTAAAAGTCACTGACCCTACGTTTTCCATAGCACCGGCATTGAAATCGGGCACCAGAATCTGGTCGTACTTTTTAAAAGGATAATCAATGTCAAAGTAGGGCTGAAAAAACGCAAAAGACTGTTTGGTAAAAGTGAACCAGTCTTCGGGCTTAACATACTGTGCCAGACTTTGGCGGGCCATCAATCGCAGGGGGATGCCATCGGCCTCGTCTTCCCAGATATGATAGGGGCCGGCGTGAAGGGAGAAAACATAGGATGAGAACTTCTGGCTTTGCGGGAAGAACCAGTGACGCAATTCCCCCTTTTTCTCTATACGGTTTTCCCGCTCGGCACTAATCACTATCCAATCTTTGGGAGCGGTAACGTCCAGGGTATAGCGCGCTTTGAGATTTGGCTGGTCGAAATGCGGGAACAGACGGTTCGCGTCATAGGGTTCGAAGTCTGTGTACGTATAGACTTTGCCATCTTTGGGATCCTCAAAGCGATGAAGTCCGGAGCCGTTTTTAGAAAAGGGGTGCTGGAATTGCACCGTGATAGCATGCTGTAAATTGGGGAGGTACTGTGCGGCAATCGTAATAAAGTGGCCGTTGTACTCGACGGGAATATTCTGGCCGTCCACAGCGACAGATTCTACCGTACCCCCAGCGAAATCGATTGTCAGTGGTTGCTGCAGGATATGCTGGAAGGTCGTATCGGCTGTGACAGTGCCGGAGAAGCGATCGCTCTCCCTGTCTAAATTGACACTGAGCTGGTAGTCCACCTGGGCCACCTGTTGCTTGCGCAGTTTGGCGTACTCTTCAGAAAGCCCCGCTGCCGCAGTTCTGGCCTGGGGTGTAGCCACTGCATCGGGGGCGGATTTTGGCGCGCTGGAATCCTGGCTGCAAGCGGCCAGGGTGATACTGCAAATCAGGGTGACGGCAAGCCCAGGTGCCGCTAATTTGCTCTTGTGGGTCATATTTTCCTCTCTGTACTGGCTATGTTTTCATTATTCTTGATTGCTAATATGGATGCAGCAGGCCCTGTTGCCGTGTGAGTGAATAACGGCAATATTGCGAAACCTGCCGGTGGGAAAGTGGTGATCGGGCCCGTAAAGGCGGGTAGCTTCGTAAAACAAATACACTGCCAAATGGATAGTCTACCCGATGAGCTGCAGGCAGGTTCATTACCAGGCGGGATTATACGCTAAAACGTTGAATTTGTGCGATGAGTTCCAGTTTCGCTTCCCAGGGTGATTAGCCCTCCTCGTAATAGTGCCGTACCTGGAGGAAGCCGGGAAGTTTTGCTATATGTAAACCAGGACACCCTGTGAGTGCACGCAGAGCAGAGCCCCGCGTTGGCACTGAGCTTAAGGGATAGTGACACTTCCGGCGGTACTGTCAGTTACCCATGGCGCCCAGCCATTGCATTGGTAACTACTGGACGAATCAGGCCGCTCCCATGAGTTACCAGCAATGGCCCGAAGGGGACTGGGGACCGGGCCGGCATTCCATTGGGTGGAGTATTTTTGCTCTCTATTTTTCCAAGAAAGGCGTTACTGGCCAGCCCAGGCTGTAATAACTAAGGAAGGGATACGTGCCATCGCCGAAAGGACGCCCCTGTGAAAACCCTGCGACTGATCCTTGGTGATCAACTGAATCACAAGCATTCCTGGTACCGCGAAAACGGTGACGAGATATTCTACTTTATCGCAGAGATGCGTCAGGAAACGGATTATACAGTACATCATATCCAAAAAATCGTGGCCTTCTTTGAGGCCATGAGCAAGTTTGCCAATTGGCTGGAATCCCATGGGAAGCGGGTTATTTACTACCGGTTGGATCACAGGGAAAACCAGCAAAACCTTGCGGGAAATATCAAGCAGCTGATCAAGCGTTTTGCTATTCGAAAGTTTGAGTACCAGCTCCCGGATGAGTACCGCCTGGATCAACAGTTGAAAATGCTCACCCGGGAACTGGACATAGAGTGCTGTGCCTACGACACGGAACACTTTTTTACCGGAAGAGAGACACTATCGAACATTTTTCTCGGTAAAAAAATTCTGCTAATGGAAAAGTTTTATCGTCATATGCGCAAAGAGCACGGTATCCTCATTACGCCACGAGGTGAACCGGAGGGCGGCAAATGGAATTACGACCAGAGTAACCGCAACAAGTGGAAGGGCGATTTGGCAGTGCCCAGACAATGCCGGTTTCGCAAGGATGTGAGTAACACCCTGGCCCGTATCCAGCAAGCGGGTGTAAAAACCATAGGGGAAATAACACCAGAAGGGTTTTCATGGCCGGGAGATCGCAAAGACAGTTTGAAAATGCTGCAACACTTTTGTAACCACCTGTTGCCACACTTTGGTGACTATCAGGATGCCATGGATCCAGAGGAAACCTATCTTTTCCACAGCCGACTCAGCTTTTCTCTCAATTGCAAGCTGTTGAGTCCACAAGAGGTGATAGACGCCGCAATTCATCGGTGGCGAAAAAGCCGGCGGACTGTTCATATCAACCAGGTTGAGGGGTTTGTCCGGCAGATATTGGGATGGCGGGAATATATGCGCGGTATTTATTGGCGAGAGATGCCCGGATACATGCACTGCAATGCCTTGCAGAACAGAAATCGACTGCCGAAATGGTATTGGACGGCGGATACTGACATGAACTGCCTGTACCACACAATCAAAAACAGTCTGGATCACAGCTATGCGCACCATATACAGCGCCTGATGGTTACAGGAAACTTTGCGCTTCTCACGCAGACACATCCTGATCAGATCGATGCCTGGTATCTGGGAATCTATATAGATGCCGTGCAGTGGGTGGAGATGCCCAATACACGAGGTATGAGTCAATTTGCCGATGGCGGATTGATCGCCACCAAACCTTACATTAGTAGCGGCGCTTACATTAACAAAATGAGTAACTACTGCCGGGATTGCAAGTATAACGTCAATAAAAAGACGGGCGAGGGGGCCTGTCCATTCAATTATCTTTACTGGAATTTCTTGATGGAAAAGTATGCCTATTTCAAAGGCAATCCCAGAATGGCCATGGTACTCAGCCTGTTAGATAAAAAATCAAAAAAAGAGCGACAGAGTATACGCCACCAGGCCAATAGCTTTATTCGGTCAATGAGTAAGTGATTTTTGGTATTTTTATTACTGATATCTCCAATTTCCCAAAAGCTGAAACGGGTAAATAAAAGTTGCCTGTGCATCCTCCTGCGACCGGCATTGGGTTGCTGAGAATCCCGTGCTGTGGTAATCCCCTGCTGTGTGCTAGCCAGAAAACGCCTGTATAGCGAATAACAAAAGGAGTACGCTACCGGTCACGGCTTAGGGCAACTGTGCGGCGCTATCAGGTTTTCGGGCGATAGCCGAATCAGTCATAGGCCCTCAGGGTGATTGTAGAGTGAATACTCAATCTCCTGAAGATACTGACGCAGCCTTTTCATGTTTGCGCAGGCGAAATGCCAGCCAGATCATGGGCAGACCGAAAATGATCGCATAGGCTCCGATCACCCATACCAATGCAAGGGCCCCGGCACCGGGGCTGACCAGTATGGCAATACCGAAAATGACCGAGAGTATGCCGATTGCAATCAGCAGCCACTCGTTGTCAATTTCCTTGCGCAGGCGAACCGCCCCGACAATTTCAAAAATACCCCGTACCAGTGCCCAGGCACCAATAAAAATCACCAGCACTAAGGCGGTAATCTGTGGATAAAGGAAAGTCACGATACCGGCAGCCAGGCTGATTAACCCGGATACAATCAGCCACCATAAGGGCGAGGATTTGTGTCGCCCAAGAACAGCCGCAACCAGGGAAAAAATACCATCCAGCAAGGCGTAAATACCGAATAGCAAAACCAGGGTAAGCAGAGTAAGGCCCGGCCAGATAAATGTGAGTACACCAAAAATAACCGCGATGATTCCCCGAAGCAGCAGCAGCCACCAGTTGGCCGACAGTGCCGGTAAAATTCGACTCGCAGGAAAAGAAGAGGGATCAGTGGACATACAGTAATACCCAAATGACATCTTTTCTTCAGTTTAAGTCTTGCTGGGCATAAATACCCAGTTTTTGGGGGATTTTCCCAGCTAATGAAGGAAAAACGGGGGAATTGATGGAGGCGGCCCACGAGCGCGACCCGACAGTCGACTCTGCAAAGACCGGGATCGCGCCGCGGGCCGCTATTTCCAGTGTAGCTGCAACTGGCGAATTGGGTTTGTGGAGTACAAGTCAGGGCCGTTGCCGCGTTGCGAAGGCTGTTCTATGGTGGACAATTTCTGAATGCTCGTTAGTGTTTCAAAGGCGCTGCGGACAGGTTTTCCACAACCCACTTGATTACTCGGTGAATAGGAGTGAAGGCTCCCCAGCAGGGATGCCGAGGAAAACCTTAGACTTTGTCTATCAGGAAAGCGTACTGAGCACGCTGCGCAGTTTGTCAACAATTGCGTCGATCTCATGCTTTTCAATAACCAGCGGTGGCGACATGCACAGGGCGTCGCCGATACCACGAGTCATCACACCCGCCTCCCAGGCCATGCCGGAAACCTTGGCACCGAATTTACCACTGAGCTTTTCCGGTGCGCGCAGCTCAATTGCACCCACCAGGCCGTAATTGCGCACATCAATCACATTGTGCCCGTCTTCCAGACTGTGCAGGGCATCTTCCCAGTATTTGGCAATGTCGCCGGAGGCACGGGTGAGCAGACCCTCGCGCTCGTAGATATCCAAAGTCGCCATCCCTGCGGCACAGGCCACCGGATGTGCAGAGTAGGTGTAGCCGTGGAAGAATTCGACCATACCTTCCGCAGCGGCATCCATGATGGTGTTGTGTATCTCCTCCTGTACGAATACCGCACTAAGGGGCACTGTTGCATTGGTAATACCCTTGGCCGAGGTGATCATATCCGGCGTGACACCAAACTCGATGGCGCCGAACGCGGAACCGGTGCGGCCCCAGCCCGAAATTACCTCGTCGAAAATCAGCAGCAGGTCGTGCTTGTCGCAGATGGCGCGCAGGCGCTGCAGGTAGCCTTTTGGTGGCAACACCACACCGCCGGCACCGGCAAAAGGCTCTACGATGACCGCGGCAATCTGGTCTGCACCGTGGAAATTCACCAGGCGCTCCAGGTCTTCCGCCAGTTCCACACCGTGCTGCGGCAGGCCCCGGCTAAAGGCATTGCGCTTGATATCCAGTGTGTGGCGCAGATGGTTGGCTTTTACCGGCTGGCCAAAACTCTGGTAATTGGGGGCAATACCGCCCACGGAAATACCACCGAAGTTCACCCCGTGGTAGCCTTTTTCACGGCCGATAAACATGGTGCGGGTGCCCTTGCCGCGCGCGCGCTGGTACTGCAGGGCAATTTTCAGTGCGGTTTCCACCGCCTCCGAGCCGGAGTTGCCGAAAAACACATGGTTCAGGCCATCGGGTGTATGTTGTATCAGGCGCTCGGCGTATTCGAAACCCAATTCGTGGCCGAAGTTAAAGATGGAGCTGTAGTCGAGGGTTTTCGCCTGTTTGTAGATCGCATCGGCGATCTCCGTGCGGCCGTGGCCGGCGTTGCTGCACCAGAGACCTGCAGTGGCGTCGATAATCTGGCGTCCGCCCTTTTCAGTGAGGTAAATGCCCTCTGCACGCTCCACAATCCGCGGCGCGGACTTAAAAGCGCGATTGGGTGTAAAGGGCATCCAGAACGCGTTGGTTTGCAATTCAGACATAGACAGTATCTCCGCAGGTTCCCTGAAATTTCAATGTGTATCGGTGCGGGAGCTACGGGCTCCCGGCGCTTGTTTCAGGTGCTTTCCACCGGTATGGACAAGCACGAGTCGTTGTCGTTCAAAGCCGGCATCAGGTGCCGAAGCAGCAGTATTTGGTCTCATAAAATTCGGCCATGCCCTCGACACCGCCCTCGCGGCCAAGGCCGGATTCCTTATTGCCGCCGAACGGTGCCACGGTGGTGGAGAAAACGCCGGTATTACAGGCCACCATGCCGTATTCCAGTGCTTCTACCACACGATTTGCGCGTCGGATATTCTCACTCATCACATAGGCGGCGAGGCCATAGGGTGTAGCGTTTGCGCGGCGGATTACATCGGTTTCGTCGGTAAATTGTTGCACCGCAGCAATGGGGCCAAAATTCTCCTCTGTAGCGATACGCATATCGTCGGACACACCGGTAAGCAACGTGGGTGCAAAATAATTCTCGCCATTGGGCAGTGGCTCGCCACCGATTTCCAGGTTTGCACCGGATGCCACTGCATCCTGCACCAGCTCCCAAACCCGCTCCACCGCGCGGCGGAAGATCATCGGACCCATATTGATCCCGGCCTCGGTGCCGTGGCCGATCTTCAGTGCGGCCATCTCGGTGCGCAGCTTCTCAACAAACTCATCATGTACGGCTTGATGCACATAGATGCGGTTGGTGGCCACACACACCTGGCCCGCGTTGCGAAACTTGGTGGCCATACAGGCTTTCACCGCCGTGTCCATATCCGCGTCATCAAAAACGATAAACGGCGCATTGCCGCCGAGTTCCATGGACATTTTTTTGACGGTGCTGGCACACTGGGCCATCAGTAGTTTGCCCACAGCGGTGGAACCGGTAAATGTGAATTTGGCCACACGCGGATCCTGGGTCAGCACCCTGCCGATACCCGCTGCATCGCTACCAGTCACCACATTGATGGTTCCCTTTGGCAGGCCAGCCTCATGCGCCAGCTGACCCAGTGCCAGCGCAGACAGCGGGGTCTCCTGGGCGGGCTTGATCACCACGGTACAGCCGGCGGCCAGCGCCGGTGCCGCCTTGCGGGTGATCATGGCATTGGGGAAATTCCACGGGGTGATGCAGGAAACCACCCCCACTGGCTGGCGGATAGTGCTCAAACGCATGGCCGGGTTGTGGGTGGGAATGGTCTGTCCATAGACCCGGCGGCACTCCTCGGCAAACCACTCGATAAACGAGGCGCCATAGAGAATCTCGCCCTGGGCTTCCGCCAGGGGCTTGCCTTGCTCCAGGGTAAGAATGCGTGCCAGATCCCCGCTGTTTTCCACAATCAACTGGTACCATCGCTTGAGGGTGGCGGCGCGCTCAGCCGCAGTGCGGCGGCGCCATTCCGGCAAGGCAGCAGTGGCAGCGGTCACGGCGGTCTCTGCATCCGCCGCCGAACCATCGGCCACATTGCCCAGCAGCTCGCCATTGGCAGGATCGCACACCGCCATGGTGCGTGCAGCAGCCCGCCAGGTGCCATCAATATAATTCTGAAATTTCAACAGGTCTGGATTTGCCAGTTTCACGAGAAAACTCCCGATAAACAGTGTTTGGTTATGGTATTACGCCGATTCTGGCGGCTGTGAAGCGCAGAAAATAGTACTATTTTTGCAACTATAATTTATATTTATCAAACTTTAACCGATCTTGTACAACAGCTGTTTTCTGCGCTGTCTGCAAAGTGTGCACACTCTACGCCAGAGAACCCACAAGCACAGGGGAAAAGCTGCCAAATGCGCAAGACCAAAAAAGCCCTGAGCGGACGACTCAGTGACATGGACCTGCGCCTGTTGCGGGTTTTTCGCGAGGTGGTGCGTGCCGGTGGCCTGGCCCCGGCAGAAGTGGCCCTGAATATCGGCCGCTCCACCATCAGTGTGCATCTCTCCGATCTCGAGGCGCGCCTGGGTATGCAGCTGTGCCTGCGCTCCCGCGGGCGGGCCGATTTCAAGCTGACACCGGAGGGTGAAGACCTCTACCGCGCCATCCTGGAGCTGGACGGTCACCTGGCGGCGTTCAAAAGCCAGGTAAACGCCATTCAGTCCCAG
The DNA here is from genome assembly GCF_030440425.1 of Microbulbifer sp. MI-G. Taxonomy (NCBI): domain Bacteria; kingdom Pseudomonadati; phylum Pseudomonadota; class Gammaproteobacteria; order Cellvibrionales; family Microbulbiferaceae; genus Microbulbifer; species Microbulbifer spongiae. The sequence continues at coordinate 236,447 of NZ_CP098023.1, forward strand.
CTGACCGGCACCCTGCGCCTGGTGATGCCGGATGATCTACTGGAAATCCCGCGGCTGGACCTGCCCGCTACGATCAACCGCCTGCGAAACCGGGCTCCCCAGTTACAACTGGAGCTGCAGCTGGCCGCCCCCCAGGAGCTGGAATTGGAGATTCTTGCCAATCGCGCCGATGTGGGCATCAATCCCCTGCACTCTCGTCGCCCCGGCCTAAAATACCAGCCCCTGTTTCACCACCAATCCATTCTCTATTGCGGTGCCAATCATCCCTGTGCCAGTGCCGACCGGGTAAGTGAAGAGTTGCTGACTCAGCAGGCACTGGCCGCCCCCAGCCACGCCGTATTTTCCGGTGCCGCTCACTTATACCGCCTTTTCCCCAATCGCTCCACCGCCAATCATATGGCCGCACGGCTGGCCATGATCCTCTCCGGCTGTTTTATCGGGTTTCTGCCCGAGTATTTGGCACGGCGCTATGTAGAGGCTGGCAAACTGGTATCTCTCTTGCCGGAGCACTTTCACTACCGCATCCTCAATGCGGTCACTTACAAAAAAAATGCTGCGGAGCACCCGGCGGTGCGGTTGTTCCTGGAGGCTTTGGTGGTTCGCGAATCACCCTGCCATCGGGGCGGCCCTCCATAATCCATTGGATTGGCGTCTTTGCATGACCGATTCGGCAACGGAGCGCTGCCTGTATTTCCAAAGTGCACACCTGCCGGCAAGTGGCAGGGGCTGCACCCGAGCCGGCTGGTTGCCGGATACGGTTGTGCCATATTCTGGCAGGCGGTCACCCCGCCCACCGGAGTCTCCACCGTGATGGGACAGTGTTAACCGCGACTCTGTCTGTAAAGATAGCGCTTTACCGGCGCCGGCCTATTTGCCCTGCCTGCGTGGCGAAGATCCGGATCATACGCTTTTATTAATGCCATGGAATACAAGGACTACTACAGGATACTCGGTCTTGAGCGAGGTGCGGATCAGGCCGAGATCAAGCGTGCCTACCGCAAACTGGCGCGTAAATATCATCCTGATGTCAGCAGTGAAAAGAACAGCGAAGAACATTTTAAAGAGGTGAACGAAGCTTACGAAGTGCTCAAGGACCCGGAGAAGCGCGCCGCTTACGACCGGCTTGGCGCCGGCTACCAGCCCGGCCAGGATTTCCACCCGCCGCCGGGCTGGGATGAAGGGTTCGAATTCCATGGCGGTGGTTACACCAATGCGGACCCGGAAGCGTTCAGCGACTTTTTCGAAAGTCTCTTCGGCCGGGGCGGGTTCAGCCAGACCTATGGCGGTCGGCAGCGGCGCCAGTACAACGCCCAGGGGGAGAACACCTATGCCCGTATTGCGATTGATCTGGAGGACAGTTACCGCGGGGGTACCCGCCAGATCACCCTGAAGCACCCAACGCTTGGTGCAGACGGGCGCCCGCAGCTGCGTGAACGCACGCTCAACGTCAAGATTCCCAAGGGCATTACCGGGGGGCAGCAGATACGCCTGGCGGGACAGGGCGAGCCGGGTATGGGGACAGGCGCACCCGGAGACCTGTATTTGGAAATCAGTTTCAATCCCCATGCGCTTTACCATACCGAGGGCAAGACCGTATTTCTGGATTTACCCCTCACGCCCTGGGAAATCGCACTTGGGGCCAAAGTACAGGTGCCCACCCCGGATGGGCCGGTAAAGATGACCATTCCCGCCAACAGCGCCAACGGTAAAAAGCTGCGTCTCAAGGGCCGGGGAATCCCGGCCAGACAGCCGGGAGACATGGTTATCGTACTGCAGACGGTGACACCCCCGGCCAATACCGATGCCCAGCGCGAGGCCTACCGGCAGTTTGGCGAGGCGTTCGAGTTCAACCCGCGCAAGACCATGGGGGGCTGAAGGTGAGAGACGAAGAGTTCGAGCAGGTGGCGGGGGTGTTGTTGGACGAAGAGAGCGAGCTGAGCCTGGGCGAGCTTTGTCGTGCCTGCGGTATGTCGGCAGAGCGCATTATGGCCCTGGTGGAAGAGGGGGTTATCGAGCCCAGCCGCGCCGGTGCCTCCTGGCGCTTCAGTGGTGTTTGTGTGCGCCGGGTGCGCCGTGTTTATACCCTGGAGCAGGATCTTGGCGTCAATCTTGCCGGTGCGGCCCTGGCTATTGAGTTACTTGAAGAAATAGAGCGGCTGCAGGCACATCTGTCCCGGCTGGAGGAACGGCACAAGGGATAGTGGCCTTGGGCCTGAGTCAGGCAACCCTGGGCCCCGGGCGCGAGGGGGAAAGCCCGCCCCGCAGTGTAATCACAGTGCGGCCCTGGTAATCGTCGTAATCAGATAGCCGGTATACCCGAGATAGGCCAGCAGCAGCGCAGCACCTTCCCAGCGGTTGATGCGACCCTGGCCGCGGAAACCGTAAGCGAATACAAAAAGGGCAATGGTCAGGCCGATGACCATCGGCCAATCCCTTGTGAGCACTTCCGGCGGCACGTTTGGCATAGGCGTGATAGTACCGGCGATGCCCACCACAGCCAGCAGGTTGAACATGTTTGAGCCGACCACATTGCCAATGGCGATATCATGCTCCCCCTTGCGCGCAGCCACGATTGTTGCGGCGAGTTCCGGCAGTGAGGTGCCCAGAGCGACAATGGTGAGGCCGATAACCAGGTCGCTGACCCCCAGGGATTCGGCAACCGTCACCGCTCCCCACACCAGCATACGGGAACTGGCAATCAACAGCAGCAGCCCGGTCACTACCCAAAAGAGGGCCCGGCCCAGGGGCATGGCGTGCGCCTCCAACTCGCCTGCCAGGTCTTCCTCCATTCGATCCCCCTTGCCCTGCAGTGCAGAAAAGACACTCCAGCCGATCAAGGCAAAGAAACCCGTTAACAGGATAATGGCCTCCCACCGTTCCAGCTTGTCGTTCCACAAAAAGGCGCCACTCAGCAGGGTGATGGCCAGCAGAAGTGGCAGCTCCTTGCGCACGATCTTTGAGTGTACCGTCAGGGGAATAATGAGTGCGCTGAGGCCGAGAATCAGGCCTGTATTGGCAATATTGGAGCCATAGGCGTTGCCCAGCGCCAGGCCGGGGCTGCCATTTATGGCCGCGATGGCGGAGACCACCATTTCCGGGGCGGAGGTGCCAAAGCCGACGACCACCATACCGATCAGCAGTGTGGGCATACCGGCGTGCCTGGCGGTAGCTGCGGCACCTTCCACAAACTGATCGGCGCTCCAGACCAGCACAACAAATCCGGCGATGATAGCGACAGCGGCGAGCACCATAGGCAATCCTTAATCGAACAGAGGGAGCACTGCCCCGCAAACGGGGGCCGATTGTACCGGCTCTGGCGGATACAAACAGGGGGGGCTGCTCTTTGTGTGGCGCAGGTGGTGGAAATCAATAAAATGTCCGGTCAGTCAGACAGTTTTTTGCCCCTGTGAGCTACAGTCTTTGCATGACCCGGTAAATCCGTGGGATGGCGTGTGAATGCCATCCCCAGGTGTGGGGTTGGGGTGGCTGGTGAGTATTGTCTGCACAGGTCAGTCAGGCCATGTCTGGCAGGTGCTGCAATATCTCCATACCAGCTGCTGTGCGGGATTAACGATAGGAGGCCGATATGCGACTCAAAACTTCGATTGGAGTACTGGCTGCGGTGATGGTGCTGACCCTGTCTGCCTGCGGGCAGAAGAAGGCGGGGATGGGCGAAGGTATGGGAATGGATAAATCAGAAATGGGTTGTTGCCAGCACGGAGAGAATGCCTGTGCCAGCGATGTCACCAAATCCCAGTGTGATCAAATGGCGGGCAAATTTCATAAGGATCACATGTGCAGCACGGATGCTGGCAAGTGTACCCGCAAGGAGCGCTGATGGTTTCGGGCGTGTTACAGATTGGTAACACGCCTGTGTGCATCCTATCCTGCCCAAACTGCCGTTCTTTCTGAGTGTGACACCGCTACGCCTGTTGCTGGTTTTTGTGGCGATGGCAGCGCTGTGGATACGGTCTTCATGACCCCCTGAGCCAGGCCGGCACCCCCCGGCCAACCTCTTTGTGGCCCCTTGACATTAGTTACATGTGCAACTAAGTTCTTGCGCTTTAAATCAACCACTCGCAGCCTCGACTTCAGGCGCCGCGATGATAAGAGACGGAGGACTGCATGGCCGACTTGTTTGAAAATCCGATGGGTCTCGATGGCTTTGAGTATGTGGAGTTTACCGCACCGGAAAAAGGCATTCTCGAGACCGTTTTTGCGGCTATGGGCTTTGAGAAAGTTGCGCGCCACCGCTCCAAAGAGGTGGAGTTGTGGCGCCAGGGCGATATCAACTTTATCACCAACTACGAGCCCAATAGCCACGCCTATTATTACGCCCAGGAGCATGGTCCCTCCGCCTGTGGCCTGGCTTTCCGTGTGAAAGACGCCAAGTTCGCCTATGAAGAGGCCCTGCGTAAAGGCGCGCAGCCAGTACAGGTGCATACCGGCCCAATGGAGCTGCACCTGCCTGCCATTAAGGGTATTGGCGGCGCCACCCTGTATCTCATTGACCGCTACAAAGATGGCGAGTCCATCTACGATATCGACTTTATCTGGGAGGAAGGCGTAGAGCGCCGTCCCGAAGGCTGTGGCTTCCACACGTTGGATCATCTGACCCACAATGTGTACCGCGGCCGTATGGACTACTGGGCCAAGTACTACGAAGACCTGTTCAATTTCCGCGAGATCCGCTACTTCGATATCAAGGGCGAGTACACCGGTCTGTTGTCCAAGGCCATGACCGCGCCGGATGGCAAAATTCGCATCCCGCTGAATGAAGAGGCGGCCGGTGGCGGTGGCCAGATCGAAGAGTTCCTGATGAAATACAACGGTGAGGGCATCCAGCATATTGCCTTTGCCTGTGACGACCTGGTGGCCTGCTGGGATCGCCTGAAAGAGCGCGGCATGGAGTTTATGACCCCGCCACCGGACACCTACTATGAAATGCTGGAAGAGCGCCTGCCGGGCCACGGTGAGCCCACCGAAGAATTCCAGAGACGCGGTATCCTGCTTGATGGCACCACCGAAGGCGGCCAACCGCGCCTGCTGTTGCAGATTTTCTCTGCGAATATGCTCGGTCCGGTATTTTTCGAGTTTATCCAGCGCAAGGAAGATGAAGGCTTCGGCGAGGGCAACTTCAAGGCCTTGTTCGAATCCATTGAGCGCGACCAGCTCAAGCGTGGCGTAATCAAAGAAAAGGAATAAAAACCGGAGGCTTCAATGGGCATCAAGCGCATTCACCATGTGGCCTATCGCTGCAGGGACGCCAAGGAGACCGTGGCATTCTACCGCGATCTTCTCGGCATGGACTTCCAGCTGGCCATTGCCGAAAATGAGGTACCCTCAACCGGTGAGCCGGACCCTTACATGCATGTATTTTTGGATGCGGGTATGGGAAATGTGCTCGCCTTCTTCGAAATCCCCAATTCCCCGGAGATGGGGCGCGATGAAAATACCCCCAAGTGGGTGCAGCACATCGCCTTCGAAGTGGAGTCTATGGAGGAACTGCTCGCGACCAAAACGCGACTGGAAGCGGCTGGAGTCGATGTGCTCGGCCCCACCAACCACACGATTTTCCAGTCGATCTATTTCTTCGATCCCAACGGCCACCGCATCGAACTGGCCGCCAATACCGCCAGGCCCGGCATGCACAAAGAACTGAAACGGGTGGCTGAGGATATGCTGGAAGAGTGGTCGCGCACGAAAAAAGCCCCAAGGCATGCTGCGTGGATGCACGGGGAGGGAGAGTTTGTGGAAAAATCTGGAGGGGACCCACAGTGAAGTTAGCCAGCCTGAAATCCGGTCGCGACGGCCAACTGGTTGTCGTCAGTGATGATCTTACCCGTATGGCTTCTGCCAGTGATATTGCACCCACCCTGCAGAGCGCCCTGGACAACTGGGCAGCAGTCAGCAGTGAACTGGAGACACTGCGCCAGCGCCTGCAAAATGGTGAGGTCCAGGGGGAAGCGTTCGATCAGACCCGGTGCGCCTCGCCTTTGCCGCGCGCCTACCAATGGGCCGATGGCAGCGCCTATGTAAACCATGTGGAACTGGTGCGCAAGGCCCGCGGTGCCGAGGTGCCGGAAAGTTTTTACACTGACCCGCTGATGTACCAGGGGGGGTCCGATACCTTCCTGGCGCCACGGGAGCCGGTGAAGATGCCCCAGAGCAACGGCTTTGGTATCGACTTTGAAGCGGAAATCGCCGTGATCACCGACGACGTGCCTATGGGGGTGTCTGCCGAGGATGCACTCTCTCATATCAAGCTGGTGATGCTGGTGAACGACGTCTCCCTGCGCGGGTTGATTCCTGCGGAGTTGGCCAAGGGGTTCGGTTTTTACCAGTCCAAACCCTCCAGCGCCTTTTCACCGGTGTGTGTCACGCCCGCGCAACTGGGTGAAAGCTGGCGTGAGGGCAAATTGCATCTGCCGCTGGTTTCCCGGCTGAACGGACAGAAGTTTGGTGAGCCCAATGCCGGTGTGGATATGACGTTCCACTTTGGTCAGCTGATTGCCCATGCTGCCAAAACCCGTCCACTTTGTGCAGGCACCATTATAGGTTCCGGTACCGTATCCAATAAATTGGATGGCGGCCCCGGTAGACCCGTGGCAGAGGGTGGTGTCGGCTACAGCTGTATCGCCGAGATCCGCATGATAGAAACCATTCAGCAGGGTTCCCCGAGCACGCCATTTATGGATTTTGGCAATACCATTGCCATTGAAATGTTTGACGGGGATGGTCAATCTGTCTTTGGACGTATTGAGCAGGCCATAGAGCAGGCTTAAGCGACATTCGACACCAAATCCGGCCCTGTTCATTGCACTGCGGCTTTTCAAGCAGCAGTCTCTTGTTCGGTCGGGTTTTTTATTAGAAAAGTCTTTCCTCTGTTTTCCCAGTCCAAGCCAGTCTGGAATTCCTGGGTGTGGTCATGTATTGGCCCTGGGGGTTGTTCCCGTTTGCACGTAGCCAGTGGATTGATAAGAAAAAGCCTGATCTACGGAGAACCATAAACAGCCAAAGACTTTCCACGGCAAGGCATGCTGGTGGGAAAGTGTCTGCAAAAGCCATTAGTGATCAGATCGGCTATCAATGTGGGATTCCACCATCGCTCTGAGGGTTATTCCGGGAATACCATTGCCACTGGGTGAAGTTGGCTGGATTTCAAGAGAATGTGCCGGTCTTCCCTGGGCTGTGAGATTCCGGGGACCTGCCGAATTGACTGGTCATTAATGAGTAAAATTTAATTAACAGTCTATATCTGTTCAAGTATGATCCAGCGCCAATACTGCATCAAAAAATAGTGCCAGAGTGGATTTAAAAAGCGACTATTTACTCTGTCTGCACAGGAATTTTTCTGCTTCAATGCGCCCCAATTAAGTGAGTGGTGCTATCCAAACCCCGGTACATGGGCGAAACCGGGTTTAGGGATGCGCTTCAGATTTGAATCTAAGTTGTTAAAAAATTCATGATGATTCGAATTATTTCAACACATGAGGTGCCAGGTGGCTAAGTATGATTTTCTAAACGAACAAGTTAATAGAGTGAGGCGGCGCGTCGGTAGAATAATTAATGGTAAGACTTTACCACCCTATGTCTACCGGTTCGATACCAGAGCACCTGCTGTCATCCGAGTATCCGGTTTCCAGCCTTGGGATGCTTTAGGCGCTGTTTCACTTATGGAGCATGTGAACAATGCATTCGCGGCCAATCATGCAAAAGCAGGAATGCAGACTAAGTATGATAGCCAGTGGGTGTCGACAGGTGGTTACGGATTAATTGCAAAGATTGATCCCACATTCGCGCAACAGATATTGAATACAAATCTTTATAAGATAGATACATCTATTGCGTTGCGTACCGGTAATTTTTCTGATGCAAATGACCATTTCGACCGCGCCGGTATCAATAGGCCTTATGCAACACAGAGGGAATGGATTAAGAGTGGTGGAATACCCCAGGAAGCCGTTATAGAGTGTATGGAGGGTCTCACTTACGCTAATCAGCTTGATAATCGGGGCAACGCACCCGCCGAAAATTTACTGCAAGGCTGGCGTAGGTTTTAAAGATTGATCAACAGGTATAACGGATAAGGATAGATTGCGCAGGCCAGGCGCGCCTGGCCTGCGCCTGGGGTTACCCAATGATCGTGGGGCGACGCTTGCAGATATTGCAAGGCGTGTCGGGGTCCGCCAGCGGGGCACCGGAAGGGAAGCCGGCTGCTCTTTACACTGAAACCCAGAGGCCGGACAAAAAACCAATATCCGGGTTGAGCAGCAACCAATCGGTTCCGGTCTGCTTCATGGGCATTTTACAAAAGCATCATTGAGCAGTCTTGATAGGCTGCTGAATAATTACGGGTAAGCCAGTTTTCACTTGGGGGTTTACTTTTTTAATCCACTGGCTTTGCGCTTATTCCTATTGAAAACCACACCCTCGATGGGATCTCCACTTATCCAACTGCTGTGGTGACCGCAATAGGAAAATTGTGGCAGTGACAAATAAATAAGTCAGATCACAAAAGCGTAGAAAGCTTGGGCCAAGGCCGATACCCTTTGCTATAAACGCAGCATTTTCAATGACACTTTTAATGGATCTGTCCGCAGTGTTATGGTTTCCATGAGTGGAAAAGAGTTGCCTGGCACCAATTTGGCAAGCCCTGTTCGCTTCATGCCTGCACTTTTCCCGGCTACCGGATTAAGTCCTTCCACACAGTGGGCATTACGATAGTACAGACTCGACTTTTCCTGGAAATTGCTGTTGAAGAGAGAGTATCCAGGAGAGCCTCGATAGACTGGATTAGCCGGTATGGAGTAGTATCTTCACCTTTTCACTATAGAGAATATCGATATGACACTGGAAGAGTTTGTTGCAGTCATTAGGGGGGAGGGCGGAAAGGCGGCATCAGATGAAACGCTTTCAGCTTTCGAGCGCAGAATGGATTTGCCACTCCCCCAGGAGTTGAAACACTTTTTGAAATGTTGCGGTGGTGGGCGAATCTTTGAGACGCCTGTTGAATATCTCGATGCGCGAGGTGCACAACTGATACCCAGGCGTATGTACAGCCTGGATGAAATTCAGGCGGCATTCAATTCACCTGTTGACGCATGGGTCCCGAAGGCGCTATTGCCGATCGGTGTTGACGAAGGCGGAAATACGATAATGCTGTGCCTCCGCAAGGATCGCTTCGGCCAGATTTTCCTTTTCGATCACGAATGTGTTCACTATCCAGGTGATGATGAATGCCCTGATACAATCGAAACTATTGAGGAGGCCGAAGACTATCGTTTAGGATACTACGCACCCAGTTTTCGTCAGTTCTTGGATGATCTTCGGGTTGTGGAAACGGTATGATGCGCGTCGGCAAATTACCCGGAGATATGAAAAAACTCAACAATCTCCGGGGTTGCATATTTATGCAACCCTGCTTATATCACAGCCCGTTGGGGTGATACCCAAAGTGAGATCGGGTAAAGTTACACAAACTCATCAAACTCTTCCTTATTTTCGAGTTCGCAATAAAGAACATCGCTCCAGTATAGTCCCAAGGGAGTATCATTATCTAAACAGTCAAAATTATCGTTGAACAGGATTCCATAAAATACGTTAAGGGGTGGAGCTTTCTCTTTTTCAGCCGCTCCTTTGAGAATATCCGCGGCCATTCTGGGATCTCCTGGGAGTGAATCGATAGCGGCCCCGACATCACGGCAAGCAGTAACTTCAGCTTCAACACAAGCGCGTAGTGCAGCTTCCTCTTCCTCCTCCATACAGTCCAGCTCAATGGTCTCAAGCAGTAGATAGCGATCCTGATGCTGCTGAAGGAAATCCACCGTTTCATCCAGCATGGACAACAGCGGTGCAGACTTTTCTGCGGCAAGTAATCGCACGACTTCGATAAAATTTTTGAATCGTATAAATCCGGTGTTAAAGTCACCGCTTATCGCATAGAGCTGTGTCTTATCATCGGGTGAATCACTTTCAAAGCCGTCTGAAACCAGTGAAGCACAAAGCTTCGGGTTGCCCGACAAAAGGATACGGTATGACAGCGGAACATTATATGGCCACTCTGATAAACCCGAAATGGATTCGGGTCGGTCTGTATAGGAGGTTGGTTGGTTGCTGAGGCTGTACAGATATGAGCGGTTCGCCAATTGTATATACTCCTGGGACATATACCCGTGAGGGTATGGGTTTTTGCGATAAAGCATCTTTCGAACAGGTGGATTATTAGAAAGCAAACTCTGGATAATGGCAAGTCAAACATACCGACTAGTAACTGCTGCCAACCCAGGGGACTTTGATAATTCTGTGAGCTAAGAGAGTGTACAAAAAATCAGGCGGGTCAAGGCGTGTATCCTTAACCATAAGCAGAGTTTTTGGTACATTTTTTCCAGGTTTTGGATTTTAAATCATTGACAAAACTGCTTCTTGACTCAATGATAATGGTTGCTGAACTAATATGTGCAGTTTAAGTCCAGCGTATCGACAAGCAGGAATTTGGCAACTGGATGAGTATCATCCGCTGTGCCCAGTCTATCTATGCACTGTATGCTTCAGCGAATAAGTACAAGTTTTAGCTTGATGCGGAGGAAGAAATGAGTACAGCCCAAAAAAGTGGAGTTATAGTTTACTCTAAACAGTTCAGGGAGTTATCTCAATTCTATATTGCAATGTTTGATATGGATTTACTACGGGAAACAAAGGAGTTTGTCAGTATCGGTAATGATCAACTGAATATTGTTGTGCATGCACCACCCTTTGAAGTATCAGCGCATACTCTTAATACCGTAAAAATATTTCTTACCGTAGAGTGTCTTAATAAAGCAAGAGGCAAAGCTGAAAAATTGGGTGGTCAAACATTGAAGGGAGAGTGGTCAAACCCTTTATTTAAAGTGTGCAATATTGTTGATCCTGATGGCAACCAAATCCAACTTAGAGAGTTCATATCTTAGCAGTTAACCCCAGTCCCACTTTTAGCTTCTGTGCCCATAACGAGTTGCTCGCCCTTTCTGGCGGCTGCGATTTGTCTACGGTTATCCATGGGGTTTTGTGATATTAAACCTGGAGGTTGAATTGAGGAAAATTTTAATTTTTTGGAAATTCCGGTTCTGGGAAATCTACACTTGCCAGACATATTGCAGGTAAAGAGGGTTTGGCCCATTTGGATCTGGATCTTTTGGCATGGCTGCCAATATCGCCACCTGAAAGAAGGCCTATTGAAGAATCACGGATAAGGATAAATAGTTTTCTGCGGGAGCAGAATGGATGGGTGGTCGAGGGATGCTACACTGAATTACTGGTACTTCTGAAGCATGAAGCCACGGAAATAATATTTATGGACCTCAGCGTTGAACAATGTATCCTCAACGCCAAAAATCGCCCCTGGGAGCCGCACAAGTACAAGACTCAGGAAGCCGAAGACGCAAACCTGGAAATGTTGGTCAGCTGGATTAGGGAATATAAACTAGGGTCAGATGCAGTCTCCTATCAATCACATCGTAACTTTTACGATGCTTTTCAGGGCAATAAGAGGATTTATACCGAGAATCAGGCGAACAAGCATTGATTCGATACAATTGTTGCCCCTATAGAGGGTGTTTAAAACGCTGTACTACCACCAGCCGTAATGATTATTGTCTTTCTCCAGGCGACCGGAAATCCGGAAGGAGTTTCCGGTTGCAAAAAGCAGCCCTCAATTACGCCACCCATGTTATGGTGATGAGATGATTTAAACAGAATAATGGAGAAAACAGTGAAATCTGGCAGCACCCTGAACAACCGCTTTATTCGAATCTCCGGTGCCCTGGTGGTCACCTGTCTTCTTGCCCCATTGGGTTGGGCCGCTACGGCAACCGGGCAACTGCACAGTGTGATTAAGGACCACTGGGAATACAGTTTACGCGAAGACCCCATTACCGCCGGGCGCATGGGTGTGCGGGAATATAACCGGAAGCTGCCGGGGGTGACTGCCGAGGATCGCGCGCGCCGCCTGGAGGCTGAACGCCGGTTCCTCAATCGCCTCAACACCGTGGATGCAAAGGATTTGGCCGAATCGGACAGGATCAACCGTGAATTGCTTGCGTGGGTTCTGGAAAACGGCATTGAGAGTAAGACGCTGTTCCTGGAGCGGATTCCCCTGAACACCTTCTCCAGCTTCTACAGCAGTGCACTGAATGCCAACCGGGGTCTGGCCATGCACCGGGTCAGCGATTACGAGGATTATATTGCCCGGATTAGAGAATTCGGTCGCTACTTTGATGAAAACATCGCCAATATGCGCGAGGGCATACGCACCGGCTTTGTACTGCCCAGGATTGTGGTGGAAGGGATAGCGCCCACAGTGCGTGCACAGGTCTACTCAGACCCCACCGAGAGCAGTTTGTACAAGCCCTTCGCGGAAATGCCCGAATCTATTCCAACAGAAGAACAGCAACGCCTGCGCGATGCCGGTACAGAAGCAATTCGGCAAGTGGCCATCCCGGCTTTTGCCCGCGTTGCCGACTTCCTTGAGGGAGAGTATCGCAAGGCTGCCAGCGAGACCATTGGCGCAGAACAGATGCGCGATGGCAGCGAGTACTACCGCCACAATATTCGTTATTATGTCACCATGGATATGAGCCCGGCGCAGATCCACCGCATCGGACTTGAAGAGGTGGGGCGTATCCGCGCGGAAATGGAAGCCTTGATCAAAGAATCCGGCTTTAAGGGCAGTTTTGAGGAGTTTACCCACTTCCTGCGTACAGATCCGCAGTTTTATGCCAACACACCGGAAGCACTTTTGAAGGAAACCGCCTATATCGCCAAGCGTATCGACTACCGCTTGCCGGAATTTTTCAATGTGCTGCCGCGCACGCCCTATGGTGTGGTGCCGGTGCCCAGTGAGATAGCCCCCAACTACACCACGGCTTCCTATAACCCCGCCGCCATTGGCGGTATCCGCGGCGGTGCCTACTGGCTGAACACCCACGGACTGGACCAGCGTCCCCTGTACGAGTTGCCGGCGCTGACCCTGCATGAGGCGGTACCGGGGCACCACCTGCAAAACGCGCTTTCCCAGGAGCTGGAAAATGTACCGGACTTTCGCCGCAACCTTTACCTGAGCGCCTTCGGTGAAGGCTGGGCTCTCTACTCGGAACGCCTCGGCAAGGAGATGGGTCTGTATACCACTCCCTACGAGCACTTTGGGCGCCTCAGCTATGAAATGTGGCGCGCCGCCCGCCTGGTAATCGATACGGGTATCCACTCCCAGGGCTGGACCCGCCAGCAGGCCCTGGATTTTCTCTCTGACAACACCTCACTGTCGCCGGCCAATGTGCGTGCGGAAGTGGACCGCTACATCTCCTGGCCGGGACAGGCGCTCTCCTACAAGATGGGTGAGATCAAAATTCGCCAGCTGCGCGCCCAGGCAGAAAAGGCCCTTGGGGACAAGTTTGATCTGCGGGTATTCCACGACGCCATTCTCAGTAACGGCGCCCTGCCGCTTTCCATGCTGGAAACGCAGATACAGCGCTTTATCGCCGAGCAGAAAGCCCCTTAGCAAGGGGTTGAATATGGATTCATCCCAACGGGGAGATTCGAATGATAAATCACGTTGGTCGGTGCTTGAGTTGTCGCGCAGGATTTATTGTCTTTTACCAAATGCTCAATCCCCCTTAATCATAGGAGAATAAAGCCCAAGATTGAATTTGCGAGTGCATATCTCTTGTCGTAGAAAAAGCGCGAAGACTACGGCAACTGGCTGCCTTTTCCAGTCCTATCAGGATATGCACTAGTATATGAGATACATTCCCCAAATGCCTAACAAGTGAGTGGGGTTCGCTACAGGCCCTGAAGGAATTCCACAAGACGACTACGCCACACGTGACCCGTTGAGCTGATCTGTTACAGGCTCATCAAGGATAAAATTAAATGCCAGTTTTAGAATATGGCTATGAAATGATTGCAAGGGTTTAATCTGGTGGTCAAATAAAATCCATAAACCGCGATATCCAAGCCATTAAGATAACAGCTAAAGTTGGAGGTATCCGAAATGCTGAGAAAAAGTTTTCTTCAATACGTGAGTTAGCACAGTCGCAGAAAATAAGAGACCTGGCAAGCGGCTACCTTCCGGGAAAAGCCAGTTTGGTCCGCGTGATATTATTTAACAAGACAGAAGAAACTAACTGGTTCGTCACATGGCATCAGGATAGAACCGTAGCCGTTTCGGAAAAATTTGAAAAAGAAAATTGGCAGCCGTGGAGCATCAAAGATGGAATTTATCACGTCCAGCCTCCAGTTGAAGTTCTCAATCAAATGGTAACTTTCAGAATCCATCTGGATAACACTGATCTTGAGAATGGCTGTCTTAAAGTGTTACCTAATAGCCACAAATTAGGTATTTTAGATCATGCCGCTATCCAAGAATATACAAAAAATCATGATTTCGTGACTTGTAAGGCACCGGCAGGATCTGCTTTAGTAATGCGCCCTCATATACTGCATTCATCCAGCAGAGGGTCAAACCCTTCTCAGCGCCGGATTTTACATCTTGAGTACAGTAGCTATACATTACCTGCAGGTATCACATGGGCGTAAAGCAGGTCATCAGTTGATCCATTGTGTGCTTTTGGCACAGAACACAGTACAGCTGCTTTTACTTTGCGCGTTATGTGTGAGAAGAAATGATAAGCAAGAAATTTGATATTATATCTACTAAAAGTGAAGCTTGGTTTTTGTTTGAGCGACCGGAAGATTTGGTATGACAGATAGAGTATCAATAGAGAGTCAAGCTAAAGGGCTTTTTGGAATCTGTGCTGAACTTTCAAAAGAGTTGTTCACAAGACAAAACTGGAATTGCAAAGAATTTATTTCACAGCCTTGTGAGGTTCAGGAATGAAAGTTAGTAACCATCAAATAATTAAAAGCAGACTGCTATTGGGTTTTGTTCCTACATGGGGTGTTAAGGATTGTGAAACAATATGAGAATTCTTGAAATCATGGAGTATCAAGCATCATGGGCTTGTGAATTTAACAGGGAGAAAGACCTAATTCTTGACACAATTGGCTCTTTGTTTCCAGAAGTTCATCATATTGGCAGCACCTCTGTAGTTGGCCTGGCAGCAAAACCCATTATCGATATTCTCCTCGAAGTTGATGATTTGGATGCACTGGATTCTTTCAATGACGCACTTGAAGAAATAGGATATATTGCCAAAGGTGAAAACGGAATCACTGAGCGCAGATATTTCCAAAAGGGTGGTGATCTTCGTAGTCATCATATTCATGCATTCCTGAGGAGCAGCGAGAATGCCATAAGGCATCTCGCGTTTCGAGATTATCTGCAGCAAAATCCGACAATATCGGAAGAATACGCAATCATGAAAAAAGTCTTGTTTATAACTGCAATAATGATATGGGGAAATACTGCAGCGGCAAAAATACATTTTTACAGTACTACGAAAAGCAAGCAATTAAGTGGTATGCACTTAACAAGCAAGGGTGCTGAATGCGGAAATCTGTGCTCGTGCTTGAATTTTATATAACAGGATTATGGGTAAAACATGAGCTGGGATCTATAAAAATATGGATTATTAAGAAGTGGATATAAAGCTGAATCATATTGTTGGCTTGTCTATGTGGTTTGAAAAAATCGCAGCCTTGGCTTTAAAATAGGGTGGGGATTGGAATACACTGGTTGCAGATTTTTTGTCGAATGATAATTGCTCAAGACCCATAGGGCATGTCCAAATGAGAGACGTAGCAATTGGTTGTGATACTGGCTTTAGAGTCTGCGCCTATTTGGAGAATGGCGGAATAAAAGGTGATTCCGGTGACGATATACCACTTATAAGTAAGTGGCAAAAATGGCTGTAGAGAAGGAAAGCACTCATGTCAAACTTAACCATTTGGCTCAAAAAAACAGGTTCAAAATACGTCTTTCCTGTATGGGTGTAGACGATCTAAACGATGCCATCAATAGCAAGTATAAATACTATAACAGGTAGAATAAAAAATCGGGGTTAAGCTCATTCACGTTTGTCACATATCAGGGTGTTAACTTTTCCGGAGCAGGTGGTTTGAACATTATAAAATTATTATTCTCATTGCTTATACTGGTTGGTAGTGCGAATGCCTATCCCCCTGAGCGGAGTATCGTTTTCTTGCACCAGGTAACAAGGGAGCATCTGCAATGGGTATCCGTGAGCGAGCAGGGAGGCAGTGCCCACCTAAAGATTATTGACAATACATTCTGCAAAATAAACAATCACAATTGTCAAAGCGGTGCAAGTGTTGCCAAAGAGTTAATGATCACTACCGGAGAATTTCTGGCTTTGTGGGAGCTGGTAAATTCACAGGAGATGGTGGTATATAGGGTCGATGTATCCAATCAGGCTTTGGTTTCGTCCAGCTTTCATGGTGTCATGGTGGGCTCTGGCAATACGCTGGATTTTACATTACGGATACCAGTGGATGAATTGAAAAGTAAGGCTGCAAACAAACTTGTTGTTTGGTTTACACGGTTTGCAGCCGCTACTACTTGATAGGCCACTTTTCTCTGGAACAATTCTGCCTGCAGTATGGGCATACCTATAAAAGAGTGCGCGGTGGATAACGCAGCCATGCACACAACGGGTATTATGCTCAGGCGTAGAACACAAGCTATTGGCCCTGTTACCAGAGAGCCCTTTTAATATGCCAGGCTGTAGGCCCAGGTAGGTTTTGCTTCGGTGTGAAAACCCATACTACATGCTTCGACCAAAAACAGCATGGACCTTTGGCCTATCGTTATCCGCCAGAGAAATTGTATTCTTTGTCGTCTGATGCATCACTTTGATTGAATTCCAAGCCAAAAGCGAATACTGTAGGCCTGCTGCCATAGCGCCCAGCCGCCTCAATGGCGCAAGACCTCAATGGCACCAGTAAAGAATAATAAATAGATAACCAATACCGCAACGATCATTTTTTATCCCGCGAAACGTCCCATATCGGGAGCGCTCGCAGGTAATCCATACACAAATAAACCAACAAAGAAGGACCCATCATGACCGCGTAAATGATAGAAAAACGCCACCCCCCGGTGCTGGAACACCAAGGGATGGCTAACCCCAATAGATACATAACCTATCTAGCGAGGCTGTCTTGAATGATACGCCATACACTCGTTCGTCTTCAATAAAGGTCTCCCTGAAGGCGAGCTTTTCGAGTCACTCCTGCCCCCGGCGGCGGAGTGTGCTGTGGCGTTGCGTGATGATTGGTGTGGTCTTTTACTTCAGCCGCGCACCGCCTCTCTGGCTGCGTACCCAACCGACAAATTTCCCTTTGCTTTTTTCCCACAAGGATCACGCCTGCGGCGGGAGAAACCGCACAAAGCGCTGTGCTTTTTCTGCACCTTTCCGTCACAGGTGACTCAAGGAGCCTATAAAAATGCCTATATTACCCTGTCGATTGTTTCAGCCAGTGGAGCTGGGGGATTATTTCACCTTCACGCTGGTCGCCATCAAAGAGAACGCGATAGACCTGCATATTGCACCCGGCAGGGGCAACCGGGTGATGCGTGCCGTGCACCTCCTGCAATGGTTGGACGAAGTCTACCCACTGGACGAAGCCTGTGCGCTGGAGGAGGGGCCAATCGAAAAGCCCCCGGCCATCATCAGGCCGTTCAAACCGCGCCCCGATAAGAAGCCGGAGCGCTGAGCGGCAGTGTGAACGCCTCGAAAGCCTCTACAGCCCTGAATAGTGCCACAGGTGCATACCTTCCACACGGTCATTATGGGGAGGTAAGCACCGCCGAGACGGCAGGCCAGTGACCTTGCGATCCATTCTGGTGCTGCCGAAGGTGGGTAAAGCTCAATCACTGCAGACGACGTTGCCGCGACCGTATCGAGATGACCTGTTAGTAGGCAAGGGTGAGGATGCCCCGGAGATACGCCTATCTGGATAGTGGTGCAGTTTGAGAGGATAGGCAGCTTCTACTTAAAATTCAGTTAATCCAGGAGGTTATATTCATTGGGGATTTTTGGGATACTGGCCGTAGTACGTATTATTCCAGCTGGTTCGGCAGTACTAGATTGCCGTATCTGATGGATTGGCCGTAACTGTTTAATAGTTTGGCAAGAAAAAAATCAAGAAATCACCGGTCATGGTGATCAGTATACATAGGTTATGATTTTATGAGGGAGCTATGGTAACTCCAATTATTATTCTTTTACTGTTGTCCAGTCCGTTAGCCATTGCCCTTGTTTATTCAAAGTTTAGCGACAAGCCTCCGAATGTTACAAAGTACGCCTGTTGGGGGTTGGGAATAGCCTTTATATTCTTCTTCATTGGGCACCTTGTTAAAACGGACGGAATGGTGGAAATGTTACCGCCTTGGGTTCCTTACCGCCTGGCATTAGTCTATCTCACTGGGTTGATTGAGCTATTGATAGGTATCGCTCTTTTTATGCCAAGGTATCAACCCCTTGCTGCAAAGCTTGCTATTGTAGTTTTTGCTATTTTCTTTCCGGCAAATATTTATGCGGCATCAAATGGCATTGGTCTTGGCGGGCATCAATGGGGGCCTGTTTATTTATTAATACGCGGGCCACTACAAATTCTATTAATTGCATGGGCATATTTCCTATGCGCAAAAGGTCATAACAAGTCAATGCAGTCGACCGCTAAAGCCTTGGCTGATTGAGGCGTTATGTGTTCCTACCGTGACTCAGTCAACTCTCATAATTTCATTGGCACTCTTAAGTAGCTGTCTGGCTGTAGGCCCTGTGGAAAAGCGCTTAATTGTTACAGGTGGCATTGATCAAAGTCTGATCAGTAAAGGATGTGAGATTCACCTAATACGAGGAGAGACATCACACGTTCGAAGTTACGATAAACGAAATATCTCCGCTGAGACTGACAAGTTGAATTTTCTGGTGCCCCCAGAAGGCGGCAAGCATAGGCTGGAGCTTTTTTGTGGAAATGGGTTTATTTCAAGCAAGGATCTAGATATCTCCCGGTTTAAAGCCAAAGTTACAGTGAGTATGGGGTATACTGTTGAAATGCGAATATAGCATGAACCGGTAGTTCACCCCTGCGGGGCCGTAAGCCCAAACCGCTACGTGTTTTGTGTGTCGCTGCGGCAGGCTTTCTATACACATGGAGAATCCAGTGCCAAAAGCCTATCTCTTTGATTGGGGCGACACGCTCATGGTGGACTTCCCAGGCATTCCCGGAAAAATGTGCAACTGGAAGTATGTGGAGGCTGTAACCGGAGCAAAAGAATTACTCCAATCGTTGTCTGAAAGCGCTGAAATTTATGTGGCTACAGGTGCCGATGAATCGTCTCCATCGGAGATCGAAGCCGCCTTTTCCCGATGTGGTTTAAGCCAGTTTATAAAAGGGTATTTTTGCAAATCAAATCTCGGAATTTCCAAGGGTTCGGGGCAGTTCTTTAGTGCTATCTTAAGCAAATTGGACATGCCACCATCCGAGGCTACGGTGGTTGGTGACAGTTTTGAGAAAGATATTAAGCCAGCTGTAGCGGCGGGTATGGATGCAGTGTGGCTTACAACTGAGACTTGTGAGGCACCAAATGGTGTTCGAAAAATCCATCAGCTCAGTGAGCTGTGCACATAACAAGCAAGGGCAGTGGATGTTTGCGATGCAATTGTCACGTGTGTAAGGCATAAGATAAAATTAATGAAAAAATTTCTCATTTATATAGCCTCAATTTTCCTGTTTAGCTGTGGTGCTGCATCATCAGTAAAAAAACCCTGGGTACCAAGGGTATAGCAAAGGATGAAGATCAAGATTAAAAGAGTTTATGAGGAGGCCAAAGAAGAGGACGGTGAGCGTGTCCTTGTTGATCGACTATGGCCGAGAGGTTTATCTAAGGGAAAAGGCAAGATAGATAAATGGATTAAAGAGATAGCTCCGTCCAATGAACTGCGAAAATGGTATGGTCATGATCCGAAGAAGTGGCTTGAATTTAAAATACGATATTTCGATGAGCTAAACAAAAAAAGAGCATTACTCGAACAATTCTGTGCAGAAGTTAGTAATCAAAGTGTTACATTATTATTTAGCTCTAAGGAATTAAAGTTAAACAATGCGGTTGCTTTGAAAGAGTATTTGGAGTCAATTATAAATGTAGGTAAAAGCCATAACAAATAAAGAGTCAGACCAGATCCAAGTATATCGAAGAGAAATGAATTTTCGAAGCTTGATGTTAGTCTCGGAATCATTTTTTACGAGTTGACCACTTCATGGGTGAGGATCATATGGGCAAATTTACTACACAGAGTGCGCGTAAAGTGGTGTCTACTTTTCGTGGGTAGGATCAGCATATTCAATAGAAGCTTATATGGAGGTTTGAAGTGAATAAAGAAATTACAGGTGGTTGTTGTTGCGGGAGTGTTTTATTTAAGCTTGAAGATGACTTTGAAAATTTTTTCTTTTGTCATTGTGAACAGTGTAGAAAGCTAACTGGCTCCGCTCATGCCTCCAACTTATTCACGTCACCGTCTAATATTGCATGGATTCAGGGTGAGAACAAAATAAAACGCTATGATCATCCAGCACGTTCTTTTTCCAAAGCATTTTGCAAAGACTGTGGTTCTGGATTGCCATTTCTGTCCCAAAGTGGAAAGTTTCTAATTGTTCCAGCGGGCGCTTTAAATGCAGAGCCGGCAAAGACGTTAGATGCTCAAATCTTCTGTGAAGAACAGGCAGAGTGGCATAAGATCGGTTTAAAGGCAATGGAGTCAGAAGGCTTCCCGAAATAAAAAACAGAGCGCTCAAGAGGGATTCGTATCACTCAGCATTTACGATTCGAATCAGATTTAGTGTTTGGGATGCAATGGTTTGGGTTGTGTGATAGCGTTGCTCACTCGTTTTCGTGACTTTAAATGCCAAAGTTACCCTTTTAGGGTGAAATAAAGCCTTGAAGATAGGTGCAGTTCAATTTAAACCAATTGCCGGTAATATAGAGGCAAATGTAAACCGACATCTTGAAATGATTCAAGTGGCTGCCGGTGAGGAGGCCGACTTGGTTTATTTCCCCTACCTTCTGTCACTGGTCATGAACCCCGGATGGCAAAGTCAATGGCCACGGACCGGTCTGCCACCGTATTTGAGTTGTTCCAACTGGCTCGGGCGCGATAACGCCGCTGTTTACCTGGCGCTATGAGTCATCGTGGTGATGAGGAATTCATATGAATCTTGAAAAATGGAAACGCACACGAGGAAAAGGTAAGAAAAGGTTTCTTTGGGTTAATGGCGCACTTCAATGGGGTATCACAACAGCCTTGCTGTGGTCCTTGCTCATGCAGGTCACTAATCCGGCAGAGCCAATTTGGTTTCGCCCGGCAATTGCACTAGTCTTGTTTCCCCTCGGTGGCTTGGTCTGGGCGCATTGGGTTTGGCAGTCCTCTGAGTCAAAGTACAAGGATCGCGAACAAAAAGTGAATCCATAACAACCCTAAGGCGGTTGCGCCGGCCTCTGGTGAGTCCTCTGCGGATGTGATACGCCAGCCGTGAACTGTTTTCACGGCCAGGAGAGGATGGCGTTGGAAGAGGCACGTTCGGTAGTTTCTTTTCCCTGGCTGGCTATCTATCCGTTGGCGCTGCCCGAGGGATACACCGATGGTACATTCAGCGATTACCCCAGAAACCGGGCCTGCCTTTTGATATTGTGGAGCCTTGCGGACATACGCCGCAACGCCTTTTCAACAGGCTACTAGAGGGTTCCGGTCAGCGCCATAACAAACAGGTCGGGCGGCAATGGCTGGCCGTTGACCTGGAGCTGGCCCCGATTCACTTCGAGGAGCATCTGGAGTTCGCCATCCTGCTCCAGCAGCAGGCCGTATTCGCGCAGTAACAACGCCTGCGCCACCAAAGGCGACTGCAACAGAGCCGGTTCCGCTGCGCTCAGGGTCACGGTGGCCACCAGGGGCTTCAGCCACTGATTGAGGAGGTTGCCGTTACGCTGGCGTGGAGGGCGCTGCATACCGCGCCAATCAATCTCGGCATCCACCAGCACCGGGCCGTTGCGGGATTCCACCGCCAGCTGTTGTTGCAATCGCAGCGGCGGACGCATTGCGCTTGGCCAGTCCCTCCGTGCCGATGGCAGCAGGGCGCCCAGGTAGTGCCCCAGATCCACAGCCCTGATAGCCGGTAGTGTTATCTGCTGTTGAACAGAGGTTATCGGAGTGGTCGATTCCACCTCGGGCAACTGCAGGTCGCTGATCAGCTTTAGGGTATTTCCGGCCAGTTGTTCCAGGGTCAGGTTCAGGCTGATATTGCGCAGCGCCACCGGGCCGGAATCCGATTCCGCGCGCAGCAGTGACAGGTGTAACTGGGCATTTCCACCGCGGCCGGGTGTAAACTGAAAAGTTCCTTTCAGCGGCTCCACATAGAGAACCTCTGCGCCCTGGCGGGTCTGGCGCAGGGTGCCCAGGTCCACACTGCCGGTGAGCACCGCACCGGTATAGTCGGTTTCCACCGATACCTCACCGCCGTCAAAGGCCAGTTCCCCGCTCTCACCGATGCGTTTAAAAGGAGCCAGGCGCAGGGTATTGAGCACCCGGTTGTCCGCAGTCACCAGGGATTCGAGCACCAGCGGGCTGTCCTGCAGGCTGCCGTACACCCCCTCCACCTGTGCGCGCAGCCCTGCCGGTAATTGCTCCGGCTGCAGCCGGGTCTCGCTGTAGACCAGCCCCACTTTCGGGCCCTGCGCAGTAAATAGCAGGGGGCCGTGGTGAATTTCGGTATGCAGCTCTGTCTTGTCGTTTTGCAGGGTTACCTGGGTACGGGTTTCGGCACCAAACCAGTGGCGCTGGTAACCGGTGGTTGCCCCCCCCTGCAGCCTGCCCAGTTGCTGCTTCCAGATTGCCTCCACCCTGGGGCCGATAAACCCGGGTGCTGCCAGGGCGGAGATCACCAACACGGCAAACAGAATCAACAGGAGTGCGCGCAGCAGCTTCATAGGTACTCATTTTTTTTGGCTGGAATTTCGCCGATGGTAGCAGATTGTATGGAAGTTGGTGCGATAGGAGCGCATTGCTTTCCGCGCTCTGGCAAGAACTCGAGATGGTAACCGCGGATCTGCCTCAGGGGCGCGCCCAGGCAGGCACTGCCGAGTAGGCTTTGGGCAGCCAACCGGTCCGGGTTTTACCCGGCAACCGCGGGGTTGCCGGGTGCATAGAGCAGCAAAAATACCACCAGCGAACAGGGGGAGGTGCCAGGGCTTGGGAACCGGGCCAGCTGTTACCCGTAACCGGATGGAAAACTGCCGGTAGTGTGACCCTGTGGCGGGAAAAGGCGTTTGCACAAGCTCTGGCGCCCGGCGTATGGCCGGGGCTGGCACTGTGCAGGGCAATCCTTAAACCGCCTCGCGCCATACCAGCTCCCGCTCGCGCGCGTAGTGGGGGACAAAGTGAAATTGTACCTCGGTGCCGCCCTCCTCACGCCGGCGGATTTGCAGCTTGCCGTTCAGGTTGCTGGCGCGCTCCTGCATGATGGACATGCCGAAGTGGTTGCGTTTTTCCGGTGCATTGCTGATGCCAATGCCATTGTCGCGAATGCATACCTTGAGGGCGTGGTTGTCGGCCTGGGTCAGGCTGATCTCCACCCTGTCTCCCTGGGAATGGTACACGGCGTTTTGCGAAGCCTCGCGCACCAGCTGCAACAGGTGGATTTCCTCGTGGGGGGTGAGGGGGACCTCATCCAGGTGGTAATCCAGCAGGATGCTGATCTGCGGGTGCTGCTCGCGGTAGGCGAGGATGGACTGCTCCAGAATGCCGCGCAGTCCGCCGGGTCCGACCTGCAGGCGGAAGGTGGTGAGCAATTCGCGCAGCTGGCGGTAGGAGGCATCCAGGCCCTCTTTCAGTTCTGCGATGATTTCCTCCACTGCGACCCTGTCCACCTGATCGCGGCGGTTGGCGCGGTTGAGCCGGGTTACCTGGATTTTCAGGTAGGAGAGGGACTGGGCCAGGGAATCGTGCAGCTCCCGCGCGATAATGGCGCGCTCATCCAGCAGGGCCACGCGCCGGTCCTGGGCCTCGCGCTCATTGATGGCGATGGCGGCGGTGACACTGTCGGCGAAAGTGCCCAGGCGCTGCTGCGGCTCCTCATCGAGACTGTCCCCACGGGGCAGGCTGCACATCAACACACCGTAGTTGCGCTTGTCCACTTCCAGGGGAAAGCGGTATACGCGGCTCTCGCCCTCTTCAGAGGGACCGCAGGTGTTCACGCACATGCGGCACTCGCTGCCGCTGCAGTATTCGTTGCCCAACCCCTCTACCAGGTGTTCATAGGGGGCTTCGCCCTCCGGGGTCATCAGGCACAGATCCAGATTTTCCAGGCCCGCCACATTGGCAAATTCACCCAGCCACTGGCCCAGTTCGGTGCCGGGCAGGGGGCCTTCGCTGATGCGTCGCGCCAGGCGGTACTGAAAATCCAGGGCCTCATGGCTCTTTTGCAGTTGTGCGGTTTTCAACTCCACACGGTGGGCCAGGTCTCGGTGGGTGGCGTGTATTTCATCGCTCATATTATTGATGGTACGCGCCAGCACCCCCAGCTCATCCTCGCTGTCGATTTCCAGGGGAGGCTGGTGAAAATTCCCCTGGGCGATGCTCAGGGAGCGGTTGGTGAGCAGCTTCAGGGGCTGCTCCACGGAGCGGTGCAGGATATACAGGGAGAGATACACCAGCACCACGGTGGCGAACAGGGAGCCCAGTTGTACCAGACGGAGTAAATTGATCTTCTCCTCGGCGATGGTCTGGTAGTCGAACACCAGGGTGTCCACATCGGTGATAAACGGTTCCAGGCGGTTGGCCAGCTGTTGGGAGTCCATGGCGGTGTGGCTGGCGGCAATGGATTCCAGCAGCGGGCGGATCTCCTGTTCCCAACTGTGCATCACCTTGTTGTAGTGGCGCGCTGCGCGCAGGTTGTCGCTGGCGCTGAAGTCGGAGATGCTCAACACCTTTGCCAGGCGCTGTGCCACTTCGTCCGCCAGGTCACGGGTGGCCGCGAGGTCTCCGGAGGGGGCGATGGCGGACAGCCGGTAGCTCATGGCGCGCAGGGAGCCGGCCAGGTTCACTGCGGCGGCATCGTTTTCGGCGGCATCGGAGATGATATAGGAAGCCACCATGGAACTCAGTGCCACCAGCACGGTGAGCAGCATCAGGGTGCCGATGCGGTAGACAATGGACTGTCGGATTCGGTTCAGCATATCGGGTCGCTTGCTCCCAGGTGGCTGTGGTCGGAGGGCTCCATTGTGCCGTCCACTGGCGCCCAAATTTGTGGGTACCCACAAAGATCGCCAGTTTCGCACAAAATTCAACCTCTTGTCTGTTTTTTGATCGCAGCCCTTGCCAGTCGGGGCCCCGGTGCGGATCGGGGTGAACACCAGCCATATTTTCCTACCCATTCGGGGGTAGTTTGCCGCATTTCTACCCCTTTTTGATCAGGTGATCCCCATGGGGTGCGCTTTTATATTCCCCCTAAACCGAGGTTCTAACCGCATACCGATGCCCTGGGAGTACCGCATGAGCCATTTCCTGGACCGACTGAAATACCTGAAAAAACATAAAGAGCCCTTTTCCGGGGGGCATGGGGAAAAAACCGACGATGACCGCAGCTGGGAAGATGGCTACCGCCGCCGCTGGCAGTTCGACAAGATCGTGCGCTCCACCCACGGAGTGAACTGCACCGGCTCCTGCAGCTGGAAAATCTACGTGAAGGACGGTCTGGTCACCTGGGAAACCCAGCAGACCGACTATCCGCGCACCCGCCCGGACCTGCCCAACCACGAGCCACGGGGCTGCCCGCGCGGTGCCAGCTACTCCTGGTATATGTACTCGGCTAACCGCCTCAAGTACCCGAAGATCCGCAAGCGCCTGGTAAAACTCTGGCGTGAAGCCAAGTTAAGGCACAGTGATCCGGTAGAAGCCTGGGCCAGCATTGTGGAGGACCCGGCCAAGGCCAGGTCCTACAAAGAGCGTCGCGGTATGGGTGGCTTTGTGCGGGTCAAATGGGATGAAGCCAATGAGCTGATTGCCGCCGCCAACGTCTACACCACCAAACAATACGGCCCGGACCGGGTCACCGGCTTCTCGCCGATTCCCGCCATGTCCATGGTGTCCTACGCCGCCGGTGCCCGCTATCTGTCATTGATCGGCGGCAACTGCCTGAGTTTCTACGACTGGTACTGCGACCTGCCGCCCGCCTCTCCGCAGATTTGGGGCGAGCAGACCGATGTGCCCGAGTCCGCCGACTGGTATAACTCCAACTACCTGATCGTGTGGGGCTCCAATGTGCCGCAGACCCGTACCCCGGATGCGCACTTCCTCAGCGAGGTGCGTTACAAGGGTGCCAAGACCTGCGTAATCACCTCCGACTACTCCGAGTGCTCCAAGTTTGGCGACACCTGGCTGGCACCGCGCCAGGGTACCGATGCGGCCCTGGCCATGGCCTTCGGCCATGTGATCCTGAAAGAATTCCATGTGGACAAGCCCAGTGCTTACTTCACCGAATATGTGCGCACCACCACCGACATGCCGATGCTGGTGACCCTGGAAGAGCGCGATGGCAAGCTGGTACAGGGTCGCTTCCTGCGTGCCTCCGACCTGGCGGATGACCTCGGCCAGGACAACAACCCGGAATGGAAGACCATCGCCGTCAACCATGATGGCCAGCTGGTTTCCCCCCAGGGTTCCGTAGGTTACCGCTGGGGCGAGCAGGGAAAATGGAATATCGAGCAGCGCGATGGTCTCAGTGGCGAAGAAGTAAAGCTGAAGCTCAGCCTGAAAGACTGCGCCGATGAAATCGCCCAGGTGGCCTTCCCTTACTTCGGTGGCCAGACCCACGAACACGACTACTTTCAGCACACCGACCACAGTGATGTGATCGACTACAAGGTGCCGGTGAAGTTTGTGCAGAACAAAGACGGCGAGGTGCTCAAAGTCGCCAGTGTCTACGACCTGACCCTGGCCAACTATGGCGTCGAGCACGGCCTCGACGACCCCAACTGTGCGCAAAGCTACGACGAAGACAAGCCCTACACTCCCGCCTGGCAGGAGAAGATCACCGGCTGTCGCCGTGAGAATGTCATCCAGGTAGCGCGCGAGTTCGCCAACACCGCTGACAAAACCCGTGGGCGCTCCATGGTGATTGTGGGTGCCGCCCTCAACCACTGGTACCACATGGATATGAACTACCGTGGCCTCATCAATATGTTGATGATGTGCGGTTGTATCGGCCAGAGTGGCGGTGGCTGGGCTCACTATGTGGGGCAGGAAAAACTGCGCCCGCAAACCGGCTGGACCCCCCTCGCCTTCGGTCTCGACTGGCAGCGTCCGCCGCGCCATATGAACGGCACCTCCTTCTTCTACAACCACGCCAGTCAGTGGCGCTACGAGAAGCTGGAGATGGAGGAAGTGGTTTCGCCGCTGGCCGACAAGCGCAAGTGGCAGGCTTCCATTATCGATTACAACAGCCGCGCCGAGCGTATGGGCTGGCTGCCCTCCGCACCGCAGCTGGGTATGAACCCGCTGCAACTGACCAAAGATGCCGCCGCTGCGGGTATGTCCGCCAAGGATTACACCGTACAGCAGCTCAAGCGCGGCGCGCTCAAGTTTGCCAACCAGGACCCGGATAATCCGCAGAACTATCCGCGCAATCTGTTTATCTGGCGCTCCAACCTGCTGGGTTCCTCCGGTAAGGGCCACGAGTACATGCTGCGCCACCTGCTCGGCACCAAGCACGGCCTGATGGGTAAGGACCTGGGCGAAGCCGGCGGCAAGAAGCCGGAAGATGTGGCCTGGCATGACACCCCCAGTGAGGGCAAGGTGGACCTGCTGGTGACACTGGACTTCCGTATGTCCACCACCTGTCTCTACTCCGACATCGTGCTGCCAACGGCTACCTGGTACGAGAAGGACGATCTCAATACCTCGGATATGCACCCCTTTATCCACCCGCTCACCAAAGCGGTGGACCCGGCCTGGGAAGCACGCAGTGACTGGGACATCTTCAAGGGCATCGCGAAGAAATTCTCCGAACTGACCGACGGCCACCTGGGGGTGGAGAAGGATCTGGTAACCCTGCCAATCCACCACGATACCCCCACCGAAATCGCCCAGCCCTTTGGGGTTAAGGCCTGGTGGAAAGGCGAGTGCGACCTGATCCCCGGCGTTACCGCGCCGAGCATGATCGAGGTGGAACGCGACTACCCCAATACCTACAACCGCTTTACCTCTATCGGCCCATTGCTGGAAAAACTTGGCAACGGCGGCAAGGGCATCAGCTGGAACACCGATGACGAGGTGGACTTCCTCAAGAAGCTCAACCGCACCTGGAAGGATGAGACTGCCCGCAATGGCCGCGCGCGTATCGACAGCGCCGTGGATGCTGCCGAGATGATCCTGTCACTGGCCCCTGAAACCAATGGTCAGGTGGCGGTGAAGGCCTGGGAAGCCCTGGGCAAGATTACCGGCCTCGATCACACCCATCTGGCCAAGCCCAAGGAAGACGAGAAGATCCGCTTTGCCGATATCGTGGCGCAGCCGCGAAAGATTATCTCCTCGCCCACCTGGTCCGGCCTGGAAGATGAGCATGTGAGCTACAACGCCGGCTACACCAATGTGCACGAGCTGATCCCCTGGCGCACCATCACCGGCCGCCAGCAGTTCTACCAGGATCATGAGTGGATGCGCGACTTCGGCGAGAACCTGTGTGTGTACAAGCCGCCCATCAACCTGAAAACCGTACAGCCGGTGCTGAACCAGAGGCCCAACGGCAACAGGGAGATCCTGCTGAACTGGATCACCCCGCACCAGAAGTGGGGTATCCACAGCACCTATTCCGACAACCTGCTGATGCTCACCCTGTCCCGCGGTGGCCCCATCGTGTGGATGAGTGAGAACGACGCCAAGCTGGCGGGCATTGAAGACAACGACTGGATCGAGATCTTCAACGTCAACGGCGCCATCGCCGCCCGCGCGGTGGTTTCCCAGCGGGTGCCCGACGGCATGGCCATGATGTACCACGCCCAGGAGCGCATCGTGAATACACCGGGAGCGGAAACCACCGGCACCCGCGGCGGTATCCACAACTCCGTAACCCGCGCGGTAATGAAACCCACCCATATGATCGGTGGCTACGCCCAGCAGTCCTACGGCTTCAACTACTACGGCACTGTGGGCTGTAACCGGGATGAGTTTGTGGTGGTTAGGAAAATGAACAAGGTCGACTGGCTGGATGGCGAAGACGTCAAAGAGCCGGCGCGAGAGGAGGTGTAGCATGAAAGTGAGAGCCCAGATCGGTATGGTGCTGAACCTCGATAAATGTATCGGCTGCCATACCTGCTCGGTGACCTGTAAAAATGTCTGGACCTCCCGCGAGGGGGTCGAGTATGCCTGGTTCAATAACGTCGAGACCAAACCCGGTGTCGGCTACCCAAAGGAATGGGAGAACCAGGACAAGTGGAACGGCGGTTGGACACGCAGGAAAAATGGCAAACTGCAGCCGAAGATCGGCGGTAAACACCGGGTGCTGGCGAATATTTTTGCCAACCCGGATATGCCGGAGATCGACGATTATTACGAGCCCTTCGACTTCGACTACCAGACCCTGCACAAGGCGCCGGAGCAGAAACACCAGCCGGTGGCCCGACCTCGCTCGTTGATCAGTGGCGAGCGTATGGAGAAAATTGAATGGGGTCCCAACTGGGAAGAGATCCTCGGTACCGAATTCGACAAGCGCAAAAAGGATAAAAACTTCGAGCAGGTGCAGGCGGATATCTACGGTGAGTTTGAAAACACCTTTATGATGTACCTGCCGCGCCTGTGCGAGCACTGCCTCAACCCCGCCTGTGTGGCGGCCTGCCCCAGCGGCGCCATCTACAAGCGCGAGGAGGACGGTATTGTCCTGATCGACCAGGACAAGTGCCGCGGCTGGCGCATGTGTGTGTCCGCCTGCCCCTACAAGAAAATCTACTACAACTGGAAAACCGGTAAATCCGAGAAGTGTATCTTCTGCTACCCGCGTATCGAGGCGGGCCAGCCCACCATCTGTTCCGAAACCTGTGTGGGCCGTATTCGCTACCTGGGTGTATTGCTCTACGACGCCGACCGTATTGAGGCGGCGGCCGCGGTAGAAGACGAGAAGGCGCTCTACCAGGCCCAGTGCGATATCTTCCTCGACCCCAGCGATCCCAAGGTGCAGGAGGCCGCCCGCGCCGAGGGGATTCCCGAAGCCTGGCTCGAAGCCGCGCAGAACTCCCCGGTGTACAAGATGGCCATCGACTGGCAGATCGCCCTGCCGCTACACCCGGAGTACCGCACCCTGCCCATGGTCTGGTATGTGCCGCCATTGTCACCAATCCAGAACGCAGTGCAGGCCGGCCAGGTGGAGACGGTTACCGTGGGCCGCGGTGCCGAGATCCCGGATCTCTCCACCCTGCGTATCCCGCTGCAGTACCTCGCCAACCTGCTCACCGCCGGCGACGAGAAACCGGTGGCCCGCGCCCTGGAGCGCATGATTGTGATGCGCGCCTATATGCGCGGCATCCATGTGGACGGCGTGCAGGAGCGCGAGCTGTTGGAGGCGGCGGGCTTGACCGTAGCCCAGATAGAAGAGATGTACCGCTATATGGCCCTGGCCAACTACGAAGACCGCTTTGTGGTGCCTTCAAGTCACAAGGCCTATGCCGAAAACGCCTACGACATCAAATCCGCTTGCGGCTTCAGCTTCGGCAACGGTTGCAGCACCGGCAACGACAGCACCAATATTTTTGGTGGCAAGCGGCAGACGGTGCGCGAAGTGATCCCGGCCAAAGTGGTCGACTGAGCGGGGAGAACAGCGAATGAAAGTGTTAAATGTGATTTCTCGGCTGCTGGACTACCCGTCCGACGAACTGGTGCACAACCTGGACGCGCTGACTGGCTGGGTAGCGGAATCCCAAGACCTGGATGCGCCCCTGCGCGACAGGCTGCTGGCGTTTATCGCCCACTACGAGCGTATGGACCCGCTCGACTGGCAGAGTGAGTACGATGGCCTGTTCGAGCGCGGGCGCGCTGTGTCCCTGCATATCTTTGAGCATGTGCATGGCGAATCCCGCGATCGCGGCCAGGCCATGGTGGATCTGCTGGAACGCTACCGCAGCGCCGGTCTGGCACTGAGCGCGCGCGAGCTGCCGGACTACCTGCCCACCTACCTGGAGTTTTGTGCCACCCAGGGCGACGCGGCCTACGAGTGGGTACACGACATCACCCATGTGATTGCCCTGCTCAGCGCGCGCCTGTCCCAGCGCGAGAGTCCCTATCACCTGCTGATGGATGCCTTGCTGCAGATGGCCGGGGTGGTTGTGGATCTGGCGGCGCTCAAGGAGGAGGTGGCCGGAGAGGCGCGCGATGATACCCCTGAGGCGCTGGACAAAATCTGGGAGGAAGAGGCGGTCAGCTTTACCGGCGCCAACCAATGCGACCAGTCGATAACGCGGCCCAGCGCTGCGCAACTGCGCGACGGCCAGCCCCTCACCTGGACCGACGCCACTCAGAATCCTGCCCAGCCCGCACCACAGGAGTAACACGATGCACTATCTGAATACGCTGCTCTTCGCCATCTATCCCTTCGTCGCCCTTACGGTGTTTCTGGTGGGAAGCCTGATCCGCTACGACCGCGACCAGTACACCTGGCGCACCGGCTCCAGCCAGCTGCTGGAGCGCAGGCAGCTGCGCGTTGGCAGTTACCTGTTCCATATTGGGGTCATTGCCATCCTGCTGGGGCACTTTGTCGGCCTGCTCACCCCCAAGGCGGTGTGGCACTTCCTCGGCATCGATGCCTCCACCAAGCAGCTGATGGCCATGGGCATTGGCGGCTTCTTCGGGGTGATCTGCTTTATCGGCCTCACCATCCTGATCAAACGCCGCCTTACCAATCCGCGGGTGCGCGCCACCACATCCAAAATGGATCTCACCATCCTGCTGATGCTCTACGCCCAGTTGATCCTGGGGCTGATCAGTATCCCGGTTTCCGCCGGACATATGGACGGTGCCGAGATGCTCAAGCTGATGGCCTGGGCCCAGTCCATTGTCACCCTTGACGGCTCCGCAGCCGCAGCGGCAATCGCCGGCGTTAATATCATCTACAAGCTGCATATTTTCCTCGGCATGACCCTGTTTCTGGTGTTCCCCTTCAGCCGCCTGGTGCATGTATGGAGTGTTCCGGTGCAGTACTTCCATCGCAATTACCAGTTGGTGCGTGCCAGGGCGGTGCGCTGAGGAAACGAAGCAGGTGCGGCCCTTGCGTGGAGTTGAAACATGAATACAGTACTGGCCTCAGACGCCCTTGGGCGCGAGTTTGAACTGGCCGAGGCGGTGGCCGTCAACGGCAGTGAAATTCCTGCAGACCTGATTTACCGGGAAATGCAGTACCAGAGTGCCGATTCGCCGCGCCAGGCGATCTATCGCGCCGCCCGTGCGCTGGTGATTGGCTGGCTTTTGCGTGAGCGGGCCGCCGCACAGGGGCTGTGCGCTGCCGATGAGGACCTGCACAGCGCGGTTTTTGATCGCGCAGTGTCAGAGCTATTGCAAGGTGAGTTGCCAGTGAGCCCGGCGGGCGAAGCCGAGTGCCGCGCCTACTTTGAAGCTCACCGGCAGAAATTCCGCTCCGACCCCCTCGCCGAGGTGCGCCATATCCTGATCCCGGCAGCACCGGAAGACGCCGAGGCCTGCTGCCGGGCGCGCAAAGGAGCGGAGGACATGCTGGAGCAGATCCGCGCCGATGCCAATCCGTTGCAGGCCTTTGCCAAGCTGGCCCAATCCCGCTCCGCCTGCTCCTCTGCTGAGGCTGGTGGCAGTCTCGGCCAGGTGGGTCGCGGCGATACGGTGGCCGCTTTTGAGCGCGCAGTTTTCGCCCAGGGCACCGGTCTGGTGCCGGAACCGGTGGAAACCCCCTACGGTGTGCACCTGATTTATGTGGAGCAGTGTGAGCCCGGCCGCCCGCTGGAGTACGCGTATGTGGCGGAGCGGATTGAGGAATACCTAACGGAAAAGCGCCGCCGCCAAATGACCGGCGACTACCTGAACAGGTTGGTGGAAAATGCGCAGATCACCGGGCTGGATTTGTCTGGCCCGAGGGTTCACTGAGGTGGTGGCAGTCTACCCGCGGATGTGTGGAAAGGTTAGGGGGGGACTGCCTGATCTGGTTCTGATGCGGTCGCAATCACGCGCTCGCCGCGCGCATTGTTGTGTTATCCCTGTTTCCCAATACAACACCGAGCACAAGGAACAGCAGGTGAACGCCCAAGGTGATAAACACAAGGGTAATCAGTGTGGGAATGGGGTTACTGATCGGTGTCTCGTAGACCAGGGCTAACCCAACCACAAGGTAAAGCCAAAACCCTATAAGTACGCAGAGCACCGATATAATAGGTGAAAGACAGAGCCTTTTGGTGGCGAAATAACCAGCTGCCAGAAACAGAAACCCGAAGCCAAGAATCTGTTGAACAATGGTTATCAGGACAAAACCAAGATCCAGGCTAAGATGCTCCTGAAGCCACAAAAAGAATGCCTTGGGTATGGCGATAGCGGCAAGGTAGCCTGTAACAATCACACCGACGGCTGAAACCAAAATGCCAATACCAATGGCTAAAAGCAGTTTACTGTACCTACCCATGGATCTTCCCTCTTACGTAGAATGGGCAAAGCTGTGATGGGAAGTATGTTTTGCGCCCGATAAACCGGACAGATACTTTTTAATTAGCCATTCCTTCGTTTTCTGCACATGACCCGTATCCATCCCGAGTGTAACTGCTTGGTACTGTAACGGTTATTATTGTATCTTCTCTGAGCATAACGCAATTTCCTAATATTTTGAAATATTTTTCCAGGAATCCGCTCCGCTATCATAGGAAGAAAGGGGTCATATAAGGAATGCTGGAGCAGTGAATTTCTCAGATAGTGCTCATAAATATCCTAATACCACTGGCAATGGATACTGTCGCAGATCCGGCTTTCTGTACCCTCTTAAGGTCACTTTCTCTCGGCGGAAAAACCGGCTCAATAGCCGATTCAAGTGATTGGGTGTTTGGTAATACAGTAAACGCATGGTGGCTTATTTATACTCTCAAGCGATAAATTCCCTTAATTGGTGTCTGCTCAAAATAGTGATGGGTTGAATCTGATACTGCTGATTATGACCTTGATCCAAAACTTTGGTTGTACAATTGTTACAGAAAGTTACCTCTGGGTTTGAGACAGTTCTCATCAAGGAAAATTTGGAATCAAACTTGCTGCCTGGCAGCATAGCCGTCCGCTATGCTCGCTCACTAAACGCCAACTTAAGCCCTAATGCAGCGAAACAACCAGAAAATACTTTCTGTATGACAAGACTAAATTTTTCTGAGCGAGCTACGGATTCACTAAAGACACTTGCCATAAAGCCATAAAGCCATAAAGCCATAAAGCCATAAAGCCATAAAGCCATAAAGCCATAAAGCCATAAAGCCATAAAGCCATAAAGCCATAAAGCCATAAAGCCATAAATTATAAAAATACCAAATGTCATGACCATAAATACAAAGCCAAGTAAAAGCAGGTTAGCTAGAGGCTGGGCAGAACTTGACGATACAAATTGTGGAAAGAATGCGAGAAAGAAAATAGATAGCTTAGGGTTGAGAATATTGACAAGGAAACCTTTGATTGCTACTGCGGTCAAGCTTGATTTGAATTTTCCCTTATCTATAGAAAGAGTTGAGGAAGAGCGCCACATAACAAAAGCTAGGTAAAGTAAATAGACGGCACCAGCGTATTTAACAAATTGAAAGGCCAGAGCGCTGGTATGGAAAATTGCAGCCAAGCCGATCACGCTGGCAAGGAGAGACGGGATAATACCAAGAGTGCAGCCAAAGGCAGCAGACATACTGGCACGCTTCCCTATAAATAAGCCAGTAGCAACGGTGTATAATACGCCGGTTCCAGGAATAAGAACAATGACTAGAGAGGTAAGTAAGAATTCAACTGATATCATAAAATACTCCTATTTTCTTAAAGCGTGTGGAGCCAGGTTCATTTCCCAGCAGCCAAGCACAGCCACTTGTTATGTCTTTTTCGTCTTTTCTAAAGGCTAAGTCGTCTTCTCTTTGATGACAAGGATGTTTATGGATTTTGTAAATAGAATTTGTCTTTTTTCGAATTTCTTCGCACTTGTCAATCCGTACGCGATGGCATATTGGCTTGATTTCTTGAGTGTTACAAAAAATTGTTTCGTCTTCGGCTTGTGTAGTTTCAATTCTTTTTGGCCACTTCGCCCGACTCTCTTCGGAAGAAATGCTTCTCCAAGCAACTTCCGAAAACGAATGGGCCAGTGTTGGATTGAGATTGTGAGGCTCACCATTTATAAAGTTTTTTGCTTCGCAGTTATTTTCCATACCAGCAAAACTGCAAGCCATTAAGAATTGCGAAAAAATTAACGTAAAGGATTTTGATAAATATCTCTTTTATAAAAGAGAGATGGTTTGTCTGACGATATAAGAATAAAAAACAGGTGGATGATGGCCTCTAAAGTTCCAACTTTTTTTGTGAAAAAAATTATAGTACTTCCCAATGTATGTATTTGATATTATATTACGCCATATGCCAGCATGGCATCAGCAACTTTTTTGAAGCCAGCGATATTCGCTCCTTTTACATAATTCATGTACCCATCGCTGTCTCCAAATTCAACACACTGTCGGTGAATATTTTTCATGATATTCTGTAACCGTTTTTCTAGCTCATCTACAGTCCAAGATAAGCGAAGGCTATTTTGTGACATTTCAAGACCCGAGATAGCGACGCCACCTGCGTTTGCCGCTTTTCCGGGTCCGAACAGTAGTTTTTGTTGCTGCAAGTATTGAATAGCTTCTATAGTGGTAGGCATATTGGCACCTTCAGATAGCGCTTTACAACCATTACTTACCAGAACCTTAGCGTCGGACAGATTAATCTCATTTTGCGTGGCACAAGGAAATGCTAAATCACAAGGTATCGACCACGGGCGCTTTCCCTTATAAAACTCACAACTGAACTTTTTCGCATATTCTATGATACGTTCACGGCGTACCATTTTGAGCTGTTTTAGAAAGGCAAGTTTCTCTTCATCAATGCCATCCGGGTCGTGTATAAAACCAGAGGAATCAGACAACGTAACAACTTTTCCACCTAGTTGATTTAGTTTTTCGGCACAATACAATGCAACATTTCCAGATCCAGATACCACACAGGTTTTCCCTTCAACGCTTTTATCTTGATGCTTAAGCATCTCTTCCATAAAGTAAGCGTTGCCATAACCCGTGGCTTCAGTTCGTATCAGGCTACCACCGAACTCCAATGCTTTTCCGGTCAGCACACCGGTAAATTCTCGCTTTAACCGTTTATATTGACCAAACATATAGCTAATCTCACGCGCACCCACACCAATATCTCCGGCTGGCACATCCGTATTGGCACCTATATGATGAGAAAGCTCGGTCATAAAGACCTGGCAAAATCGCATGACCTCAGCATCAGACTTCCCTTTGACATTAAAATCAGAACCGCCTTTTCCCGCACCCATAGGTAGCGTGGTTAGGCTGTTTTTGAATGTCTGCTCAAATCCTAGAAATTTCAAGATGCTTAAGTTTACCGAGGGATGAAATCTCAACCCACCCTTATACGGACCGATCGCATTATTAAATTGGACACGACAGCCTCTATTAATGCGATAATTCCCTTGGTCGTCTTCCCAAACCACCCTAAATATGATGGTTCTATCCGGCTCTGTCATGCGCTGTAAAATACCAGCTTGTTGATACTTTGGATTTTCTTTAATAAAAGGAATAACAGATTTAGCCACTTCGTAAACCGCTTGATGAAACTCGCGTTCACCGGGATTACGTTTTCTTAGCCCTTCCATAAAATGATCAAGCGATAAATCCGAATACATGAGTTATGTCCTAATTGGTGGCATAAAGCTAATAATTTATTTACACATGTTTGTTTGAGAACGATACGGACGCGATTAGCTAGCCAGAGCAAAAGCTAATGCGGCCCCGCAATCAAATCCACGACCGTTTATTCGTCATTTTCTTCAATGTTTCATTATTTCTAACGAAATGGTGGTGCAACGCGGCAAATACATAGAGCAATATCAACATCCATACGAGCTACTCACCCGAACGGGCTTTATAAATAAAGTCTAAAGGTCTCTTGAAGTTCTTAAATGACAAATTAAGACTTTCTTTCACTATCGAAGAAAATAGCTTTGTATGTTCAAATTTTGGAATTTCAAAAAAAGAGAAAACCACGGTATTAACTCCCGTTCCCAAATAACCGGTAACTGGCATCACAATCATTATTGCCTAGAGTGAATAATGTGCTTTATGGGCCGCTATGTGTCCAATCTTTGATCCTGGCTCTGATCTTGGATTGCGATTAATGAATTTCCAAATACTTCTAAGAACAACGGTACAGCAATATAAGTGAATCTGCAGGGCGTTCCAGCTTTCCGGAGTTCTTTCTTCACTAAACCAGTGCCTGTAGTAAACGCTAATATAAGCAGTCAGGAATAGAAGCGCTATTAGCCAATGGAACTATTTTTTGCAACAGAGCCGTATGCTGCATCTGTGTTTTTTAACATCAAATGGTGTCTCCGATTTTTTAAAAAATCACTAACCGTCACACTACATATCGATAAACCATTGATATCGAGCATACAATTTATGACTGACTTCCTGACTTCCTGACTTCCTGACTTCCTGACTTCCTGACTTCCTGACTTCCTGACTTCAAGTGGTCTTACATTGACTGAATAGAAACTATTGACTTAGTGCAACTGCATCTGGCCCAGCAGGTAGACATACTGGACAGTTCGAGTCTGTTACAGCTTGCCAAATGGCATTAACAACATCTTCCGGCTTTGTCAGTTCTTGCACTAACATTTCACGCTGGAACTCAGACTGAACCTTTTCCATGAGCGCTTTGTATTCATCAGCAGGCTCGCCAGATTTTGATATCTTGTCTCCTGCATTCTTACCAAAGCTTGTTGATGGAGATAAGCCAGGGATAATAAGAACTGTTCGAATACCCAATGGCGCCAGCTCAAGTGCTAAGCATTCAGTATATGCTGTGACTGCAGCCTTACTCGCCGTATAGGTAGACATAAAAGTCAGGGGCTTTAAGGTTGTACTTGAAGACAGATTTATGATCGTGCCAGCTTTTCTTCCACGCATTTGCGGTACAACTGCTCGGACCATATTGAATGTACCAAACGTATTAGTATCAAAGAGCTTATGAACAATTTCATCCGATGTATTTTCAAACGGAGACATATACCCGATCCCCGCATTGTTTATAAGCACATCAATAGGCCCTGCTTCTCGCACTGCACGGTCGATGCTATTTTGATCAGTAACATCCAGTTCCAAGATACTCAAACGGTCTGAAGTGGGGAATAGTGAATTATCCGGCTTACGCATAGTTGCGATAACATGCCACCCCTTCTCAAAGAAAAAACGGGCTGTTTCGAGCCCGAAGCCGGAAGAACAACCAGTAATCATCACAGAGTTCATATTGGTTTTACCTATTGACTTACAAATTCTCATAATAGGATAGGCAAAGCCTATAGGATTTTCTATAATAATAAGTACATATATCTTTATCGAGAGTCCAGGTGAAAGACCCGCTTTCCGATATCATTTCACTGTTGCGCCCGGTAATTCTTGACGCAAAGTATGCCGAAGCATCAGGAGTTTTTCGTGTATATCGTGATGATGTGAAAGGGCTATTTTATTGCATGCTTTTAGAGGGGCATGCACTTTTAGAAGTCGACGGGATGGAGCCAGTAGAGCTTCGATCCGGAGACTTTGCCCTGGTTCCCGATGTGGTTCCATATATGTTTTCCAGCATGGACCCACCAGCTCCACCCGACTTTAGAAGTTTTCCAACTCTACACGAGGATGGTGTATGGCGTACTGGCACTTCAGGAGGTCCTGTTAACCTAAGGCAGCTTATGGGGTATTGTCGGTTTAATAGTCCCAATTCCCACATGCTACTATCTCTTGTCCCTGAGCTGTTTGTTGTTCGCGGGGAAAAGCGGCTTGAAACTTTAGCGGAATTAGTTCGGGAAGAAGTACACGCAGAACGACCTGCCCGTAATTCAGTCATTGATCATCTTTTGCAGCTAGTGCTAATTGAAGCATTTAGATCTAACGCCGAAGTAAATCGTAGTGATGGCTTATTTAAAGGTCTAGCGGATCCTCATATTCGTAAAGCACTGCATGCTTTGCATGCCAAACCAGAACATGTTTGGTCTGTTAAGGAGATGGCATATGAGGCAGGGATGTCACGTTCAGCCTTTTTTACTCAGTTCAGGAACCTTTTAGGTGTTACGCCGATGAAATATCTACTTCAGTGGCGGATGGCATTGGCAAAACACCTTCTTAATAGTGAGAAATTAAACATAGAAGAAATTGCACATCAGCTGGGATATGGCTCATCTAGTGCATTCAGCACGGCCTTTACACGTTTTGTTGGCCATGCACCTTCTCAATATAAAG
The DNA here is from genome assembly GCF_030440425.1 of Microbulbifer sp. MI-G. Classification (NCBI taxonomy): domain Bacteria; kingdom Pseudomonadati; phylum Pseudomonadota; class Gammaproteobacteria; order Cellvibrionales; family Microbulbiferaceae; genus Microbulbifer; species Microbulbifer spongiae. The sequence goes on from NZ_CP098023.1 coordinate 275,979, forward strand.
ATATCCATAAATGAACTACCACCACTAAGCGATGTTTAGAAGTGCTTTCACAGGTATCCCCGTATAAACCGGCTTCTGACCCAAACCGATTGCATAGATAATATTGTTAAACTACCCACTGCATCAGCATCGCTTTTTGTATCGCATTTATCTCAGGCAAATACCTTGACACTTTTCAGTCGATTCGCTTTGCTTGTATGCCCACAGCTTGGGCATCGCTGTGAAGACTTGAGCTTTTGAATGGGGGTTACGACAAACTCGCCACCAGTTTCTTTCACTTTGTAGCGAATCATGGCCAGCAATGCAGCTGGCGCTGTGTCTAATCTCACAAGCAAATACAGGCGCAGCGGAAAGCGGCGCCGTCTAGCAGGCTATTGAAAAAAGCCCATGTATTTACAGGATTTGATATATTGCGCGGGTCGATACCTTACTATGAGATAGTGTATGCGCGGCGCAAATATTACGCAGGAAGCTTTGTTTACCACCGTTCACCTGGAACACTTTGTCCCGAAATCCCATCCGCTGAGAAAGATTCGACAGGAATTTAATCTGACATTGCAACGTATCGACTGATTGCTCGATAACGCTTATGCGCTGACCGGTTGAATCCGTCTCAATTATTTTTTGGAAGGACTACCGTGGCACTCACACCCGGTGAACGGGCGGTCTCAGATACTGAATAACCTTGATCCATGACCAAGCGGGCAGCATCCAGTTTGAGCTGCAGGAAGAGGGAATGACGTTGGTCGCATATTGAACACCGCTGTCTCAGGTGACGACTTGACTATCTCAATTGGGGTCCGGATTTAATGGATCGCTACAATAAATTATTAATCGTCCTCAGAAAAAATCATCTATAAGTCTTAAGGATGTCAGGTATTTAAGGGCTGATCTGTTTATTTTGACCGCTTGTTCAGTCACATTCAAGCGAAGTAAAAGTCGTGGATATCTTTAATGGCAGGCGGGTTAATAGGATCATCAAGTTGAAACTTGTGAGCTTACTCGCTGTTGCAGCCCTGAGCAGTTTCATAAGCTTTACCACGGCAAGCATCGAAGAAAATAATACAACTGCACCGGAGGCTACGGCCGCTGAAGCAGAGCTTTCATTTAGGGATATTCGTATCTCGACACAACCTTTATTGATACAGCATCGGCGAACAGAAAAGATGCGAGTGTGGTGGGCGAATTAGACATTGATGGTGGTAATAAAGTTATGACAATTAAGATGGCCCAGGAGATTGCCATCAGCTTTTGTGCAGTAAGGTGCATATGAATCGGCAAAAGGTCTCACACTAAGATGCCCTTTCTGAATCGCAGCAATATCATTCAGTGTGTGCGGAAAATAAAGAGTTTGCACGGATCTGAGCGTATCAAAAATTCCTCTGTTAGAGGATGTATAGAGACCTGTATTATCAATTCGAGGCTGTCCAGACAGTATCACCCAAATTGAATTCCCTCTAACAACCCAGGGTGATTTAAAGCAACAGTAGCATGTGGCGTTAGCGAAGCGAGAACAAAGAAGGGGGTGGGCAAACTAAACTGCAAGAAATCACAGGTTGGTGAAGATGCCAGAATAGTGATATCAAGCCAAAGTGTGGATGCAGCGATTGAAGCGGTTTTTCAGCCAAGATATCGAAATCTGTAAAAGTTAGGACGAAAAAGCCATGGGAATTGACGGTATTGAAGACCCGCCAGCGCATGTGCCACCCAAAATACGGCTGCTTGATGAACCTTTCCTATCTACACTGTGACCCCGGTTGGAACTCTATTGGTGGTTCAATAAACGCTAAAGCTGATGAAAATTTGCACAGCCAGCGTGTATGGGCACTACAAAACAGCTTTCAATTTGCTAGTTACTTGATTAACGTGGCAGGTTATATTCAGGTACTTTGAATACAGCGTTATGTCGCATCATATTGAAGATCTTTTAAGTGAATGGCAGGCAGCACCTTATGATGATTGGGTGCTCGCTGTGATCACCAGAGTTCAGGGCTCAGCCTATCGTAAGGCAGGGGCCATGATGTTGTTTCACCCGTTAGGGAAGAGCATTGGTCTAGTCAGTGGTGGTTGCTTAGAGGCCGATTTAAAACGGCACGCCCAACGTGCAATCCAATATGATACTGCGATTCAGGTCATTTACGATGCAGGTGATGAGACTGATGTCAGTTATCAACTGGGGTGTGGGGGTATTGTTGAGTTAATGCTGTTTCCCCTTACCCGCGAGAACCATTATCTTGAGTTGCCTCTTCTTGCAGAGTATTTGAATGCGGGAAAACCGGTTTTCTATGAACTTGTGTTGCCTACACAAGATACGGGTTCCAGCGAACTGGTCGCCAAGGTGGTTAGCACGGCAAAAAAGCATTATCCAAAGGGTGGCTTTACTGAAGCGACTCTTGTGACACGAGCCCCAAAAAAGGGTGAGTCGGAGCATAGGCTGGTTATACCTTGCCGCACCCGCTTTCACCTCGCGATTTTTGGTGGTGGTTTGGATGCTCAGCCGGTGACAAAAATGGCCCAGCAACTAGGTTGGCGAGTCACAGTGATTGATGAACGAACCAGTTATGCCCGTCAATATGATTTCCCTGATGCACAGATTATAAAACAAAAGAGTACACAACTGACTGACACTGTGCTGAGTCGATTTGATGCGGCAATAGTGATGCAACATAACCTGGATTTGGATGCAAAGGCTTTACAGGTATTAAGCCTGACGACTATCGATTTTGTGGCGTTGCTCGGTCCTCCACACCGGCGAGATAAAGTGCTCGGCAAAGCAGGGGTCACGATACAGGATTTTCATGGTGTCTTTTCGGCGCCGGCAGGCTTGGCGCTGGGCGGTGAGTTACCTGAATCCATCGCTTTGAGTATCCTGGCGCAATGTCACGGCGTGCTGCATCAAGCTGAATTAACCAGCCTGGATCGGGTCATGACGTGAAAAAATTCAGCTTGGAACGAACAAAGCAGCCAGCGAAGCGGTTATTGATAGCGCTGCTGGCTGCTGGTGCAAGCCGGAGGTTTGATGGCATAAAGCTACAAGCTGCCATTGGCGTGATCAATCGCAATGGTCTAGTGAAAAGTCAACCATTGCTGTTACAAACGCTCGATAAACTCGACCAGTTAACTACAAAGCAATCAACGGGCTCGACGATAGAACTGGTAGTGATTTTAGGTGAGCACCGAGAAGTTTTAGCCAAATTACTGCCACCAGATGTAAACCAGCGGATGAATCCTTACTGGAAAAGCGGCATTGCAAGCTCAATCAAAACGGCGGTTGTGGAAGCGGAAGTCATCCAGGCCGATGGGTTACTAATCGCTTTAGCCGATCACATTGGTGTAACGGTAGGTGACTATCAGCAGTTGATCGCCGCGTGGCAATCGAGCGGGCAAACCTGCTGTGCTCAATACCAAAACAGTTTTGGGACACCAGCAATATTTAATGCCTCAGATTTTGGATATCTGGCAAGACTTGATGGCGACATTGGTGCAAAAAGCCTATTAAAAAAGCGGTCTGCGCACAACGCATTGACCGTTATCAATATTGAAGGCATCACCATGGATATTGATAGTAAGGCTGACCTTGAAAAATGGCAGCAATTGATTGCAGAGAACCTAGCCTAGTTTTTTGTAAGTGTTCCCGGCAACAAGGCAGGTCATCAACGATTGCGTCATCAGCTACTACAGCCGGATATGACTGCATCAAGATGATGATGCTGTATCACCGAACGCAACAGAAGAACAATACAGAGATACGCAAAAGAGGCGGTCTAAAATGCTTGACCACCATGCCAATGTGTGGCAAAGAGTCAAGTAAGATATAACCATAAAAGCACTTACGTTATCGATCCAGGGCTTTGGTTGGTGCAATAAGCAAGAATACCAAGGAGCGAGCCATGTCAGATGAGCAGTTAACACTAACCATTAACGGCAAAACTTTTACATTAGATGTCGACCCCCAGATGCCAATCTTATGGGCCATCAGAGATCTGCTCGGGTTGACGGGCACTAAATATGGTTGCGGCGCAGGACTATGTGGGGCTTGCACAGTCCACTTGGATGGAAAACCTGCACGAGCCTGTTTAACCACTGTTTCTCACGCACAGGGCAAGCAGGTAACCACAATTGAAGGGCTTGAATTTGCTGAATTAAAACAGGCGTGGAGTGATAACAATGTTCCACAGTGTGGGTATTGTCAGTCTGGTCAGCTCATGTCTGCAGCGGCATTGCTCGCTGCTAATCCATCACCAAGTGATGAAGATATCGACTCTGCCATGTTCGGTAATATTTGCCGATGTGGCACTTATACACGAATTCGGACCGCCATCCATGATACGGCCAAGAAGAGAACATAATAATGCGTACCTTTACCGCTGTGCAGAATTTCAGTCGCCGGGATGTGCTCAAACTCTTTGGAGCAACAGGTGGGGGTTTGGTGTTAGGTGCAAGTGGATTGAGTTGGAGTCCTATGGCACTGGCACAAAACAAAGAATTGAGATTAAACCTGTTTATCGCTATTGGTGAAGACAATAAAGTCTACCTTACTTGTCATCGTTCAGAGATGGGGCAGGGTATTAGAACAGGGATTCCGCAAATACTCGCCGATGAGCTTGAAGCTGACTGGCAACAGGTGGTCGTGGTTCAAGGTTTAGCCGATAAGCGCTATGGCAGCCAGAACACCGACGGATCGCGCAGTATACGCAAACATTACGACAGGATGCGTCAAATGGGGGCGATGGCGCGAACCATGTTGGAACAAGCTGCAGCCGATGCTTGGCAAGTGCCTGTTGGGGAAGTGAAAGCTGAGAATCATCAGGTTGTGCATGCAAAAACAGATCGCAGTTTCAGTTTTGGTGAGCTGGCAATCGCTGCTTCCAAATTGCCCATGCCGGAAGTGGATACCATCAGGCTGAAAGAAAGCAAGGAGTTTAAACATATCGGTAAATCTCACAGGATTGTCGATATGGAAAAGATGCTCTCTGGCGAAGCTAACTATGGTTACGATATCCAGTTGGACGGTATGCTGTATGCCAGTATAACCCGGCCTCCCGTTCTGGGTAGTGATGTAGAAAAGCTGAACGATAGCGCGGCGCGCAAGGTTGCAGGGGTTGTGGATATCATTCAGTTACCGGCACCCAAAGGTGCGCCTAAATTTCAGGTTTTGGGTGGTGTAGCGGTTATTGCAACTAATACCTGGAGTGCCCTGCAGGGGCGTAAAGCACTTGAAATAACTTGGTCTGCGAGCGCTAACGATAGCCACGACACAACAGGTTACCTGAACACACTGGTTCAGCGGGTCAAACAGCCTGGCAAATTGGCGCGCCAGCAAGGGAGCGAAAACACCGATTGGCCAGAAAATTCTTCTCTAAAGGCTATCTATACGGTGCCGTATTTGGCCCATGCCCCGATGGAGCCTCCCGTTGCGGCAGCTTCAGTCAGTACTGATGGCTGTGAGATTTGGGCATCGACACAGACCCCGCAAAGCACACAGCAAAATGTTGCAGCAAACCTGGGGCTTGAAGAGGCGTTGGTAAAGGTTAACGTCACGCTTTTAGGTGGTGGCTTTGGACGAAAATCCAAACCGGACTTTAGTGTAGAGGCCGCACTATTGTCTCAGAAGTTAAAGCGGCCGGTTAAAGTCTGTTGGAGTCGCGAGGATGATATTCAAAACGGCTACCTGCATGCGATCAGTGCTCAATTTTACCAGGCAAAACTTGATGATGAAAAAATGCCAGGGGCTATACTGCAGCGCACTGCCTTTCCATCCATTAGTTCTACTTTTGCGGAAGGCGTAGAGTATCCCTCTGCCGGAGAACTCGATCTGGGTTTTGTCGATATTCCGTTTACAGTGCCGAGCTATCGTTGTGAAGCGGTGAAAGCACAGGCGCATACTCGTATCGGTTGGCTGCGCTCCGTATCTAATATTCAACACGCTTTTGGGATTGGCAGCTTCGTTGACGAATTGGCACAAAATGCCGGAAAACCCTGTCCAAAAATGTGGAAAGAAATGCTGGGTCAACCCAGGCAAGTGGATTTTGCCGGTCAACAGTTCAAATATGGTAACTACGGAGAAGAGCTGTCACGTCATCCGGTAGATATTGGTCGCTATCACCAGGTGATTGATATGGTTGAACAGGGCATGAGTAAGGAAGCACCTGCCAAACCAGGGCAGGGCTGGGGCTTTGCCGTTCATCGCAGCTTTACCAGCTACGTGGCCGTTGCAATTTTGGTGGAAGTGGAAAATACCACTCTCAGGGTATTGCAAGCAATCGCTGCCATTGATGCCGGGCTTGTGGTGAATCCCGACAGGGTGGTGTCGCAGACGGAAGGCGCGGTGATTTTTGGCTTAAGCTTGGCGATGATGGGAGAAATCACCTTTCAGGAGGGGCAGATCAAGCAGTCAAACTTTCATGATTACCCTTTACTGCGTATGGGGCAATGTCCTGACATTGCGGTCACAGTGGTGAGATCGGATGCAGCGCCTGCGGGCGTCGGTGAGCCTGCTGTACCGCCTGTGGCCCCTGCATTGACCAATGCGATATTTGCTGCAACAGGAACCCGAATTCGCGATCTACCCGTTAATAAAACCTTAAAGCTTTAAACTGGCAGTTCAATATCGCTTTTATTAAATCTCAGAGTTTAGTTTGTGGGTAACTTGGGCATTCTATAAAAAGTGTAACCAGGATGTGGCTTACCTGAGCGATATATCGTCGAAGCGTAGTCAGCACTGTGCAGATAAACGAAGGCAGAGCCTGGAAAATCAAACTGTCACGTTGGTAAAACTGGTTTGGTGAGCTTTGCCGGTCAATCGTGGTGGAAATTCGCCAACCTTTCACGCACAACCGCGCCTGGGTATCGACGCAATTGCGCAGGACCTAAGGTGCTTCCAGTGCTGATGGCTTGCCGTCATGGCAGTATGCCGTGTCGGTACGCTGAGAGGCGCATGTTAATGGGTCTGTGGTCACTACTGTTGCGGGGGTATACAGGCCGTGTCACGGGGCATAGCGGGTGTGGGCTGGAGGATAACGGGCGGCACAGACTCCGATAAAGCCTAGGTGCCGGAGGAGAAGAGCGCCACTACCGCCAGCAGGGTGATCACCCAGATACCGCACAGGATTTTCCAGAACAGGGAAGCGTCGCCCTTATCTGTGGGGTCTTCGCGCAGATAGTCCGGATTGGGGTTGCCCAGGTCCCGTATCAACGCCTCCAGGGTGGGGTAGCGCTGTTCCAGGTCGATACTGCAGCCGCGCTCCAGTGCGCGGTCAAACCAGAGGGGGACTACCGGATTGAACTGGGTGGCGGAACGGTAGCGCAGGCGCTCGTAATCCGCATTGGAGCGACACGCCTCGATCTCCTCCCCATAGGGGAGTTCCCCGGTAAACATCTCGTAGGCAATGGTGGCCAGGGCGTAGATATCGCCGCGAATGCCGCTGTTGTGGCCGAGAATATAGTGGGGGTCCGAATAGCTGGCGGTACCCAGTGCCGCCGGGTGCTCCAGCGGGCGGAAGATCTCGGCGCTGCCGGCGATATACACCGAGCCGAAGTCGATAATTTTTACCTGGCCGCTGCGATCCACCATGATATTCGCCGGTTTCAGGTCCTGGTGAATGGTCTCCTGGTCGTGAAACGCCTGCAGCCCCGCCGCGACCTGTTTGAGAATACGGAAGGCTTCCGCCGGCTTGGGAAAGCGGTTGCGGGCAATCCAGGTCTCCAGGGTGATGCCGTCCACGTATTCCATCAGGTAGTAGAGTGCGCTGCGCGGGCGCTCCTGCCGATGCAGGCGTACCACATGCTCGCTGTGGATGCGCAGGCCGATCCACTCCTCCTGCACAAAGCGGTCGATATAGTGGATATCGTCCTCGTAATTCACCGAGGGGGTTTTCATCACCAGGGTTTCGCCGGAGGCCGTATCGCACACCAGATACAGTTGGCTGCGCTGGGAGGAGAACAGCTCCCGCTCCACCCGGTATCCGTCCAGCACCATGCCCGGCTCCAGCTCCGGTGGAAATGGCAGCCGCGTGAGTTGGCGGCTGTAATCGTCCAGGGTGGCCTGGGGCAGTGCCTGCACCCGCACCACCAGCGCCGACAGATTATCATCGCTGCCGTTTTCCTCGGCGAGGCGCACCAGGGCTTCCGCTTTTTCCTGTTCACTTGAATGGGTCTGCGCGAGCAGTTCGCGCAGAACCTCTCCGTCAATAAAATCGTGCACGCCGTCGCTGGTGATCAGCAGCGTGTCGTTGTCAGCCAGGTCCACCTGCCCGTAGTCCACCTGCAGGCCGGTATCCATGCCGAGTGCGCGGGACAGCATCTGCTGGCGGTGCGCCAGGGTAATGTTATGGTCGCGGGTCAGGCACTTGAGGGTATTGCTGCGCAGGTGATAGATGCGGCTGTCGCCGATATGGAAATAGTGGGCGGTGCGGGATTTGAACACCAGGGCCGAGAAAGTGCACAGGAAGCCCTTCTCCTGCTGGGGGTAGTCGTGGCTTTTGCGGTACAGCTTGCTGTTGATGGAGGCGAGGATCTTTTGCCCGGCATGGGCCACCGACCAGGTGTCCGGCACCTTGTAGTAGTCCCGCACAAACTGCCCGGTGGCGGTGTGGCTGGCCAGGGCCCCGGCCTCGGCGGAACTGACCCCGTCCGCCAGTGCCGCCACCGCACCAAGGTACTGTTGCAGGTGCGGGCTTTGCGGCCAGTGGAACAGGGCCGAGTCTTCATTCTGCGGCTTGATACCGGCGCGACTGCACAGGCCGTGGCGCAGCTGCAGCAGCGCTTGCGGCGCGGCAGCCGGGGACTGTGCGGAAATGGTCGGGCCGGTTTCGGTCATTGTCGATTCCCCTCCGGTGGCGGTACCTGGTGCACAGAGTAAGCGGAGCACTCCGCCGCCTCGGGGTATTACTCTACGCTAATCAGCTGCACCGTGCCGTCTGGCAGCACTTCTGCAATCTTGCCCTTGGGCTCATCCAGAAATACGCAGGCAAAGAAGATCACAGCGGCGGCCCCGGCGATCACCAGGAAAAACTGGCTGTAGCTTACATAGGACAGGGCGGTGAGAAAGGTCACCGCGCCCACATTCCCATAGGCCCCGGCCATGCCGGCAATCTGCCCGGTCATGCGGCGCTTCACCAGAGGTACGATGGCAAACACCGCCCCCTCGCCGGCCTGTACAAAGAAGGAGCAGCACATGGTGGCGATCACCGCGGCGGGAATCCACCAGCTGCCGTCAATCTGGCTCAGTACAAAGTAACCCACCGCAAGGCCGCCAATCAGGAACATCAGGCTGCGGCGGCGCCCCAGCTTGTCGGAGAAGTAGCCGCCGGTGGGGCGCGCCACCAGGTTCATAAAGGCAAAGCCGGAAGCGAGCAGGCCGGCCTTCACCGGGCTCAGCCCTTCAAAGGTTTCCAGGAAGAACAGTGGCAGCATGGAGACCACTGCCAGTTCCGAGCCGAAGGTGACGAAGTAGGCCAGGTCCAAAATGGCCACCTGCTTGAAATTGTATTTCTCCAGCTCCGGCACCCCCTTGTGCAGATGCTCTTTGTTCACATTCCAGATCATGCGGGTCTGTAAAGCGAACAGGGCTACCAGCAGTGCCCACATGCTGTAGGTGGCCTCCTGGCTGAGCAGGGCCACCCCGCTGGGAGAGAGCTTGTAGGCCAGTGCCGCCAGCGCCAGGTACATGGGCACATTCATCAGCAGGTAGAAGTAGAAGTCCCGCTTGCTGGTCACTTCCAGGCCACCACTTTTCTTCGGCTTGAAATAGGTGGAACCCTTGGGGGTATTGCGGGCGATGCGGTAGTAGAGGATGCCGTAGAGCCCGGCGATCACCCCGGTGAGGCCGAGGGCGTAGCGCCAGCCATCCTCGCCACCGAACAGCAGGGCGAGGGTGGGCAGGGTCATGGCACCGGCGGCGGAACCGAAATTCCCCCAGCCGCCGTAGATACCCTCCGCCAGGCCCACCTGCCTGGCCGGGAACCACTCGCCCACCATGCGGATGCCGATCACGAAGCCCGCTCCGACAAAGCCGAGCAAAAAGCGGAACAGGGCCAGGGACTGGTAACTGTCTGCAGTGGCGAAGCCCAGGCAGATTGCGGATGAGGTGATCAGCAGGCCGCTGTACACCAGGCGCGGACCCAGCTTGTCCACCAGCATACCGATCACAATACGCGCGGGGATGGTGAGTGCCACATTGAGAATTAACAGGGCTTTCACCTGCTGGCTGGTGAGATCGAAGGCTTCCTTGATAAAGACCATCAGCGGAGCGTGGGAAAACCACACCACGAAAGTCAGGAAGAACGCAAACCAGGTAACGTGCAGCGTCTTTATTTTGGGATCGCCCCAATGAAACACATTGAGGCCGCTGGATTGACTCATGACTATTTTCTCCGTCTTCGCAGTAATCTAGCGGTGGATAGGGTCATGACCGATGGTATTTGAGCAGCGCTGCAAAAAAAGTGCGCAAAGGGGGTAGGCTGGGGCCCCTTGCGCGGCTCTTCAGGGCGGGTTAATCCCTTTGGGGTAGCGGGGAGGGTGGCCGCACAGCGGTTTCACTGCGCGATCTACCCAGCAGGTGGTAGTTGCACCAACAGGTTTCCGCACGAGGGGTTTTTTTGGGAGTAATTGCTGGCGAAACCGTTTTTGTGCATCTTGTTATCCAATAGCCTATCGGGCGGAGTGGCCCTCGCCGGCACTTGCATTACTGAGCCTGTACGATCCACCCGGTCTTTCGTTGAACATCTGTAAAACACTGGGAGCCTGCCGTGCAATATACCCAGCAACTTGCCGGGCGCGCATTGGTCTTTGCCTCGGCCATGTTCGCCGCCAACTTTTCCGTGTGGACACTCTACGCGGTGCTCGGGGTGGAGGTTCGCGGGCAGCTGGACCTGTCCGCCACCGAGTACGGTGTCCTGCTGGCGGCGCCCATCCTGAGCGGTGCGCTGCTGCGCTTTCCCGCAGGTCTGCTGGTGGAGTATTTCTCGGCGAAAAACCTCATTTTGCTGCAGATGCTGTTGCTGTTGCCGGTGTTGTTTCTGCTGCCATCTATCACAAGCTACAGTGCCCACCTGCTGGCGGGCCTGTGGCTGGGTATTTCCGGCGTGTCCTTCGTGCTGGGTATCCGCTACATCAGCCCCTGGTTTGAAAGGCGGCAGCAGGGAACCGCCCTGGGCATTTTTGGTGCGGGCAATGCCGGCGCGGCCATTACCCTGGCACTGGCGCCGGCGATCCAGAACTGGTTTGGGCGCGAGTGGATAGGGCCCGCGTATGGCTTCGGCATACTGCTGATACTGTTTCTGTTTTGGTTCTTTGCCCCGGAGGAAACCCGCTATATGCGCAGTCGCCGCAAGGATACGCTTGTCGACCATCTCAAACCGCTACTGGAGATACGCGTATGGCGGTACGGACTTTACTACTATTTTGTCTTCGGCAGTTTTCTCGCCCTTTTGCTTTGGCTGCCGAATTATTACCTGGCGGTGTACAAGGTGAGTACACCGGTGGCCATGGCGTTGACGTTGCTGTTTGTGGCGCTGTCCAGTTCGCTGCGTGCCCTGGGGGGGTGGTTTGCAGACCGCTATGGTGCGCGCACGGTCAGCTGGAGTGTCTTCTGGACCTGCCTGGTGTGTCTTTTTTTCCTCAGTTATCCCCCCACCAGTATGACCATTCACGGCGTGGCCCGGGATGTGCAGCTGAATATTGAGGTGGGTATCGAGCTGTTCACCCTGTTGCTACTGGTGATCGGTATCGCCCAAGGTTTCGGGCGCGCCTCTGTGTATAAGGCCCTGCACGATAACTACCCCGCGCATATGGGCAGTGTGGGGGGCACCGTGGCCACCATTGGTGCACTGGGCGGGTTCACCCTGCCGGTACTGTTTGGTATTGCCCAGGACTTAGTGGGTATTCACAGCGCCGCCTTTATGCTGCTCTATGGGGTGCTCGCGGTATGTATGCTGGTGATGTATCTGGCCATTCAGCGTGAAAGTTACCAGCAGCGTCTGGCATTTGCCCGGGAAAACAATTTTCTTTTCGATCAGGCGGGGGATGCGGCAGTGCTCCCCGATAGGCAGGGCTGATTACCAATTTGGTATCAGGCTTGCATAGAGGGAAAGAGGTAGGCACATTGCCTGGATGAGAAATACCTGGATTTCAACGGCAGTGAAAAAGTTGTAGTTTTGTTTCTGCCAATTCGTTGTTGCAAAGGAAAAGCGTCATGACCACGCACAGATTATCCAGAATTATCGGAGCTTTACTGCTTGGGGCCTGCAGCACAACCGCATTGCAGGCTGCGGCGCAGGATGGTGAAAATGCCACATTAACCGATGCGCTGAAATCCGGTGAGGTCGGGCTGAATCTGCGCTATCGCGTGGAGTCTGTCGATCAGGAAAATTTAGGCCGGGATGCCACGGCATCCACCCTGAGAACCCGTTTGAACTGGAGAAGCGGCAGCTATCGCGGTTTTGACGCTTTTCTCGAAATGGATGATGTCACCGATATCGGGAATGATAATTTCAACTCCACGGTCAATGGCAAAGGCCAGTACCCGGTGATTGCCGATCCAAGCGGTACCGAAGTCAATCAGGCTTACCTGCGCTACCGGGGAGACAACTCGGTGGTTACCGCCGGGCGTCAGCGCATCAATTTGGATAATCAACGCTTTGTCGGCGGTGTCGCCTGGCGCCAGAATGAGCAGACCTACGATGGGGTGCGCTACCAGTATGGCAGTGCCGACAGTCTGCAACTGGACTACAGCTACATTTACAAAGTCAATCGTATTTTTGGCGAGGACAGCGTCAATGGGGACTTTGAGGGGGATATCCAACTGTTCCACGCCGCCTACCCGGTGGCCGATGGCCACAGCCTGACCGGTTTTCTCTACAACCTGGACTTGGAAGATGCGGTGAATAATTCCAGCCGCACTTACGGCCTGGATTACAAGGGGACATTTGGCCCGGTGAAGGCGAAGTTGAGTTACGCGCGCCAGACCGATATCGGTGACAGCCCTCTCGACTACAGCGCCAATTATTACCTGGTGGAGCTGGCCACGGCGCTGGGCCCGGTTGACACCAAACTCGGCTACGAGGTGCTGGGTTCCGATAACGGTGTCGGATTCAAAACGCCACTGGCCACCCTGCATAAATTTCAGGGCTTTACCGACCAGTTTCTGGCAACACCGGGCGAGGGGATCGAGGACCTGTATATCGGCGGTGCCACAAAAATTGGCGAGGGCAAGTTGAGTGTGAACTTCCACAATTTTAAAGCCCACGATGCCTCGCTGGATTACGGCAACGAGTGGAATATCACCTACAGCCGCAAAATCACCAAGGAGGTCTCTGCGCTGATCAAGTACGCCACCTATGATGCCGATGAATACAGGGTGGATACCGACAAGGTCTGGTTGATGCTGACCGCCAATTTCTAGCGTGTGCAACAACCCGGGCCGGGCGTACCCGGCCCTGCGCCCCGCAGGCACCGGCCTTTCCCTCCCCGGTGTCGCGGCGGCAAGGGCGAAAGGGGTACCACCTTTGCCCCATGCATAAATTGACCACCTTGATACACTGACACCAGTTTAAACACCGAGTCCCGCCGCCTAACCAGCGCAGAGCTTTGATACCGCTGCAGGGTGTCGGGACCGTGGCCGTAACGGCCACCAGGGTCGGGCGGGAAACTGCACGGCCTCCCTTATTTGGAAAGGCGTTTAATGTTACAAGACCGCTTTGGCCGCAGGTTTTACTACCTGCGCCTGTCCGTCACGGACATCTGCAATTACCGCTGCAACTACTGCCTGCCCGAGGGCATCGGCTGCGGTCGTTCCCTCATGGGTGAAAACCCCCTGTCGGTGCCGGAAGTGGCCACCCTGGTGCGCGCTTTTGCCTCCCTGGGCACAGAGAAGGTGCGCCTCACCGGTGGCGAGCCCTCCCTGCGCAAGGACCTGGTGCCGCTGCTGGAAGCGGTGCGGGCCAGTGAGCGCATTCGCCGCCTCGCCATCACCACCAATGGCTACCGCCTGCCCAGCCAGATCGATGCCTGGCACCGCGCCGGCCTGGACCAGATCAATATCAGTATCGACAGTCTGGACCCGGCCCAATTCCGCCATATCACCGGCCACAACCGCCTCGGGACCACCCTGCAGGGCCTGGAACGCGCCCTTACACTGGGTATGACTACCAAGGTCAATGCGGTGCTGCTGCGCCAGTACAACCTGGCCGAGCTGGATAACTTCCTCGCCTGGATTCGCGAGACTCCGGTGACCCTGCGTTTTATCGAACTGATGCGCACCGGTGACAACCGCGCATTTTTCGCCAGCAACCATGTAGCCGGCAGCGATATTGAAACCCTCCTGCTGCGCGAAGGCTGGGAGCAGGTGATCCGCAGCCGCGATGCCGGCCCGGCGCGGGAGTACTTTCACGCGGATTACGCCGGGCGTATTGGCCTGATTACCCCCTACGGCAAAGACTTCTGTGCCAGCTGTAACCGCCTGCGGGTATCGGCCCAGGGCAAGCTGCACCTGTGCCTGTTCGCCGATCAGGGCTTCGAGATGCGCGAGACGATCGCCGCCGGCGACAGTGAGGCCCTGGCCGCGCACATCCGCGTACTGATCGGCGGCAAGGCCGCCGGCCACCAACTGCACGAGGGCTTCACCGGCGCCACCCGCAACCTGGCGATGCTGGGGGGCTAGGGGAAATGGCCAGGGCTGTTGTTGGTCAAGCGACAATCGGCGTGGTGCTGGCCGGCGGCCGCTCCCGCCGCATGGGCCGCGACAAGGCCCTGCTGGCACACCCCGAGTGCGGCAGTTTCCTGGAGCACGCCGAGGCGTTGTTGCGTACACTGCCACTGGCGCAAGTAGTGACCAGCGGCGCGCGCCCCGGAGGTATCGAAGACCTGGTGCCAGAGCGCGGCCCCTTGGGCGGCCTCTATTCTGTGGCGCTGGCCACCGGTGCCGATGCCGCTTTGGTGATCCCGGTGGATATGCCACTGCTGAGGCGGGCGCATCTCGCAGAATTGTTGCTGGAGGGACAGCGCAGGGGCTGCCCCTGTTATTTTGAAAACTGCTTTTTTCCCCTGTGGCTGCCGCTCAACCAGCCGTGTCTGGACTATTTGTGCCGTGCAGTGGCGGGGAGTGCGCACAACTCTGTAGGTGCACTGCTACGCCACCTGGGCGCCAAATCCATTTCCCTGACAAATGACGGCAAGTGGCATCGCAATATCAATACGCCGGCGGATTATCTTGGCCTGGGAATGCCGGATAAAATTTCTGAAAACCGTTTTTTGAGAGACCACTGATGACATCCGCACATGCCAGTAAAGCATTTGTACCGCTCAATATCGCGGTGCTCACCGTATCCGATACACGCACTGCGCAGACCGATACCTCCGGCCAGTATCTGGAGCAAGCCCTGACTTCCGCCGGCCACCGGCTCGCCGACAAGCGCATTACCCCGGACGATATTTACCAGATGCGCGCGGTGGTTTCCGCCTGGATTGCGCACCCCGAAGTACAGGTGGTGCTGGTGACCGGCGGCACCGGCTTTACCGAGCGCGATTCCACCCCGGAGGCCCTGAGCCCGCTGTTCGATAAAACCGTCGATGGCTTCGGCGAGCTGTTCCGTCATATCTCCCTGGAGGAGATCGGCAGCTCCACCGTGCAGTCCCGCGCACTCGCCGGGCTTGCCAACCGCACACTGGTGTGCTGTATGCCCGGCTCCACCGGCGCCTGCCGCACGGCCTGGGAGGGGATACTGCTGGAGCAGCTGGATGCCCGCCATAAGCCCTGCAATTTTATTCCTCACGTGCGCTTTGCCAGCGCGCCCTGCGAGAGTCGGGGGTAATTGGTGAGCCGGTTAACCCACCTCAACCAGCGCGGTGAAGCCAGCATGGTGGATGTCACCGGGAAAGACATCACCGACCGCAGCGCTTTGGCCGAGAGCCGTATCTGCATGAGTGCGGAAGCTTTTGAACTGCTCAGCCAGGGGGCCCACAAGAAAGGCGATGTGTTATCGGTGGCCCGCATTGCCGGCATCCAGGCGGCCAAGAAAACCTCGGATTTAATTCCCCTGTGCCACCCCCTGGCGCTGACCAAGGTGGCACTGGAGTTTGAATTGCAGCCGCACCAGCACAGCGTACAGATCACCGCTTTCTGCCGCCTGGCCGGGCGCACCGGTGTGGAAATGGAGGCATTAACCGCAGCCTCGGTGGCGGCGCTGACCATTTACGATATGTGCAAGGCGGTAGACCCGTCTATGGCAATCGGTCCGACCCGGTTGCTGCAAAAAACCGGCGGCAAGCGCGGCCACTGGCGCGGCGCCGGGTCGGACAAAACGTAAAAATTCAGAGGTAAAAAGCGATGGTGAAGGTTCTGTTTTTCGCGCGCCTGCGCCAGCAATTGGGCAGGGGCGAGATGACTCTGGCAGATTTTTCCGGCAGCCTCGGTGACCTGCGTGAAACCTTATGTGAGCAACACCCGGATTGGCGTGCACACCTGCAACGGGAGGATATCCGTATGGCAGTGAACCAGGCGCTGGCGGACACCGGGGAACGGGTGCAGGCCGGGGATGAAGTCGCATTTTTCCCACCGGTCACTGGCGGTTAGTGGTGTCCGTATGAATGCCGTTGATCGTATTGCAGTGTGTGAAACACCGCTCGATGTGGCTGGCGAATATGCGGCTCTGCAGGGCAGCAGCGGCGATGGTGCCTGCGCCCTGTTTGTGGGCAGCGTACGCGATTTCAATGCCGGTCGAGATGTCTGCGGCCTGGCCCTGGAGCACTATCCGGGTATGACCGAAAAAAGCCTGCAAGGCATTATTGTTGATGCGCGCAGCCGCTGGCCCCTGGGTCGTGTGGCCATTGTTCACCGGGTTGGGCCCATGCAGATCAACGATGAGATTGTTTTTATCGGTGTCACCAGCCCCCATCGCCAGGCTGCCTTTGCCGCCTGCCAGTACATGATGGACCGCCTCAAAACCGAGGCGCCTTTCTGGAAGCGCGAAACCGTTTCAGATCAGTCCGGTAACACCTCGCAGCGCTGGATCGAGGCCCGCGCCAGCGATGCGGAGGAGATGGACAAGTGGTCCGCCGGCTGAGTCTGCTGCTGCCCGCGCTGCTGGTGGCAATGGCGCTGCCGGTGAATGCCGATAATTGCACCTTGCGAGTGGCGGTAGCGGCCAGCTTCCGCCCGGCGCTGGAGCAGGTGTTGCCGGAATTTGGCCGTCGCCATGCCTGCCCGGTCCAGCTCAGCAGTGGCAGTTCCGGCGTGCTCTACCAACAGATAGCACACCGCGCCCCCTTCGACTTATTCCTCTCCGCCGACCGCGAGCGGCCCGAGTTGCTGGAAAAACAGGGCGGTGTGCTGGGAAACAGTCGCCAGACTTACGCCCTGGGATTGCTGGCGCTCTGGCACCCGAAGTCAGAATCGAATATCGAACAGCTAATGCAAACGTGGCCCGATACAATCGTCTTGGCGGATCCCAGGGTGGCGCCTTTTGGCAATGCTGCCCGGCAGGTATTGGAAGGCCTGGGCTTATGGGAGAAAAAGCAAACCCAGCTGGCGCGAGCCCACAACGCCGGTCAGGCCTACTTAATGCTGGATTCCGGCAATGCCCAGTTGGGCTTTGTCGCAGCCAGCCAGATGCGCGCAGCCGGGCGCACTAACTTCTGGTTGCTGCCGCAGCATTGGTATCACCCGATTGAACAGCAACTGGTGATTCCCATTCAGAGCCGTCGTCCCCAAAAAGCACAGGCTCTCGCCGATTATTTGCGTTCGCCGGAAGTGCAGGCGCAACTGCGTCGCCTGGGTTATGGCGTTTTACCGGCAGCAGATCGGGGGAGAGAGGGAGGGCGCGGGCTATGACGATCACCGCTGCCGACTGGCAGGCCCTGTGGCTGACCTTAAAGCTGGCCGGGCTGACGACCTTACTGCTGTTTGTGATTGGTGTGCCCCTGGCCTGGCAGTTGAGTCAATGGCAGAGCCGCTGGCGTCACGGTATCGAGGTCTTGATTACCCTGCCACTGGTGTTGCCGCCGACGGTGCTGGGTTTTTATTTGCTGTTGTTATTTTCCCCCAATTTCGCCCCCGGTCAGTGGTTGTCACAGCTTTTTGGTGGCCCCCTGGTATTTTCTTTCACCGGCCTGGTGTTTGCCTCGGTGATTTATTCCCTGCCGTTTATGGTACAACCGCTGCTGGCCGCGTTTCACGCCAACGGCCAGCGCCTGACCCATGCCGCTGCTGCACTGGGTATTCCACCCTGGGTGGCGTTATGGAAAGTACTCTTGCCCGCAAGCCGCGCCGCAATTGTGAGCGCCTGCGCGCTGACTTTTGCCCACACCCTGGGTGAGTTTGGCGTGGTGCTGATGATCGGCGGCGCTATTCCCGGTGAGACCCAGGTGGTTTCTATCGCGCTCTACCAGCATGTGGAAACGATGGAGTATGGTGCGGCGCACCGGCTGGCCCTGATGTTAATGGGGCTGACCACCGTACTCTTGCTGGTGGCTCGTTGGTTGGGATATGTCCTGGCGCCGCGCAGCTCGAATGCAGCGCCTGCCAGGCCGGTAGTGGGGGTATTGGGCTAATGGAAATCACCCTGTCCCTGTTCGGTACCGCCACCACCGTCTCTGACTCTACCGGGCTCAGCGTCGAAGGGCTGGTGACCTCCTTCAATGCTGCTACCCCCTGGCAATTAAGCCTGCCGGCCAGTGGTGTTTTCGGCCTGACCGGCCCCTCCGGCAGCGGCAAGAGTACATTGCTGGCGGCCCTGGCCGGCCAGCGCCGCTGCCGCGGTAAAATCTCTTTTGCCAATACCGTCTGGCAATGTGGGCGCCGCGCGCTGTCTACCCACAAGCGCGCGCTCTCTCTGGGTTTCCAGGACAGTTGCCTGTTTGCCGGGCAGTCGGTGGCAGATAACCTGGCGCTGGCCCGCCGCTACAGCCGCAGGCCCGTGCCCGGGGAAGAGTGTGACCAGCTTTTGAAGGCTTTTGGTATTGCGCCACTGCTACATCAGCCGGTAGAGCTATTATCCGGTGGCGAGGCCCAGCGCGTGGCGCTGTTGCGCCAGCTTTTCCACAATGCACCGCTGCAGTTGTTCGATGAACCGCTGTCAGCAGTGCAGCGGACCCAGGTGTTGCGCTGTCTGTTGCCGACCCTGCGGGATTTCTGGGCCCGCTACCCGGCACTGGTGATCTGGACCAGTCACGACTTTGACGAGATACAATTGCTGGCCCAGCGCTGTTTATGGATGGACGCTGCCGATTTATCTGCGCCGCTCACCCTGCCTGAAGTTGCTCGGCACCTGGATACTCAGGGTGTGGGGGATAGCTGCCGCAGCCGCATAGAGGCGCGGGTGGAATCCCTGCAGGAGAGCCTGCTCACCCTGGATTTGGGGGGGATTGCCCTCTATGCAGACAGAGTCGCTGGCCATTACCGCAAAGGCGATACGGCGGCTTTTCTGCTGGAAGCCGGCGATATCAGCCTCAGTGCAGAGAGGCCGGGCCTGTCCAGTATGCTCAACTGCCTGCCGGTAATGCTGGCTGCAAAACTGCATCTGGCCGATGGCCGCATACGACTGCAATTAACTGCCGCAGGGCAGGTGTTGTACGCGGATATTTCCCGCCTCTCCTGCGAGCGCCTGCAACTGCGCGATGGCGCAACCTACTTTGCCCAATTCAAGGCCGGCAGTCTTGCCGGTTTGTAAGTGATCTTTGAGAAAATGGTTGTGCGAAAAATAGTAACTAGCTAAAACCCCGGATGATTTTTTGCTATGTTTGAATGCCAGCTAACTAGATGGTACTCATATGGGCGTTTTAATAGGAATTTCCCTCTTTAACGAGGGCGATAAGTGTTACAGGGAAAAAGCACAGCATGAGGGCATACCCATAGCGAAAGCGGTGCGTGTTGAGGATTTATATCCGGTCCTGGCCCGCTGTATTAAAGAGAATGGCCACCATTATCGCTTAAACCGCTCGGGACCGGATACCCTGGAAATAGAGGAGGAGGTTCAGGATTGTGAGCCCTACCGGATCAATTATTTCCAGTACCATATTTGCCGAAAGGACGATACTGTCGTTATTCGCTCTACCTACAAAGACGATGGCCTGTACTTTTACCTGGCTTGCCGCGCCGCCAGCGGGCAAAAGGTCAAGATCGCTTTTCATGGTGAACACCCGTTTTATAACCAAGACTCTATTGCTGAATATCAGGGAGCGGGTAACTACCACCTGGCCTCCTTCTTCGATCTTGAATACTTGCCCGGTTATATCGAAGCGCACTGCCAGCGTTTCAGTCATTATTCAGAATACTGGTCTTATCATTTCTTTATTCCGAATTTGGGCAGGGTTGGATTGAATAATCACACATCCGATCCAACACAAGCTGTCTACAATCTCGATTTCGATCACCCGGAACGAAAGTTGAAAATATTCCAGTCGGCTATTGAAAAGGATGGCTGTTACTATTTTCGCAACACCCTCACGACAGAAAGACTTGTGGAAGTACTTGAGGAAATGAAGGCAGAGTTACAGCCGAAAGGCGTTACGACGATCTTGGGTTGTTTTGAGGCTGTCCACCAGAATTATTTTGACATTGAAAGCACCATCGAGACTGATACCAGTCTGGCCTCGGTTGTGCAAGAGCTTACCGCGTACCGACAAATTGTCCGTGAAGGCCCCGTTCAATTTGCGGTAACGGAAAACGCAGATGGGTCTTTTACCGTGCATGCTTACTATTTCCAGGAGCCTGAGGGTTACAGTTATACGATCAGTGATGAGGATATCTCTGACGGCCATATTTCTCTGGATAAGTTCCACGATATGGATTTTTACGAGGATATGTGCCGCGCCATTGCCAGGCATCTATGCCCGACGATGCCAACGGTAGAAGATTTGGACGAGGTGGCAATCTATTATCACAGGGATTCAGATCGAAAGCTGATCGCCAGCCTTTTTGAGGAAACGGATATCACTCCGATGTTGACTCAGGTGAAATAAAAAAGGGGAGGTGAAGACCTCCCCGAATTTACGTTATCCCGTGAGTGAAACCGAATTACGGATTATAGAATTCGCCGTTCTTGCGCAGGTAGAACCAGTAGTTAATCACCAGGCATACCGCATAGAAGATGGCGAAGCCTGCCAGTGCGTATTCCGGGGTGGTGGCCTTGATTTGCTCACCGAAGACCTTGGGAATATAGAAGGCACCGTAGGCGGCGACCGCTGAGGTCCATCCCAGCACCGGGCCTGCCTGCTCCTTGGGAAACACCATGGCAATGGTGCGGAAAGTGGAGCCGTTGCCGATACCGGTGGCGGCAAACAGGATCAAAAACAGCAGGAAGAAGGGCAGGAAGAATGTTTCCGGAGTGGCTGAAGCGTAGGCGGCTTTCATATAGTAGGCCACACCCAAAGCGCTCGCCACCATAATGACCGCGCAGATCTGGGTGACCAGGGCTCCGCCGATACGGTCGGAAATCCAGCCACCCACCGGGCGGATCAGGGCGCCGATAAAGGGACCCATCCAGGCGTACATCAGGGCACTGGGGCCGTTGTTATTGATGGTATCATGGGTCATTACCCCATCCACCATGACATGGCTGTAACCGAAGATGACCTTGATGGCCAGCGGGAAAGCGGCGGCGAAGCCGATAAAGCTGCCGAAGGTCATGGTGTAGATCACACTCATCACCCAGGTGTGCTTGTTGTTGAAGATGCGGTACTGGCGCTGCAGGCTGGTTTTGATCTCGCCGGGCAGGAATTTGAGGCCCAGCACCGTAGCGGCAATCACCAGCACCAGTACCACTTCCTTGGGCACCCCCCAGCCGGAACCGTTGGCTGCCTCCGGCAGCAGCAGCCACAGACCCACCACGGCGGTAAACAGGCCGATGCCCAGCATCATGGTCATCTTGACCATAGCGCCGAGGGCGCTGCCCACATCCGGGGAGACCTCTTCGGTGCGCAGGTTGTTCATACCGAACCAGCCGATAAAGGCCAGGGGGAGCAAAAACAGCAGCCACACAAAGCCGGCATTCTGAATCCATGCCTCGGAGCCCGCCGGTACCTTGCCGATCAGGGAGCCGGAGCTGCTCACCAGGGTCATGGGATCGCCGCCGGCAGCGCCGAAGGCACCGAAGGTCATAAACAGCGGTACCAGGATCTGCATGGTGGTAACACCGAAGTTGCCCAGGCCTGCATTCAGGCCCAGGGCCAGGCCCTGTTTTTCCCTGGGGAAAAAGAAACTGATGTTGGACATGGAAGAGGCGAAGTTACCACCGCCGATACCGGACAGCAGCGCCAACAGCTGGAATGTCCACAGCGGGGTTTCCTTATTCTGCAGGGCGATGCCGGCGCCGAGGGCGGGAATCATCAGCAGCGCAGTGGTAAACACGATGGTGTTGCGCCCGCCAAACAACCGGATAAAGAAGCTGCTGGGAATGCGCAGGGTCGCTCCGGTGAGCCCGGCGATCGCCATCAGGGTAAACAGGTCGGCCTTGGCAAAGGGAAAGCCGAGGTTGAGCATTTGTACGGTGATAATGCCCCAGTAGAGCCACACAGCGAAGCCGCACAGGAGACTGGGAATAGATATCCACAGGTTGCGGTTTGCGATTTTTTTGCCCTTGGACTGCCAGAATTTGCTGTCCTCCGGGGCCCATTCGTAGATGTCAGACACAGCGGCCACTCCTCCTAGAAATGATTCTTGCAGCCACTATGGGCCGGGGGCCCTGTGTGCTCAATTACCCTCAGTAAGTAATCCCTTTGCCCTGTGCGCGTATTGACTACCTCTTTGGGGGTAGCCGCAGCCGCTGGGCGCTATGGTAAAGTCACTGTTCAGATTTAATACAAATCGCACCACAAAGCAGGATTCTCCATGACCCAGTCCGCCACCGTCATGATGGTCGATGACCACCCCCTGTTCCGCAAGGGGCTCAAGCAACTGTTTGCCATGGAGCCCGGCCTGGAACTGGTGGCCGAGGCCAGCAGCGGGGAGGAAGCGCTGCAACTGGCCAAGCAACACGAACCGGACCTTATTCTGCTGGACCTGAATATGCGCGGCATGGACGGGCTGGACACCCTGCGCGCGATGCGTGCCGCCGATGTGACCTCGCGCATCGTCATTCTCACGGTGTCCGACAATAATGCCGATGTTGTATCCTGCATTCGCGCTGGTGCCGACGGCTATCTGCTCAAGGATATGGAGCCCGAAGACATTCTCGAGCAGGTGATCCAGGCCACCCACGGCAAGCTCGCTATCAGCCAGCGCCTCACCGAAATCCTCGCCTCGGCTTTGCGCAAACCGGACAACTCCGGCGCAGACACCCTCTCCAGTCTCACCAGTCGCGAATACCAGATACTGCAGCTGATTGCCGACGGCCTCAGCAATAAACTGATCGCCCGTGAGCTGGATATCAGTGATGCCACCGTCAAGGTACACGTGAAACACCTGTTGAAGAAGCTGGGAATGCGCTCCCGTGTGGAGGCCGCCGTGTGGATGGTCAACCAGAAGCGCCCGGAGTCCCAGGACCGGGCCCACTGACGCGCGCCGCGCCCAGCGGCAAGGAATACAGTGAGAGAGGTTTCCCATGCCCACCATTGACTGCTGTGCCCAGCCGGGCCTGATGCCCCTCGAAAGCGCCCGTGAAAAACTGCTGCAGGTGCTGAGCCCCATTGCAGGAACCGAGACACTGCCACTGGTGCGTGCGAGTGGCCGGATACTGGCTGAGGAGATCCGTTCCGGTGTGCATCTGCCGCCCTGTGACAACTCTGCCATGGATGGTTATGCCCTGCGCTTTGAAGACCTGGCCAGCGGCCTGCCGCTGGAACTGATCGGCAAGTCCTTCGCCGGAGCCCCCTTCGATGGGGTGGTGAATCCGGGCACCTGTGTGCGCATTATGACTGGTGCCGCCCTGCCCGCCGGGGCCGACACCGTCGTTATGCAGGAAAATGTCAATGCCCGGGGCGAGTCGATTCGCATTACCTGCCAGGTCTGTCCCGGTGACCATATCCGCCGCTGCGGCGAGGATGTGGCTGAAGGCGCTGCCCTGCTGGAGCGCGGCGAGTGTATCAGCAT